>NZ_CP133133.1:652867-979301 GCF_030908625.1 Paludicola sp. MB14-C6 | reverse complement strand
GTAATCAGCGCTGGTTCCTCTAAAGTTCATGCCGTCAAATGGTCCAACATATTCCCAGTCAAGATCAATTCCATCAAACCCCATGTTGATTAAACGAACGCAATCTTGAATGAATTTTGCACGTTTTATAGGATCTGCTGCAACTTCAGGAAAATGTTTGCACATACTCCATCCACCGATTGAAGCATTCACTTTAACACCATTTTGTTTTGCAAGTTCTAGTAATCCAGGTGCGCCACCACTTTTTTTCAAAGGTAAAGGCAATGACTGATTATAGATGCCCCAACCTGGGTGCGACCATGTCGAAGAGCCTTCTTTTACATCAAAGCCTTGTGCTTTAGCTTTGGTAACGATATCAGCACTGATGTAGTTTACAGCATCGAGTTCACCAAATAAAAGATATAAATCCCAACTGCTATAAATATCAGTGTATAATAGTGGCTGAGGTTGTTGCTGCACTTCCGGTTTGTAAATATTTTTATCCCTATAGTCACCGCTATGTAAAGAGCCATCATTTGCAACTCCAAAGAAGGAGTAATTTAAAATAGTGTATTTGGAATAGTCAATATTTAGATGAGTTAATGCGCCTTGTGAAGGTAATCCCGCTTTTGAATCTTTCCAGGCATCCCATTGTGTGATGTAGCCGATAACTTGTTTTTTCTGTCCAGCAGTCTGTAGAGTAGTTGGTTTTGTTGCGTTGTCGGCGTTTTGTGCCCAAACAGCAGAAATTGGTGTTATGGTTATTGCCAAAAGGAGTGATAAAAAGATGCTTAAAATTTTTTTGACGATTTTCTTCATGTGATTTCTCCTTTCCATATTAAGACAATATAAAAACATATTTCATTCTAAACTGTTAAAATAATCTTGAATATAAAATCAAGAAACGAATAAATTTCACCTCCATGTAATTTATTTTTAGAATGAGAATATGCGTTTGCAAATAAGATGGACTATTAACAAAATAAGAAGTTGTGGAAGGAAAAATGAATGCTTTAAATTGAAAATCAAGGCGAGATTAAGTGAAGATGCTGATACTTTTATATATTAGTAACATTAATTAACATAACATTAATATCACACTTTTACATATAATGTCAATATAATTTTGAAAATAATATAAGTATAATATATTAAATTTATAATGATACATTTGGTTTCAATGAATTATCATTTTAATACAAATCAGCAGATAAGAAATGATAGAACTAGGAATGGCACACAAGGAAATCAAAGAATATTTTGGTTTAGAAGGAGACCGTCCAATATACAATCTTCTAAAAAGTGAGCGGAGAAAAGAACGTAATTTAGAGGCAAAGATATTGGCAAATCCTAAAGGAAGGCCACAAAAAAATACGTTAAAAATACACATTGTCACTGAACAAGAATATGAAATAAGACGATTAAAAATGGAAAATGAATTGTTGCGGGATTTTCTTCATCTCGCTGGAAGGAAGTGAAGCCTAAAGTCAAGTATTTAGCAATATATAGACATAAGGATAATATCCAGTCAAAACAATGTGCTTGCTTTTTAACGTATCACGTAGTGTACGCCATCAATGTCAAGACGAGATAACTGTTATGACAACGCAATGGCAGAAAAATTCTTTTCAATTCTTAAAACGGAGTGTATTTACAGACATAAGCCTAACTCTTTTGAAGAAGCAAATAGATTGATAGATGATTTCATTTGGTTTTACAATAATGAACGTGTTCAACTGAAAACAAAACTGACACCGTATGAAAAACGATGCCAGTTGATTACAATTTAATGATATTCTACGATAGAGGTTGCTTTTTCATGTCTGAAAGAGCTAGGGCAGTGCATGGATTTAGGAGACTTTTTCTAGAAGCCGAATAGCTTAACCTCTAGGGTTAAGCTATTCAAATTATTTATTATATCTTGGCTTTTTTCTGTAGTCCGGTTTTCTTCCGCCTCTGTTATTGTTGCTTCCATTTTTGCGAGGGTAACGTGGTTTACCTTCCATTAAAGAAGATACTGTTGGTTTGCCACAAATTTTACAGCCAACCATTCCATCAAGAACTTCTTCAATATGTGAAGATGGGATAGAAACAATCGTTTTGTCATCAAAGATTTCAATTTTACCGATTTCATTTCCAGATAGGTTAGTACGTTCAGAAATAGCGGCAACAATGTGGTTTGGAGCTACACGGCTATCTCTACCGATGTTTATGACTATCTTGCCATAGTTTCCGCCAACATCTCTTGTATTTCCTCTATTTGCTGATTTAATCTCAGCAATTTCAGCCATTTGATTGTCAAATTGCATTTGTAGTGCAGCAGCAGCTATTTCAGGTAAAGTGTGTCCTTTTTCTAATAGGTCATTCACCATTTGAACATATACGTCAGATATTTCTTTTTCTAACTCTTGCTCAACTAAAGATAAATTTGTAGATAAGCTCTTTTGATGAATGTCGGTAGTAGAAGGAATATCAACTAATTTGATTTCAGATTTTACAGAACGAGCAATGTCTCGTAATGTATACACTTGTCGACGGCCACTACAGATAGTAATAGCAATACCAGATTTACCGGCACGACCTGTTCTTCCAATACGATGAACATAGTATTCTGTATTTTGCGGAATATCATAGTTAATTACGTAATCAATATTGTTTACATCAATACCACGAGCCGCCACATCTGTAGCAACAAGGATTGCAGTTTTTCCAAATTTAAATGAATCCATAACTTTAGTACGTTGAGATTGCTTCATGTCACCATGTAAGCCTTCTGCAGCAAACCCGTTCTTATTCAGATATTCTGTAATTTCATCCACCATACGTTTTGTATTACAGAAAATCATTGCAAGTTTTGGATCATAGTAACGAAGCATTAGGTTTAAGGCATCCATTTTTCTGCCCATTGGTGCATCAATGTATAACTGCTCAATATTATTAAGTGTTACTTGCTTTTTATTGATTTCTACAATTTGAGGATCTGTTTGAAATTGTTTTGTTAATGCTAAAATTGCAGGTGGCATAGTTGCAGAAAACAGAATGGTTTGACGTTGCTCAGGAGTGTCTTGTAGAATTGTTTCAATATCCTCTTTAAATCCCATGCTTAGCATTTCGTCTGCTTCATCTAAAATAATCATTTTCAAATGATCTAGTTTTAACGTTCTTCTACGCATATGGTCCATAACACGTCCTGGAGTACCAATAACAATGTTCGCTTTTCTTAAACGTACAATTTGTCGGTCCATTGGAACGCCGCCATATACTTCAACTGCACGTATACCATGCATATATTTTGTTAGTTTATGAATTTCTTCGCAAGCTTGTTGAGCAAGCTCTCTTGTAGGGCAAAGAATCAATACTTGAAGCGAGTTTTTTAAGCTATCAACTGTATCAATCATTTCTAATGCAGGAATTGAAAAAGCTACTGTTTTTCCTGTTCCTGTTTGTGAACGCCCAATTACGTCGGCGCCTGTTCGAATGAGTGGAATTGCCTCAGATTGAATACCTGTTGCGGTTTCAAATCCCATTTCGTCAATTGCGCGCTGCATTTCTTGTGTCAAATTTAATTCTTGAAAGGATAATTCGTTCATTATAACCTCTTTCCATACTTTTGCGTGTGTTCCTGTTTCATACTAAATAAAGTTAATATAACAGGCCGATTGTATCACAGCAACAAGCATTCCTATGAATATTGTGAAACCAATTGTGTTTCATAACATCCATATTATCACCCGCATGACAAATGCTATAGGTGGTTTCGCAAAATACCTATTATTTAGCTAACAGGTGAATATCATCTTTGAATAGCTTTTGCAGACGAATAAAGTTTATGCAAAGCTTTAATCTTAAAAAGATTGATGATACAACAAAAAAACGAGGGTATTCACTCCTCGTTCATTAACTATATATCGTAATACTCGTAAATGTGACAGTTAATTATACCACACTTAGCTGTTGTAGTCAACTTATTTAAGCAAGACCACATTCATCATAATCTTTCCATTTCTTGCGATACGCTTTTTCACTGGTGTAGCGATAGATTAGGTAAGCCGCAGTAGTCGCAACTACAGCAAGTCCAAGAAGCAAAGATATGATAGGTGCTTGTTTTTTTGGCACTTCAACTTCTGTTTCTTTTTTCATAATGTGACCTCCGCTTGTCATAATAATATCTTTATCATACAAGAAATACAGAAATAAGTCAATAATAAGAAACGGATGTTTTGTTATTTTAATATGAACAAAAGAAATAAAGCCAGTAAAATAGCAAAAGGCGATAGCTTGACTAAAATCGCTAATATTGATAATGCATCGTTATTAATCATTGACGAATCATTTTCTTCTTTTTTGTGCTTCTTATGAATAACATTTACTTTGTTCATATAGATTCCATCCAATCTGTTGAATAATGAAATAAAATGTTACTAATTTATTGTATTCGTAAGTCGTAATATTATACATCATTTTGATAGAATATATATCATAAAAGAAAGAATCGAACAGCCCAAGGCTGTTCGATTCTTCATATATAAGTTAATATATATTGTTATTCAATTATGCATTGTTTAATTTAGAAACAAGTTGAGATTTTTTTCTAGCAACATTGTTTTTGTGAAGTAAACCTTTTGCACAAGCTTGGTCTAACTTTTTAACTGCAATTTTAACAGCATCTTGTTTATCTGCAGCATTTGTTTCTAAAGCAACATTTGCTTTTTTGATAACAGTTTTTAGGTTAGATTTAAGCGCTTTGTTTCTCGCAGTTTTTGTAGCGATAACTTTCACTCTTTTTTTAGCTGATTTAATATTAGGCATCCCAGCACCTCCCTCACATAAAGCGTAGTTTTTGACACAAACTAAAATCGAAAATTTTATCGAAAGATCACGCATTGGGTGAGAGGATAATGCGATAGATTTGTTCGATAAAATGATTATAAATTGGCATAATAAGTATACCAATATCAATACCGATTAATCGGATTGACCGTTTGCCATAGTTTATAAACGAGACACGTTAATAATACCAAATTGCACATCAACTTAGTTGGATACACAAATTAGTATGATACAGCAACAATAATAATATCACGAATTTGCAGCAAATGCAAGCAGTTTTCTGAAAAATGTTAATGGAGGTACTTAAAATGTCAATACGAACAGATTTAGCACTCGAAAGGTTAGAAATTAACGGCGAAATTACACCTGCGGGAGTTACAAAACAAGAGGATAATAAAGACGGAATGTTAATTGTAAAGGTGAATATTGAAACAGATGAGGCATCAAAGCTATTGAATAAGCCCAAAGGAACTTATGTTACTTTCAATGTATCTGATTTTAAAGTTCCATCAGACAGTTTCGAAAAAGAAGTTGAAATTGTAGCAAAAGAGCTTTCAAGTATGTTTCCCGAAAACAAAAATGGAGCATTAATTGTTGGACTTGGAAACTCAGATATTACTCCCGATGCGTTAGGCCCTAAAGCAATTTCTTATACTTTTGCAACCAGACATATTGATGATGATTTAAAGAAGGCAATTGGATTAGAGGGTATTTGTGCGGTTTCGGCTATTGCTCCCGGCGTATTAGGGCAAACAGGAATTGAAACAGCAGAGGTTGTTGCTTCTTTAGTAAAGGAGTTAAATCCAAGCTTTGTGGTTGTAATTGATGCACTTGCTGCAAAAAGTATTGACCGTTTAGGAACAACGGTTCAAGTTTCCAATACGGGAATCAGTCCCGGTTCTGGAGTGCAAAATCGCAGAAAAGAATTAAGCGAAACGACATTAGGAATACCTGTAATTTCTGTAGGGGTACCTATGGTTGTTGATATGACTACGATTGCGTATGATTTATTAGGAGAGGGCAATCAGAGTTGTAAAGTATCCGATAATGGAAGAACCATGATGGTAACTCCAAGAGAAATTGATGTTGTTGTAGAGCATGCTGCAAAATTAGTTGCTTTTTCGATTAACAAAGCATTACAGCCATCATTAGCTTTAGAGGACCTAGTTGCATTGGTAGGATAAAAGCAAAAGCATAAAATTTATATGGTCGCATACAATTATATATCAGACTGATTATGTGAATTTTTCCAAAGGGAAAAAAGACAAGTTAAAGAGGGTGATTGTGTGCGTAATCGGAAGAGATTGCAAGGAATATTAAGAATAGTATCATTCATCTTGTGTATTCCTTTAATATATGTAATGTCTGCGGTTACATTACCATATGTAAAACCGTTTTTTGAAAATGCTGCTGCAATTTCTGCCGGATTAAGTTTTTTGGAAGGCGGAAAATCTGCAATGAAACAAGACTTTATCATAGATGATAATTTACAAGTGAATAATGATACGGAATCTGTACCATATGATGAATATGTGCCACCGCAAAGCCAATCTTCTTCGAGTCAAACTGAGAGTGCATCCTCTTCTTCAACAACTTCTTCTGATATGCCTAATAATACAGGCAAAATTTTAAAACAGACCTACAAAGCAGGCACCACTGCTTTGTATATTCCACTAAATAATGGATATATTAAAAATTGCACTAAGCTATCTATAGACACAATAAAAAAGGCAGTTGAGCAAAAGCCTAAGTTTAAAATAAAAGCAGATAAAAAGCCTGAAGTACTTATCATGCATACCCATACAACAGAAAGCTTTGAATCCGAAAGCCGAGATTGGTTTTATAAAGGTTCTACTTCTCGAACAACCGATAATACAAAAAACATGGTAAGAATCGGCGATGAAATTGAAAAGCAACTCACAGCGGCGGGGATTGGCGTAATTCATGATAAAACATTACATGACTACCCATCTTATAATGGTGCGTATGAGCGTTCAGCAGTAACAGTAAAGAGAATTTTGAAAGAGAATCCATCTATAAAGGTTGTTCTGGATGTGCATCGAGATGCAATTCAACCTGATGAAAATACAATGATAGCACCTGTAACAACGATTAACGGAAAATCATGTGCACAAGTGATGATTATCTCTGGATGCGACAACGGTAAAATGGGTATGCCGAATTATATGGAAAACTTAAAATTCAGTGCCAGCTTGCAACGTCAAATGGAGAAAGACTATCCAACACTTGCAAGACCTATTCTATTTGACTATCGAAAATATAATCAGAATTTAACAACAGGATCTATTTTATTAGAAATGGGTGGACACGCAAATTCATTGGATGAAGCAATTTATTGTGGACAATTAGTAGGCGACAGCTTAGCCAAAACGTTAGCTTCATTGAAATAATGATGATTGGAATAATGAAAAAAGAATGGCGGTAAAAATGAAATTAAAAGGAAGTTACAAAGCAGATGTATTTATGTCTTCATTTATTACATTACTCTTGGTGTTATTAGTATGTGGGCTGGCGTTAATTGTATATCGAGTAGAAAATACGCTTCATCTTGAGCCATTTGTTATATTCACACTAACCAATCATATGAACGGAACTTATTCCTTTACTATTTTTAATGTATCTGGTACGGTGGATTTTAGGTGGATAAACGGGTTAGCCGAAAAAATAAACCAATTTCAATTATTCATACCATCATCTTTTAAAGCTTTTACTCAGTTAATATCAGGGATAATAGAAGGAGCATATAGGCTAGTAACTTCATATATTTAATACTACGAAAAAGAGCAGTTATTGTTAACTGCTCTTTAATTATGTTCTAATTTATTACAATTTGTTAAAATTATATAAATAAATATAGGTATTTACATGTAAATTAGTTAAATTAAAGTTTTGCGTTAATTAAATATACATATTATATTACAATTTGTATTGTAATTACATTTCATTACATAATAAAAAATATAATTTGTAAGTATTCAACAAATTAATTTTACTTTGTTATTATAAATATAATAATATTGACAAACAAATTTTAATTTGATATTTAGTCAAAAATACAAAGAGGAAAGTTTAAATCAATTCATTTTGATACCAATATTTGTCGAATATTCCACTATTAAATTATTTATTCATTAAAAAATAAGAGCAATATGTACAAATTGCACAAAATCATTGTGCATAAACGTTTTGACAAATTACAAATTAGTGAATATAATACTTACAAAACGGTAACAATTGTAACAGATAAATTTTGGTTGGTTATCAATCAAAAACTAGTATAAATTATTGGAGGTTATTATGGACTCGATACGAAGTAGGTGTACCGAGCTGTTGAAAACAAAGCTTGCACGTTTATTGGTTATATGTGTTGCGAGCTGCGTTTTAGTTGCTGTACTGATTGGTGCAGCGGTGACAAAATATCTTGTCGTCATTGATGACGAAAAGGTGCAGACAATAGTGTACACTTCTGAAAATCAGCCACAAGCTATATTAGCTCAGCAAAATATTGCGCTTTCCCCGTATGATGAAATTGATTTTACCGGATTTCAAGATAATAAAGCAACAATTACAATACATCGTGCAAGAAAAGTAGATATTACAGCTGATGGTAAATTGAATTCAGTATATTTACCAAAAGGTACTGTAAAGGAAGCATTAGAAAGAGCAAATGTGAAACTGGTAGATGATGATCTAATCAATGTTTCATTGGACGAACCAATTAACAATAACATGGATATTATTATTAATCGGGTAGTTTACAAAACAATAACATCCCAAACACCGATTCCATGTGAAATTATGAAAGTTCCAACACAAACATTGCCGAAGGGTAAAACCAGAGTTTTATCTCAAGGTGCAAATGGTGTTTTAGAAACTGCAACAAAACAAACGCTTATTGACGGTCAGGTTGTGGAAGAAAAGTTGATTTCTGAAACGGTTGTAAAAAAACCAATTACAACAGTTGTGTTGCTTGGCGATCCAAATGCTCCGGTTTCTCAATTGATTCCAAAGCAACCAGTTCAACTAGATGGAAATGGCAACCCTGTGTCCTATAAAGCAAAATATACAGGAAGAGCTACTGCTTACAGTTCTTTAGGAAAACGTACTGCTTTGAAGCCAGGTTACGTTGCAATGAATTTAAGTAGATTTCCAAGAGGAACAAGGTTGTATATTAAAACGCCAAACGGATCTTTCACTTATGGTTATGCAGAAGTAAAAGATACAGGCCATGCTGTTGCGGATGGAGCAGCTTTAGTAGATTTATTCTTTGGTTCTTATCAAGAAAGTTGCTTGTTTGGAGCTAAAACCGTAGAGGTATATGTACTGTAAAATGATTAAGTGGAATCATCCAAAGGATGGCTCCACTTATTTTCATATTGGATATCATATAAACAGTAAATAATGAATATCAACAAAAAAGGCGGACTTCCGTCTTTTTTGTTATGTAAGGCAACATAATTCAGTTTACAGTTTGGTATAATAGTGGTAAAATAATGATTACAGGTGGGAGGTGTACATAAGCAAATATGAAATTCGAACGATTATCTATTACGGCAGCAGTCATGTGGGAAATCATAACGCTGGCTGTAACAGCGTTGATACTGATTGTTATATTGTTTGTACTCAATCCTCATACTTGGCTTTGGTATACTTCCTTATGGCTTCTAGGAGCGCTTACGATAGCGCTAACATTCATCTATGTTCCGTTCTTATATTTGAATGCTTCATTTGGAATTAACGAAGATGCTATTGTATATAAAAAAGGTGTGTTTTTTACTTCTACTCAAATTTTATATCGAGAACGTATTGTTTTCGTTACTGTATATAATAACCCGTTGACACCATTGCTACACATTAGCACACTCGTTGTTTCGGCGGCTGGGGGAAGTATGACAATCGCTTTTTTAAACTCAAAACGTGCGAAAGAATTGGCGGTTTTATTGTCAAAAGAAAAATCTTCTATTGCATAAACTTATCGTTTTGCGGCGAGAACGATAAGAAATCAAATAAAGCAAAACATTATCGTCAGCAGAATGGCGGGTTTCATGGAATACAAACATTCTCATGTTATAAATATCGTAGAGCATACATCGAAGTTCTTGATTTTACTGCTCTTGCCGGCTATACGCGCTTTATTTTTTACGAATGTTGGATTTTATGCATGGCTGCAGGGTGCTTGGATTGATATATTAACAATTTTATTTATTATTGGAGCAGGTTTAATCGCTTGGTATCGCTATACCTATTGTTTTTCTAAGGATGGAATTTATTTAAAAAAGGGGATTTTTATTGTAAAGGAACGGTTTATTCCTTATCATAAGCTCTCTGTTGTGTCAATTCAATTTCCATTTTATCTGATTCCATTAAAAGCGGTAAAGCTATCAGCAGATACGGATGGCGGCCTCCCAACTACTGCAGATTTTAGAGTTATTATTTATAAAAAGCAGCTGGATAAGATTATTGGAAAGGTAAAAAAGCCATTTATAAATCCTGGTGAAATAAAAAGAGTTTATCTTCCTAAGAATATTTATATTGCAATTTTGTCATTTGTTGTATCCAATACGTTAACAGGTGTACTATTTGTATCTACGTTTATTTCGGGTCTTGGAAAAACGCTTGGAAAAGAATATGAAAATCAAGTGGTGGAGCATCTTACCACATTAGCGCAAGTATTTGCGTTTGGTATTCCGCCGGCAGCAGCTATTATTGCATATGTGTTGTTAGGTGGCTGGGGAGTATCATTTTTATTAAATTTAATTCGCAATTTCCGTTTTTCCGCAACACGACAAGGCGGCAGTTTGGAAATTCAGCGTGGGATTATTACAAGACGTCAATATTTAATAACGGTAAAACGCATCAACTTGGTTGAGCTTCGTCAAACGCTTTTAACAAAGTGGTTTGGGGTGTATACAGCACTCATTCACTCAAACGGCTATGGCAAGGGAAAGGACGAATTATCCATATTAATGCCAGCAGCGGAAAAGCATAATTTACAAAAAAATATTCGGCTTTTGCTTCCTGAAATACCATTATGTAAGCCTACTTTAAAATCGGAATTAAAGTTTCTTTCTCGATTTTTGATTCCGCCAATTTGGTGGGTGATTGGTGCTACTGCCTTTTGGCTAATTGGATATTGGCTGTTTCCGCATTACTCTGAAATGATTACGTTTATAGGAATCATGGCTGAAATACCTTGTTGGTGGTATTTATTCGTGAAGATTACCTCCTATTTTCATACGGGTATTGGTTTGGTAGATGAAGTATATACTTTTAACTATACTTACGGATATCGAATTAAAACGATTGCTGTTCCGATTCGAAGAATTACTAAGGTTACAATGAGAAGAAGTGCATTCCAGTTAATGTCTGGCTGTTGCGATGTTATTGTCTATACTTATTCAGAGGGTAAGAAACGTCATGTTATCCCAAACCTTGAATTTGAAAAGGCAAAGAAAATGATGGATGTTTTAAATTGTTATGAAAAATAAAAAGACTTAGAAAAAATGATTTTCTAAGTCTTTTATCTTATTCAACGGTTTCAAAATCGATATTTCCAGCACTTACATCAACGCTGATGCAACGCACTTTAATGGAATCACCAATTCGATAGGTTTGATTGGTATTTAAGTTCTTATATTGGAACATTTCATCAAAATCGTATTGTCCTTGTGGAAGGTTGGATACTTTGACAAGTCCTTCGACGGTATTAGGAAGCATAACGTAAATGCCATGTGGTGCAACAGAAGAGATAATACCTTCAAATTCTTCACCGATATGCAGCTTCATATATTCTGCTTTATAGCAGTCATCACATTGACGCTCTAATTTCATTGCGTTTAATTCCGTTTCGGTTGAACGACGAGCAGATTTAACAACAAATTGTTCGAATTTTGCTGTTACCTTTTGTGATGGAGTTCCTTTCACCAATTCACTTAATACTCGATGAATTGTTAAATCGGGATAACGTCGAATTGGGGAAGTGAATTGCGCGTAATTTTCTAATACTAAACCGAAGTGGCCAATAGGAACTTCATGGTATTTTGCTTTGGACATGGAGCGCAATACAAGCATATTTACGATCGGGTATATTTTTTCACCTTTTGATTGGTTAATGAGTCGGGATAGTACTTTAGGCTCCATACCAAGCTTTACATCATTGCAAGTCACACCCAAAGCGGAAAGTGCGGTATGCAAGTTGTTGATTTTATCTTCGGATGGTGGCTCATGAACACGGTAAACAAATGGGACTTGCTTTAGCTTAGCAGCCGAAGCTGCAGCTTCATTTGCCATAAGCATGAATTCCTCTATCATAACTTCTGATTCGCCACGTGTTCTAGGAAGAATGTCAACAGTTGTACCTTGAGGACCTAAAACAATATAGCTTTCGCTTGTTTCAATTTCAGGTGAACCTCTGCCTAGTTTATTTCGAGTTAAAATATTTGCTAACTCTTTCATTAAAAACAGCGTATCGTATAAGCCACTATATTTCTGCTTAATAGAATCATCTTCGGTGTGGTTTAAAATTCTATTGATTTCTTTATAAACACCTTTTACTCTTGAATGAATGATTGACTTCTTAAAATCAAAGTCTACAAGCTTTCCATCTTCGCTTATGGTCATTAAGCAGGAAAAAGTAAGACGGTCAACATTTTCATTCAATGAACAGATATCGTTTGATAATTCCTTTGGTAACATGGGAACAACTCTATTTGCGAAGTAAATACTGGTTCCACGTTCATATGCTTCTTTTTCTAAAGCAGATCCTAATTTTACATAATGAGAAACGTCCGCAATATGAACGCCAAGCTCATAATAGCTTCCAATTTTTTTTAGAGAAATCGCATCGTCAATATCTTTTGTGTCGGCTGAGTCAATCGTAAAGATAATTTCATTTCGAAAATCTTCTCTTCCTGCAAAATCCGATTCATGGACTCCTCTTTTACTGATGTTTCTAGCTTCTGATAATACTTCTTGTGAAAATTCAACCGTAATGCCATTTACATCTAATAGAGCTTGAGCACAGTTTGCGGCTGTTTGGGAATCACCATAGGTTTCAACAATTTCAATCTTATGGTCCGAATGAGATAAACCACGTTCTGTAATAACGCATCTAACTTTATCACCGATTTTTGCAGCTTTTAGGTCACGTTTGTTAATAGGCATATTAAATCTGACTAAGTTATCTGGTTCAATATAATAGCCATTACCATCTTGACAAAGTACGCCTGTAAACTCTGCCTCACCATGTTTTAAGATTTTTACAATTTCGCCTTCGGGACTATCTCCTCTTGCTTTGATTGGTGATACTAAAACAGTATCACCCGGCATAGCTCCTAAAAAGTACTTACCCGGTACAAAAACTTCTGTTCCGTCTTTTAACGTTACAAACCCAAAAGTATTCATCAATCGAGAAACAGTTCCCATAGAAAGATCTAAATATTCTGTATGATACAGCTTTAGTCTGCGGTCTAATATTTTACCTTTTGCTTCTAAAAAACGAAGACATTCTCGAAACTCCCGTTGTTGTCTGGATCGAACGCCGCAAGAGGCTGCTAATTCCCGAAAAGACATACCTCGTTTTTGAGCGTTCAATAAATTTTTATTGATTTGTCGTATTAAGTTTTGATTCATTTAATCTCCTTGTCCTCCGAAAATGGAAGTAATACTAATTCTCATTTAAAATTACAATTGCAATTTGGTAAGAACCACAACACTTGTCCATCAAAAAAAACCATTTAAATAATTATAGTTGTGGCTAGTGTGAACCGAAGCTTTCCCCCAATAGATATGGATTATTTTAAATGAAATTAGAAGTAAAAAAGTCCTGCGTTTGATAACAACGCAGGACTCACTTAATTATTTTCTATTTAACATATCGAATAATAAGGTTTAGGGCAATTGTTAGTACAAAGAATACAATCGCACTAATTCTTGTTATGGAAACAAGTTTTGATTCCATAGTTCTGCCTCTGTTTTTGCTTAAATATGAATCAGATGTACCTGTCATTGCAGAAACACCAGATTGTTTGCTTTCTTGTAAACATACAATGATTATAATTAGTATGCTTGAAATAATCAATAATATGCCACCGATAATTTCTAAAGTTCCCATTTTTCATTCTCCGTTCTGCTGTAAATATAAGCATAGTGTTTTAGTAAATACTATCATAAAAAGTAAAAATAATCAACCTATATTTTAAAAATTCAGAAATCTATTATAAACTTTAATTAAATTTAGATTAATGTATTGCTTTTGTTGAGCTAGTATGCTAAAATATATAAGCGTCAATCTGCGTATTAGTTTATGACAGATTGTTCCCAACAATTTTTAAATATTCTTATTTTATTTAACATAGAATTGCATGGGATGTGAACTCATTGCCATCGGTTTACTGATGGTGGTTAATTGTAAGATTAACCTGCCGCAACGTTTGTTGTGGGGATTGATGCGAAGAAATTCATATTAAAAGCGGACAGTCCTCTGCACATGGATGCACGAATGTCTGAAAACTAGGAGGATACATTAATGGATGCATTAAAATTAATCGCAAATCAAAGTATTAAAACAGAAATGCCTAACGTAAACATTGGTGATACAGTTAAAGTTCACTGTAAAATCAAAGAGGGCGACAAAGAAAGAATTCAAATTTTCGAAGGCACTATCATTGCTAAAAAACATGGTGGCGTTCAAGAAACATTTACAGTTCGTCGTGTAGCTCATGGTTGTGGAATTGAAAGAGTTTTCCCTGTTCATTCTCCAAACGTAGTTAAAGTTGAATTAGTTCGTAGCGGTAAAGTTAGAAGAGCTAAACTATACTACTTACGTGATCGTGTTGGTAAAGCTGCAAAAGTTAAACAAAAAATCTAATAAGCAATATAACATTTTTTGTGATTGGAAAGGGACGGTAAACGTCCCTTTTTTGTTTAAATTTAAATAGATAAATTTTTGCATAAAGAGGTGTACGACAGATGAAAACGAATAATATTGATGTGCAAGAAGCAGATAATAATAAAAAAGATGGCGAAAAAACCAGCGTAAAGCAAGAAGTTTTTCAATGGGTACAATCCTTAGTAGTAAGTGTCGTTATTGTTGCCTTGATTATCACATTTGTCGGAAGAGTGATGGATGTAAAAGGCGAATCAATGCTTCCAACGTTTCACGATGGGGATCGTGTCATCACAACAAATTTATATAAAGATTTAAAGCGTGGCGATGTTGTTGTTATCAAACGTAAAGGTGATACACCACTTATTAAACGTGTTATAGCTGTAGAAAATGAAAAAATTGATATCAATTTTAAAACAGGTGAAGTTTCAGTAAATGGTGTTATATTAAAAGAAGATTATATCAATGAAGTCACCCATAGCGATTTAGGAACTCAATTACCTGCAACTGTTCCAAAAGGTCATGTCTTTGTTATGGGCGATAATCGTAATCATTCACTTGATAGCCGAGATCCTTCAGTAGGAATGGTGGATGAACGTAATGTTTTTGGAAAGGTTATTTTTAGAATCTATCCGTTTAATAAAATGGGTAAAGTAAAATAAATATAGCCTTTTTAATGCTGTCAGGTAATAGTTGAAAACAAATCAGTATAAAGGAAAAGAGGAAGTATGGCAATAGAAATTCCATCTATCCAATGGTTTCCCGGCCACATGGCGAAAACCAGAAGATTGATAACAGAAAATTTAAAGCAAGTTGATCTTGTATTAGAAATTACAGATGCTCGTATTCCCCAAAGCAGTAGAAATCCTGAGCTTGACAATTGGGTTGCTGGTAAGCCACGTATTATTATGCTCAATAAAAGTGATAATGCGGACAATGAAAGAACAAAACAATGGTTAGCTTATTATAAGGAAAAGGGTATTCCTGCGCTTGCTTGTGACTGTAAAACAGGAACAGGCGTAAAAGACTTTATGCCGCTTGTTCGTAATGTGTTATCCGATGTTATTGCAAAACGTGAAGCTAAAGGCATGGGTGGAAGAGCAATTCGTATTATGATTGTTGGAATACCAAACGTAGGAAAATCCTCATTTATTAACCGTATGTCTGGTTCTAAGCGTACAAAAGTAGAAGACCGTCCCGGAGTTACTCGTGGTAGACAATGGGTAAGTTTATCAAAAGATCTTGACTTAATGGATATGCCTGGCGTATTGTGGCCAAAATTCGAAGACCCTCTCGTAGGTGAAAAGCTTGCATTTACAGGCGCTGTAAAAGATGATGTTATAGATATCGAGTTGCTTGCGGCTCGCCTTTTACAATACTTAGCTGAGGGCTATGAAAGCCGTTTGAAAGAACGATACAAACTGGATACTGTGGAAGGTTTAGATGGTTTTGAACTATTAGAAGCAGTAGGGAGAAAACGTGGTATGCTGATTTCAGGTGGTGAAGTGAATACCGAGCGTGCGGCAATAACTGTAGTGGATGAATATCGAAGTGGAAAGCTTGGAAAGATTACGTTTGAAGTACCGCAAAAATAAATAGATTTATAAGCAACTTTAAGGGCGCGCATTGCGCGTCCGTTGTTGTATCTATTTTAATTAGATAACGAATCAATCAAAAGGAATAGGAGGTGCTGTGATTGGATATATTTGAATATGATAAACAAGAGGGCGTAGAGCTGCTTTGTGGAGTGGATGAAGCAGGAAGAGGTCCTCTTGCAGGTGATGTCTATGCAGCAGCAGTTATTTTGCCACAAGGATTTGTATTAGAAGGCTTAAACGACAGTAAAAAGCTAACAGAAAAAAAGCGAGACTTGCTCTATGATGCAATTATTGAAAATGCAGTAAGCTATTGTATTGCTACTGCATCGGTAAAAGAAATTGAAGAGCTTAATATATTAAATGCAACCTTTTTAGCAATGCGGCGTGCAGTAGAAGGTTTGAATGTGCAACCGAAATTGGTATTGGTAGACGGTAATCAAAACCCTAAATTAAGCGTGCACACTCGATGTGTAGTAAAAGGGGATGCAACGTCTGCTTGTATTGCGGCTTCATCTATTCTTGCAAAAGTTGCGAGAGATCGCTATATGAAGCAAGTTGCATATGATTACCCTCAATATCAGTTTGAAAAGCATAAGGGCTATGGTACAGCATTACACTATCAAATGTTAGATGAATTTGGTGTTAGTGATGTGCATCGACCATCTTTTTTAAAAAAATACTTGAGTGGAAAACAAAATAAAACGCAATTAAAAGGTGCATTAGGCGAACAAACAACTGCTGATTATCTTGTTGCAAATGGATATGAAATTGTTGCAAAAAATTATCATTCCGCATATGGTGAGATTGATATTATTGCGCAAAAAGAAAATATACTTGCTTTTGTTGAAGTAAAGACTCGAAAAGAAAAAGGCTTAGCAACAGCAAGAGAAGCAGTTAGCCGTTCAAAACAAACTAAAATTATCAATACGGCATTGATGTATTTACAAGAAAACGGATTGAAAAAGCAACCACGATTTGATGTATGTGAAATCTATTTAGATAGTGATACGGGAACAATTGTGACAGAAGTGAATTATATCAAAAATGCTTTTACTGGAGATGGACGAAATGCATATATTTGACCTTCATTGTGACACGATTACCGAATGTTTACGTTTAAACAAAAGTTTAAATGATAATGACCTACACTTAGATTTAAAACGTGGAAATCAATACGAAAGATGGATTCAGACTTTTGCTTTTTGGATAAACGATTGCTATCGAGGAGAAGAAGCATTTCACCAGTTCATGTTGCAACGAAATCTACTTATGAATGAGCTTGAAGCATATCCTAATGAGTTTGAACGCTATCAAATCGGAAAAGAACCAACACCTCATAAATGCAATGTAATAATGGCAGTTGAGGGTGGCCACGTTTTAGGCGGAGATTTACATAAAATTGAGCAGCTTAGTAAATTAGGAGTTTCTTATTTAACATTAACTTGGAATGATGATAACGAGATTGGATGCGGTGCAAAAGGAAGCAACACAGGGCTGACTGCATTTGGAAAAGATGTAGTAAGAGAATTAGAGCGTTGCAATATTGTTGTGGATATTTCGCATTTGAATGAGGCAGGTTTTTGGGATGTTTGCGAAATTGCAACCAAACCGATTATAGCAACCCATTCCAATGCTAGAGCGATACATGATAATAAGCGAAATTTATATGATGACCAATTAACCTATATTATTCAGCATAACGGAATTTGCGGTATAAACTTTTTTCCTGAATTTATCAATGGAACCAAAGATGCAACTTTGGATGATATAAAAAGACATGTAGATCATATTTTGTCATTGGGCGGAGAGAATATATTGGCAATCGGTTCCGATTTTGATGGGGCTTTAATGCCAAAGATATTAAGCGGTGTGCAAACACTTTACATACTTTATGAAAATATGGTAAAATGGTATGGAGAAAAAATCGCAGAAAAAATTTTTTATAAAAATGCAAAATATTTTATTGACAATGGTATCAGCGTTAACTAATACTAATTTCATTTAAAATCAACCTTATTTTTGAAAAAAAGCTTTAATTTATGGTTCTTTTCAAAATTTATAATAGCAATTTTATATGAGAATTAGTATAGGAAAGTGGAGAAAAATTATGATGTATTTTAAAAGCACAAGAGATCAAAGCAAAAAGGTAACATCAGCACAAGCGATAGCACAAGGCCTTTCCGCTGAGGGCGGATTATTTGTTCCGGAATCATTGCCGGCTATCACTCTAGATACGTTAAAAGAATTAAAAGAAAAAACATATATAGAAAGAGCTATTTTTGTTCTTTCTCAGTTCTTAACGGATTTTTCAAGTGAACAATTAGAAAATTGCGTGAAAAATGCATATCAAGCAGATAAATATAAGAGCGAGAGTATAACTGAAATCTCTCATTTATATGAGGGTACTTATATGCTTGAATTATGGCATGGCCCTACTTGTGCATTTAAAGATATGGCATTGCAACTTTTGCCACATCTATTGACTACTTCTGCAACAATTGTTAATAATGAAAAAGAAATTGTAATATTGGTTGCAACTTCAGGCGATACAGGAAAAGCCGCATTAGAAGGCTTTAAGGATGTAAATGGGACTAAAATTATTGTTTTCTATCCGGTTGACGGTGTTAGTCCAATGCAAAAACGTCAAATGACAACACAACAAGGTGATAACGTTTATGTATGCGCAATAAACGGTAACTTTGACGATGCACAAACTGCGGTAAAAACAATATTTACAGATAAAGAATTGGCTAAAGTGATGGAGCAAAACGGAAAGCTATTTTCATCTGCAAACTCAATTAACTGGGGTAGATTAGTGCCTCAGATTGTATATTATGTATCTGCTTATTGCGATTTGTTAAAAAATGAAGAGATAACACTCGGTGAAAAAATAAATGTTGTTGTACCAACAGGCAACTTTGGCAATATTTTAGCAGCTTACTATGCAAAAAAAATGGGTGTGCCATTTGATAAGTTAATTTGTGCATCCAATGAAAATAAAGTACTAACCGATTTCATCAATACCGGTATCTATAATAAAAATCGTGAATTTAAAGCAACCATTTCTCCATCTATGGATATCTTGATATCTTCTAACTTAGAAAGATTGTTATTTGACCTATCTGGTTGTGATGATCAAGCTATTAACGAGTGGTTTGCTTCTTTAAATAAAACAGGTGTATATGAAGTAAGCGACAGCGTAAAGCAAGAATTATCCAAGCAATTCTTTGGTGGATATTGTACAGATGAAGAAACAAAAGCAACTATTAAAAAGGTATTTGATCGTTATTCTTATTTATGTGATACTCATACTGCTGTTGCTGTAAAAGTATTTGAAGAATATAAGCAAAAAACAGGAGATACTAAAAAAGCGATTATTGCATCTACTGCAAACCCATATAAATTTACAGCAAGCGTTTTGAGCGCTGTTTCTTCTGAGGTTTGTGAAGATGAATATGAGCAAGTTGCTGAATTAAATCGAATTTCTGGCTTAGAAGTTCCGCAAGCGTTGGCAAATTTAAAGCAATGTAAAGTTCGTTTTGAAGGCAGCATTGAAAAGCAAGATATTAAAGCGGAAGTAACAAAAGTACTCCATTTATAAAAAATCAATGCCCCCGATGTTTCGGGGGCAAAGATTTAAAGCTTAGCAGGATTGCTTTTGATAAGATTGACAAGCCGTATCATTGCATGTGGTTGCAAATTGTGGGCCGATTTTAACTGTATTAGCAGTACAACCGCTTTCATGATTGTTATATATGCAGTTTTCGACATCACAGCAAATACCATTGATAGGTGGCTTATCATGATTTTTATCAGTCATATAGTTCACATTCCTCCTAAACTTTTGGTAGCTTATCAACCGGCTACGCTATTAGTTTATAACGCTAAACGTAAAATATCAGAGGAAAATATTAGTAAAAATAGATTGGTGGTGGCTATGAGCTTATATACAATTGGAGATTTACATCTTTCTTTTGGATGTGATAAACCGATGGATGTATTTAAAGGCTGGGAAGATTATGTTACAAAGCTTCAGGAAAACTGGCAAGCAACAGTAAAGCCGGAGGATACTGTAGTGATTGTCGGCGATATATCGTGGGGGATGAACCTAGATCAAGCCAAAGAAGATTTTGCCTTTATTCATCAACTAAACGGTCGTAAAATAATTTTAAAAGGCAATCATGATTATTGGTTTGTGACAAAAACGAAAGTCGATAATTTCTTAGTAGAAAATGGGTTTGATTCGATTCGAATTTTGTTTAATAATGCTTTTGCGTATGGAAAATATGCAATATGCGGTACACGTGGTTGGATTAACGAACAAGGCGAGCAAGTTGACAAAAAAGTTTTACTAAGAGAAGCAGGTCGTTTGCGTACTTCATTGGATAGCGGAAAAGAGATGGGACTTGAGCCAATTGTTTTTTTACATTATCCGCCGGTATATAATACGACTGAATGCCTTGAAATGCTTGAAGTTTTAAAAGAATATAATGTAAAAGAATGTTATTATGGACATATCCATGGTTCAGGATTTTATTATGCAATTGACGGGTTATACAAGCAAGTAAATTACAGACTTGTTTCTTGTGATTATACCCAATTTCGGCCTGTCAAAGTACGCAATAGTAAATGAACTTGAAAACAAATCCGCATCAAAATACACGAAACCATACAACAAGGTTTTATGTGTTTATACTGGATTGATATCTTCAAGTTAATTAACTATAATACAAATTTTTTATTAAAACTTTTCCATAAATCAGTACAAAAACCCATAAATCAAAGCTTTTTGTACAGATATATGGAAGTTTTATAATCGAAATTAGTATAAGAATTAACAAAATGTAAAAATGCAAAAAAACTATAGTAAACAAAAGAATAGTGTGATATAATCATCAATGGTACACTTGCGAAAGCAATATTGATTACAAATCATCAAAATTGTCAATCCTAAACGGGTACGCATTGTAAAATGAAAAACAAATTACGGAGGATTAATAATGAGTTTAATCGAAAAAAATAAAACAGAAGCAAATAAGTTTGAATTAACTGTAAAAGTGGATGCAGAAAGCTTTGAAAAAGCTTTAGAAAAAGCTTATAAAAAGAATATTAAATCTATCAATATGCCTGGCTTTAGAAAAGGAAAAGCTCCTCGTAAAATGGTAGAAAAAATGTACGGTGAAGGCGTTTTCTTTGAAGATGCAATCAACGATTTATATCCGGAAGCTCTAGGCCAAGCAATTGAAGAAGCTGAATTAGATATCGTTGCTCGTCCTGAAGTTGAAGTACTATCAGTTGATAAAGCAGAAGGCTTTACTTTTAAAGCTACTTGTGTTGTAAAACCTGAAGTTGAAGTAACAAATTACAAAGGTATTGAAGTTGAAAAGACAGTGAAAGCTGTAACTGAAGAAGACGTTGATAATAGAGTAAATGCTATGCGTGACAGAAACGCAAGATTAATTGATGTAACAGATCGTGCTGCTCAAAACGGCGATACAGTAGTATTTGATTTTGATGGTTATGTTGATGGCGTTGCATTTGAAGGCGGTAAAGCTGAACAATTCAGCCTAGTATTAGGTTCCGGTCAATTTATTCCTGGATTTGAAGAGCAAATCGAAGGCAAAAACATCGGTGAAGAGTTTGATGTAAACGTTACTTTTCCAGAAGAATATCATGCTGAAGAGCTAAAAGGTAAAGCTTCTGTATTCAAATGTAAACTACATGAAATCAAATGCAAAGAGCTTGCTGAACTAGATGATGAGTTTGCAAAAGATGTTAGTGAATTTGATACTTTAGCTGAATTAAGAGCAGATATCAAAGCAAAAATGCAAGAGCAAAATGACAAAGCTGCTAGCGATGAAGTTGAAAACAAAATCATTGATAAAGTAATTGAAAATATGACTGCTGAAATTCCTAATGAAATGATTGAAGCTCGTATTGATGATATGATTAGAGATTTTGAATACAGACTACAATCTCAAGGCATGAATCTAGACACATATCTACAATATACAGGTATGGAAAAAGATTCTTTCCGCATCACTTTCAAAGAGCAAGCTGAAAAACAAGTGAAAATCCGTTTAGCTTTAGAAAAAATTGTTGAACTAGAAAACATTACAGTTGATGCTGAAGCAATCGAAGCAGAGTATGCAAAAGTTGCAGAAAACTACAAAATGGAAGTTGAGCAAGTGAAGGGCTTTATTCCTGAAGCTGATTTTGCTAAGGATCTCGCTGTAAATAAAGCAATTGATTTAATTAAAGAATCTGCAGTAATTAACGAGAAATAATGACAACTAAATAAAATGAAGATATAATGTTTAGTCCAATTATTATTGGACTAAACATTAGTCGCATAATAAGAAAAAATTTATTATTTATTCAATAAAACGACACCATTCTTCTTTAAAAAGTACTATAATAATCTATATCAAAAGTTTGGAGGCAATATTATGAGTTTAGTTCCAATGGTCGTTGAGCAAACAAGTCGTGGCGAGCGTTCCTACGACATCTATTCAAGATTATTAAATGATCGTATCGTTATGCTTTGTGATGAAGTAAACGATGTTACAGCTAGCTTGGTAGTAGCTCAATTATTATATCTAGAAGGTCAAGATCCTGATAAAGATATCAATCTTTATATTAACAGCCCTGGCGGTTCTATTACTGCCGGTATGGCTATTTATGATACCATGCAATATATTAAATGTGATGTTTCAACAATTTGTATTGGTATGGCTGCATCAATGGGTGCATTTTTACTTTCAAGTGGTGCAAAAGGAAAACGGTTTGCTCTTCCTAATAGTGAAATTATGATTCATCAACCATTAGGTGGCGCACAAGGTCAAGCAACTGACATTAAAATTCAAGCAGAACGTATTTTGAAAATGAAAAGCCGATTAAATAAAATTCTTTCTGAAAACACAGGTAAGCCAATTGAAGTAATTGAGCGAGATTGTGAAAGAGATAATTTTATGGAAGCAGATCAAGCAGCAGAATATGGCTTAATTGATAAAGTTATTTCAAAACGATAGTATTATAAAAAAATCGAAAGCCTTATAAATTACAAAGGAGAAAGTGAATGCCAAATTACGAAGATCCTAAACAGCCAAAATGTAGTTTTTGCGGCAAAAAAGAATCTGACGCAGAAAGACTTTTGTTTAGTAATGGCGCGTTTATTTGCGACGAATGTGTTTATCTTTGTTATCAGATGCTTTTAGATGATGATATTGGTGGTTATCCAACCAAAGGAAAGAAAAAGCTGAAATCTGATAAAAAAGTTTTAAAACCGCAAGAGATTAAAGCTGTTCTCGATGAATATGTTATTGGTCAGGATGATGCAAAAATTGCTTTATCTGTAGCTGTATATAATCATTATAAGCGTATTCTCAATAATAAAAAATTAGATGTTGAACTACAAAAAAGCAATATCTTGTTATTAGGACCAACTGGCGTCGGAAAGACAATGTTAGCGCAAACTTTAGCAAAAGTATTAGATGTTCCATTTGCAATTGCAGATGCAACAACATTAACCGAAGCTGGTTACGTTGGTGACGACGTTGAAAACGTATTGGTTCGATTATTACAAGCTGCTAACTATGATGTTGAAGCTGCACAACAAGGTATTATATATATTGACGAAATCGATAAGATTGCTCGTAAATCTGAAAATACATCTATTACTCGAGATGTTTCAGGCGAAGGCGTACAACAAGCGCTTTTGAAAATAATTGAAGGTACTGTTTCGAATGTTCCACCTCAAGGAGGAAGAAAACACCCCCATCAAGAATTTATTCAAATTGACACAAAGAATATTTTGTTTATTTGCGGTGGTGCGTTTGATGGAATTGAAAAGCTTATCTCAAAACGCTCTGATGTTGGTACATTAGGCTTTGGCGGAGAAGTCAAATCAAAGAAATCCAAAGATGCTACCGATATTATGAAGAAGGTAATTCCTCACGATATCGTAAAATACGGAATTATTCCTGAACTAGTTGGTCGTCTTCCGGTTATTACAGTTTTAGATGAGTTAACAGAAGAAAGTCTTGTTCGTATTCTAGTTGAGCCAAAGAATGCTTTGATTAAGCAATATCAAGCATTATTTTCTTTGGATAATGTGGATTTAGAGTTTACCGATGATGCAAAGAAAGAGGTTGCAAAGCTTGCAATTGAACGCAAAACAGGTGCACGTGGTTTAAGAGGAATCTTAGAAAGCGTATTAGCAGAGTTAATGTTCAATATTCCTTCTGAAACTGAAGTAGCTAAAGTAGTTATTTCAGCAGAATGTATGAGGGGCGAGCAAAAACCTAAAATTACGAAGCGTCGTAAAGCAGCACCAAAAGAAATTGCATAGAAAAAAGGAGTGGGAAGCCACTCCTTTTTTGTTGCAATGATAGGATTTGTATGGTAAAATATTCATTATAAGGAATGACAATCATAAAGACATGAAAGTCTACGCTATAATCAATGAAAGAAATACAGAACTTTCATTGTAGCAAAATGTGATTTCGAAAGCATCAATGAAATTGTTCTATTAAAAAAACTTGAGAAATGATTCTATCATTTATTTTAGGGTTGACTTTTTACGTCAGCTCAATTATAATATTGCTATATTGTGCACGTGCACGATATAGCAAGTGGAGGTAAGAATGGCAGTAACTATTAGGCAAATAGCGGAATTGGCTGGTGTTTCAAGAGGAACGGTTGATCGAGTTTTAAACAATCGTGGTGGTGTTAGCCAAGAAGCCGAAAAAACAATTAAACGCATTGCGAAAGAACTGAATTACAAGCCCAATCTTATGGCAAAAGCACTTGCAAATTCACAAAAAGGAACTACTATTGGAGTTTTAGTAAATAGTGGTGGTAATCCGTTTTTTGATAAGGTATTGCTCGGAATTGCAAAAGCACAAGAAGAGATTGCCGGTTTTCATATTAAAGTGAAAAAAGTTGAATTAACTGGATACAATATTGAAAAACAACTTTATGCAATTAACCAACTTGTAGATTTGCAAATAAGCGGTTTGGTTATTACCCCAATTAACGATAGCACAATTGCTGAAAAATTAAATGAAGTAAATAATAAAGGAATTCCTGTTGTAACCTTAAACGCTGATATTACAGGAATTGAAAAATTGGGTTTTGTGGGCTGTAATTATGAAAAAAGTGGACAAACTGCTGGGGAACTATTAGGACAAATTACCCAAGGAAATGCTACAGTCGGAATATTGACCGGTTCAAATAAAATGCTTGGTCATACAATGCGTGTAGATGGCTTTCAACAGGTAATAGAGCAGTCATATCCTAATATAACGGTTGCAAGAATTTTAGAAACTTTTGATGATGATCAAATTGCATATGAGCAAACAAAAAAATTATTGCTTGAAAATCAAAGTATTAATGCATTATATTATTGTGCTGGTGGTATTGATGGTGGAATAAAAGCAGTTTTAGAATTAGGGTATGCTCATAAGCTTAAAATCATTACAGTTGACGATACAGATAACATTAAGCAATATCTATATCAAGGTATCGTTAATGCTACCGTTTGTCAGCAGCCATTTAAGCAAGGCTATGATGCAATCAAGCTTGTATTTAACAAATTGATTTATAATCAATTGCCAGAGAAAAAGCACTTATATACACAAAATGAAATTAAAGTAAAATTTAATTTAGATTAGAATAATAGTTTGTTCAATGGCGAGAGCAATTTCGCTTGAAATATTAAGTACATATGATTTCATACGAACGATAAAAAAGATTTAGAGAGGAATTTTAGCATGAAAGAATTTTTTACAAGTATTCCAAAAGTACAGTATGAGGGAGCAGCATCTACAAATCCATTTGCATTTAAGCATTACAACAAAGATGAGGTAATTGCAGGCAAAACAATGGCAGAACACACGAAATTTGCACTTTCTTATTGGCATACACTTTGTGGAGAAGGAGCTGATATGTTTGGTGTTGGTACATCAAATAAAAGCTTTGGTGAAACAGACAGCATGGCAATTTACAAAAACAAAGTATATGCTGCATTTGAATTGATGGATAAGTTATCTATTGATTACTTCTGCTTCCATGATCGTGACATTGCTCCGGAAGGTAAAACATTAGCTGAAACGAATGCAAACTTAGATGAAATCGTTGACTTAATTGAAGAGTTAATGAAAAAATACAATAAAAAATTACTATGGGGTACAGCAAACTGCTTCAATAACCCACGCTATATGCATGGTGCAGCAACTTCTTGTAATGCAGATACTTTTGCTTATGCTGCTGCACAAGTGAAAAAAGCATTGGAAATTACAGTTCGCTTAGGCGGTAAAGGTTATGTATTCTGGGGTGGACGTGAGGGCTACGAAACACTTCTAAATACCAATATGGGACTTGAGCTAGATAATATGGCAAGACTTATGAAGCTTGCTGTAGAATATGGTCGTTCTATTGGATTTACAGGGGACTTCTATATTGAGCCTAAACCAAAAGAGCCAACAAAACATCAATATGACTTTGATGTTGCAACTGTTCTTGGCTTCCTAAGAAAATATGGCTTAGATAAAGATTTTAAAATGAATATTGAAGCAAACCATGCGACATTAGCAGGTCATACATTCCAACATGAATTAAGAGTTGCAAGAGAAAACGGCGTATTTGGTTCTATAGACGCTAACCAAGGCGATTTGTTATTGGGATGGGATACAGACCAATTCCCAACAAACGTTTATGAAACAACAATGTGTATGTACGAAGTATTAAAAGCAGGCGGCTTTGTAAACGGTGGATTAAACTTTGATGCAAAAGTACGTCGTGGTTCTTTTGACTATACAGATTTGGCTCATGCATATATTGCAGGTATGGATGCTTTTGCTTTAGGTTTAAAACTAGCTGATAAAATAATCAAAGACGGTAGAATTGATGCGTTTACAAAAGAACGCTATAAGAGCTTTGAAACCGGTATCGGTGCTGATATTGTTGCTGGTAAGGTTAGCTTAAAGGATTTAGAAGCTTATGCATTAAATCTTGGCGATGTAACAACGAATGAAAGCAGTCGTCAAGAATATCTTGAGGCAGTAATCAACTCCATTATGTTCCAAGGCTAATAGTAATGAACTTAACAGGGATTCTTGAATCCCTGTTAAACTCTATTTTGAATGAAATGAATTGAATATAGGAGAGTTTAGTATGGTATATACTTTAGGAATTGACATTGGCACTTCAGGAACAAAAACCATTTTGATGAATCAAATTGGTGAAGTGATTGCAAGTTATACAGTGGAATATCCATTATATCAACCTCAAAATGGCTATGCAGAGCAAAATCCATCAGATTGGTATCATGCAGTAGTAGATACTGTTGCGGCTGTTGTGAAAAACAGTGGTATCTCAAAAGATGAGATTAAAGGAATTGGGTTGTCAGGCCAAATGCATGGCTTAGTTATGCTTGATGAAAATGGTGAAGTAATCCGCCCATCGATAATTTGGTGTGACGGAAGAACAGCAGAGCAATGTGTAGAGATTACCAATCTTGTTGGCGCAGAAAAGCTATTATCTATTACAGCAAATCCTGCTATTGCTGGATTTACTGCTGCAAAAATTATGTGGGTTAAAAAATATGAGCCACAAAATTATGCAAAGTGCAAGAAGATTTTATTACCGAAAGATTATATTCGTTATATGCTAACGGGTGAATTTGCAACTGAGGTTTCCGATGCTTCCGGAATGCAGCTGCTTGATATTAAAAATCGTTGTTGGTCTGATGAAGTACTTGAAAAATTAGATATTGACAAAGCTCTATTGGCAACAGTTTATGAATCACCTGAGGTAACGGGCAAGGTAACCAAAGCATTTGCTCAAGCAACAGGAATTAACGAAGGAATAATCGTTGTTGGCGGTGCAGGTGATAATGCAGCAGCTGCTGTTGGAACTGGCGTGGTTGAAGATAGTAAAGCTTTTACTACAATAGGAACAAGCGGCGTGTTATATGCACATACTTCAACAATGAAATTAGACCAAAAGGGAAGAGTGCATACATTTTGCAGCGCCGTACCAAATGAATGGCATGTAATGGGTGTGACGCAAGCAGCAGGTCTTTCCCTTAAATGGTTAAGAGATACTTTGTGTCAAGAGGAAATAGATTATGCAGAACAAGAGCAAGTAGACCCATATGTTATTATGGATCAGCTTGCAAAAAAAGTACCAATCGGTGCTGACAAGCTTATCTACTTACCATATCTAATGGGAGAACGTACTCCTCATTTAGATACCAATGCAAGGGGAGTATTCTTTGGCCTTTCCGCAGTTCATACCAAAGCGAACTTTATTCGTGCCGTATTAGAAGGCGTTTCTTATTCTTTACGTGATTGTAAAGAGGTACTAGCAGAGATGGGTATCGACGCAAACGATATGATGATCTGTGGTGGTGGCGCAAAGAGTCCACTATGGCGTCAGATGCTAGCTGATATCTATGGTGTTGATGTAGTTGTGCCGGCTTCTAGTGAGGGTGCGGCGCTCGGTGTAGCAATTCTTGCAATGGTTGGTATCGGTCAATATAAGACTGTACAGCAAGCATGTAGCGCTATTATTAAAAAAGATAAAGTGACAAATGCCAATAAGCAATCCCACGATCAATATGAGCCATTTTATCGTTTGTATCGATCCTTATATCCTTCATTAAAACAAAGTTATCAACAATTAAACAACATATAAGTTAAGAGCAACATACGATTCACCGTATGTTGCTCTTATTCGTTTATTGATTCGATTTTTTATACCATGTGAACATAGTCTATATTGTATTATTCATTTACTTTAAATCTGTTAATTAGCTCATGTAATAATTCAGATTGACTGGATAATTCTTCACTAGCAGCTGCACTTTGCTCTGCGGTAGCTGAGTTAGTTTGAACAACCGCAGCAATTTGATCTACACCGGATGTTACTTGATTTACAGCAGTTGCTTGTTCATTGGATTCTGTTGAAATATCATCCATTAAATCAATTGCTTTTTTCGTTTTCTCAACAACTTCACTAAGTGATTTTGCTGTGTTATTTGCAATCTTTGTTCCATTCTTAACAGCTAAAACAGAACTTTCAATTAACGCAGAAGTTTGATTTGCAGCCTCAGCACTCTTACTTGCTAAATTACGAACTTCTTCGGCTACTACTGCGAAGCCTTTGCCTGCAGCACCTGCACGAGCAGCTTCAACAGCAGCATTTAGTGCTAAGATATTTGTTTGGAACGCAATATCATCAATTGTTTTAATAATCTTGGAAATTTTAATTGATGCTTTGTTGATATCATCCATTGCGGTTACCATTTGCTTCATTTCATTATTGCTTGTAATAATACCATTTCCGGCTTCATCCGCAATTGTGGTTGCTTGTTTTGCATTTTCGGCATTTTTCTTAATTCTAACAGCAATTTCTGAAATAACAGCAGAAAGCTCTTCAATTGCGCTTGCTTGTTCTGTTGCACCTTGTGATAACGCTTGTGAACCGCCTGCAACTTGAGTAGCACCACTGTTAACTTGATCAGCAGCTTGACTGATTCCAAGTAAAGTTGTTTGCAATGATACAACGATATTGTCCAAAGCCTCTTTTATTGCAATAAAGTCGCCTTTATACTCTATTTCAGATTGTACAGTTAAATCGCCATTACCAATTGCACTTAGTACAATTGAAATTTCTCCGATATATCTCTTAAGTCCTTCAACCGTATTGCCAAGAGCACGAGATAATTGTCCGACTTCGTCTTTGGTTTTCATAACTTTAAAGTTGCCATTATTGTTTCCAATTCCAATTTCGCCGTTTTCAATGTCATTTGCAACAGTAACTAATTTTTTCAATGGTCTTGTTATAATGAGATTAACAATGAAATATACAAACACAGCACTGATAACAAAAAGTAGAAGTGCCACAATTATTGATGCCATAAGAGCTTTAGCTTGTCCAGCTTGAATTGCTTCAATATTTAAACCGGTGAAAATCATACCAATTGGAGCTTTATCGTTCCCTAATATTGGTTTATAAATAGTGTGGAAATTTTGCCCTAAAATATCTATTTCTTTTTCGTACGTTTTTCCATTTTTTAATACAGTATTAATAATATCGGCATTCGCTTTGGTATTATTTTGTCTTGAGCCATCTTTTTCTAATGTCGTATTGTAACGGGTGTCACCAAAGAATAAAGTAAATTCATTTCCGGTAATCATTTTTAAGTCATCAACGATTTGGGGTTTTCTTAAGTTATAACTAATTAGTACAGAGCCAATTACTTTTCCTCCAGCATCTTTTATTGGTGCAGAAGACATTACTGAAAATTGAATTGCTTGGTTCTTTTCTATTGAAGTAATAGAGGTACCTTTTAATGCAGATGCAAAAATGCCTATTTTGCCGTAATCTTCTTTTACACGGGAATCACCAATACTTGTAAGGACAATACCTTTTTCATCTGTGAAAATAATGTTGTCACATCCAATTTTTGAAAAGTATGTAGTACCACGCATGGTTAAAGCAGGATCATCTTTTGCTATGATTCCATCACGAATGATACTGTCCACGCCTATATCTTTAGCAGTTGATGCGGTTGTTGTTTTATAGCCTTCTATAACTTTTTCAATTGCACCAATTGATTGATGACATTCGGTAATATATGATTTTTTTAATAATGCTGTTAATGCAGTATATACGATAGATACACAAATAATTAAAGCAATTGCTAAACATGGAACGATTGTTAAAATCAGTTTTGAGCCTAATCCTTTTAGCTCAATTTCCTTGAATTTTTTTATCAAGTTTTTGAAAATATTTTTGAAGCTTTTACTTTTATCTGAATTATCTGCAGTATGCTTCGGAGCTTTTGATTTTAATTTTTGAATGATCTTAGAAACAGGTTTTTCTTTCTCTTCGGTTACTAAATTTTCTTGTTGAACATCCATTTCACTACCTAAATCAACTACTTCAATGTTTTCAGTTTTAGAAGTATCTACACATTCTATTTCATCTACTACCTGTTGCGCACTTGTGGAATCAATAGAGTCATTGTCTAAACCACTGTTAACCTCCATTGCTTGAACATCATCATATTTAGTTTTGCTGTCATCCGATTTGCTTGTGTTAAATCGCTTCACTGCCATATCCTCCCTAAATAACTACAATTATTTTTGATATTGATTTATAATAAAAGTCAATATTATAACGCGTTTGTTATTAATTGATATTTATGTTAGTGTACCTCTTTTCAGCTTATATGTAAATACATTCCTAAAAAAATGTTAATAATATATAAAAATTTGTCGTTTTAAACAAAATAAAGTCGAAAAAATTGTGGGCTTGCCCATGAACTCATCCCATTAAATACCTTGTAATTCAAAGGTTGGGGTATATTCTTCTTTGGCTGATGATTTTTCCTGTAAAAAGCCCTCTAATTGATAATCGTTCACTTTATCTAAAACTTTATGATATTCATAAGAAAAAATTCTTCGGTTAATTTCAGGAAATTCATTGCTCTTGTAAAATGGAGTATACTGACTCATCAAGCTGATTAGAATTTCATTTTTAGAAAAATGAGTGGCAATCCAATCGAAAATAGCAATGGAGTCTTTATATCCTTTTGGCATAACCATATGCCGAATGATTACCCCTTTTTGCATAATACCATTTTCATCAAATTGGGGTTTTCCAACTTGTTCAAGCATTGCTTTAATAGCTTTTGATGCCACATCAAAATAGTTCTTTGCGTTTGAATATCGCTCAGAACGAGCAGAGTCATAATATTTCAAGTCGGGTAAATAAATATCGATATAACCATTTAGTTTATTTATTGTATCTATTGTTTCATATCCACCTGAGTTATAAACAATAGGAATTTTCAATTGATGTTTGACAAGTTCTATTGCTTTGATTATCCAAGGTACATAATGTGTCGGGTTGACAAGGTTTATGTTATGAGCACCTTGACTTTGTAATTCCAAGAAAATTTGCGATAGTCTTTCTATTGAAATTTCTTTACCGTAATTTTCAGCACTGATTTTGTAGTTTTGGCAAAAACAGCATTGAAGGCAGCATCCTGAAAAAAACACAGTACCTGAGCCATTGTTGCCGCTGATACATGGTTCTTCCCAGTAATGTAAGGCCGCACGTGCAACTTTTATTGAAGCTCCACCGCCACAAAATCCATGATTTCTGGTGCGATCAGTTTTACATTTTCTTGGACATAGCTGACATGATTGAATCATATTTTTCACACTCTTTTTGTTTCTTATATTATTATCGGCACGAATTGCCAAAAATAGAGGTCTTATTGAATAATTTTTGAATTGTCTATAAAAAGTTGAAGAAATACTTTACATATGATATAATAAATTTACCATATTTTTTATGTTAAATTACATAAATTTATGGTGTATATTTTACATTCGATATTTTATAAGCATATCTTAGTTATTTTGCATTGAAATACCGTTTAATTTTTTATTTGCGAGGCATAATTATGGACATTCAAGCACAACACGCTAAAAAGCGTAAATCAAAATTTAAACTGAAGCCATTATCTTATATTATCATTGGTATAGTGGCCCTTCTTTGCTGCACTGCTGTAATCGTAACTGTAGTAATCACTTCCGCTAAAAAGAAAGAAGCAGTTGCTGCTGCAGCTATTGCGAGTCGAAAAGCGGAATCAGAATATCAAATGCTATATGAGCAAGAACAAGAAAAGCTGAAAGAAGAAGCAAATGTACGTGGTAAAGAAGATGCAAAGCGTGAAGCTGAAGCTGAGAAAAAAGTTGAACTCAAAAAAGAACAAGAACGAATTGCTGAAGAAGCAAGAAAAAAGGCTGAGGAAGAACGTATTCGTAAAGAAAAAGCTAGGCTAGAAGCCATTCGTAAAGAGCAACAACGTGCAAAAGAAGAAAAAGCACGTTTAGAGGCTGAACGAAAAGAGCGAAGTCGTCTTTCATCTGTTATTAAATCCCAAGAAGCACGTTTGGCCGAGGAACAAGCTGAATATAGCTCATTAATGCCGAAAGCAATTGTAGAACTTCCCGTTGAAAATATTCTTCAAAATCCTGAATTGCCAAACGGCTGCGAGATTACATCGCTTGCAATTGTATTAAACTTTTTAGGTTTGCCGGTTGATAAATGTATTTTATCAGATGATTATCTTCCTAAAATAGAATTTCATGATGTAAACAAGCAACGTGTGTGCGGTGATCCAAACGTTGTATACTGTGGAAATCCAAGATATCGAAGTGGTGGCTATTATTGCTTTGCCGCACCACTCGTTAAGGCATCTAATTCAATTTTAACTGCAATTCAGGCATCTTACCATGGAACCGACATTACAGGTTCTAACGAACAACAACTATTATCACATCTTGATGCCGGACGTCCTGTCATTGCATTTACAACACTATCAATGGGAGATCCTGTTACCTATGAACCATCCAAGTGGATTATGAATGATAACGGTGATGTTCATGTGCCATTTTTGAATTTACACTGTGTTGTTTTGTATGGATACGATGAACAGTTTATTTATATTGCAGATCCTTTAAAAGGAAAGATTCAATGTAAACGTACATCTTTTATGGATTCTTATCAAAAAATAGGCTCTCGTGCTATGGTAGTTGAACAGTAAAATTATCTCTTGGTTAACTCCCTAAAATGCTATTTTCTATTTTAATTCCTGAACAGTAATTATATTGGTAGGCGATTTTGTGAATCAATCAGTAAAAGCAATAACTGACTTTATTTTTGTGGAAAATGAACCTCAAAAATGTGATGCAATTATGGTCATCGGTGGTTCTAACCCTGAATTAGGCGAAAAAGCAGCAGAATTGTGGAAGTGTGGTTATGCACCGCTCATTTTCGTCGGCGGGGGTGTAAGCATAAAAACTGGTAAATTTCCAGGGCCTAAAGCAAAGAGGAATATCTATTCAGAAGATTATAAGACTGAATTTGATTTTTTTATGGATGTTCTTTTAAAGAATGGCGTTCCAATTGAAGCAATAACAGGAGAAAATCGTTCGGGATATACTCGCCAAAATGCATTTTATGCTAGGAAAAAAGTGGACGAGATGCAATATAAAATTAGTAAAGCAATTCTTATTTGTAAATCCTTTCACGCAAGAAGGAGTTTAATGTTTTATCAGCTTGCATTTCCTAAAACAGAGTTTTTGGTAGTTCCTATTATATGTTATGACATTTGTAAAGACAATTGGTTTACTACTGAATATGGAGTCCAACGTGTAATGGGGGAACTATCTCGTTGCGGAAATCAATTTGTAGATGACTATGTTCATTTAAGAAATACTTAAATAAAAGAAAAAATTATCAAAATAAAGGTGTGTATTGGTTGCGGCCAATACACACCTTTAAAAATCATTACTTATTTTCTTTTTACCGGTTGATCATATTCTACTCCGAAAGTTTCAACAGTAACGATCTTCATAATTTGATCTTGAGCCGGTTTATCAGCATAATCAGTTACAACATCAGCAATTTTATCGACAACTTCAATTCCTTCCGTTACCTTTCCAAAAGCAGCATATTGACCATCTAAATGTGGTGCATCTTGGTGCATAATAAAGAATTGAGAGCCGGCACTATCTGGATGACCTGATCTAGCCATAGAAATTACGCCTCTTGTGTGTTTTAATGTATTGTCGATTCCATTCCCTTTAAATTCACCTTTGATACTGTAGCCTGGACCGCCCATTCCTGTACCATTCGGATCGCCGCCTTGAATCATAAATCCTCTGATTACACGATGAAAAATAACACCGTCATAGAATCCATCTTGTACTAAAGAAATAAAGTTTTTTACTGTGTTTGGTGCGATTTCAGGGTAAAGCTCAATTTTGATTTTGTCGCCATTTTGCATTTCAATTGTTACGATTGGATTTTGCATTCTATATTCTCCATTCTAATATCATATATATTATTCTTTTGTGCTGCTTGTTTCTTGCTTTTGGGTTTGGCTCGCCTCACCATTAGAGGTCGTTCCTTCAGAAGGAGTTTCTTCTGTTTGCTCTTTTTTCGTGGATGATGCCGCATTAGAAGAGCTGATACCTTCAACTGATAATAGTTTTACTGAAAGAAGCTGATAACCTGTTTTAATCTTTTTCACTTTGTATTGCATTGTTTTACCAACTTGTTCCACTTTGCCTTTAGTCTTAAAGTCCCACATCGCATTTGGCATAACATAACTTACTTTTAGGGTAAGAATATCACCTGATTTTGTAATTTTATCGACTCTTGGACGATATGGTAAAAACTTAGGTGTTGACTCTATGGAATACATTTTACTTTGTTCATCATAGTTCATTTGTACACTCGTATCATCAACTGTTTGATGCTTTATCTTTACATTGTTACCATATAAGCGGCGAATATAAGGCTCAATATCAATTGCGGGTACATAAATACAGCCTAAATCATCTTTATCATATTTAGCTTTATTCGGTTCATCAATAATAAATTCCCAAATTGCTGATGATATAATTGCTGAATTATCGAGTTTTGTTGGGTTATCGAACTCAGGAATATCAATAATTACAAAAGGAAAGATTTCTTTTGCAAGCTCTTCTTTTTGTGAGGTGTTGTTGATTACTCCATTTGTAAATCGAATGAGTCCCCATACGCTTGCAATTACGCCAATGATACAAAATAGAGACATAACGCCACCAATTAACGCAACTCGCTTTTGTCTTTTTGAACGGTTTGATTTTTTGCTTTTTAATTTTTGGATTTGAGGATTTTTCGAACGAGAAACTTCATCATGAAAATGTTCGGTCGTTTTTTTCTCTATAATAATTTCAGGTTCTTGTTGTCCTTCCATTTCTGATGAAGTAACTTCAATAAAGCGAGCAGAACGGCTTTCTTTTGAAGAATCCTCATTTAAATCTTTTCCTAAAGAAGTATTCTTTGTGGCTTCAATTACAGAATTCTTATTCTTATTTTTGCCTTTTGCATTAGTCGATTGCGGCGGCTTCGCTTCCTTATTTTCATTTGGCTCAGTAACAGTAGCTGATTGAGTTTCTACTTTTTCTTCAGATTCAACTTTCTTTGCATCTTTGCGAATTGTTTCGTTAATTTCGGAAAGAATCGCATCTAAATTGTTATCCTTCTTTTTCTTTTCTTCTGCCATCTTTCTTTCCCTCCTATCTTACATTTCCATTTCCGATAATGATATATTTCATTGAAGTCAATTCTTTTAATCCCATCGGACCTCGTGCATGTAGCTTTTGCGTTGAAATGCCAATTTCAGCACCTAATCCAAATTCTTCTCCATCTGTAAAGCGAGTAGATGCATTCACATAAACCGCAGCCGCATCTATTTCACTTGTAAATTGGTTCGCATTGCGTATATTATTTGTTACAATTGCTTCTGAGTGATGTGTTGTATAAGTTTGAATATGCGTTATTGCTTCATTTAAAGAATCTACTACCTTAATAGACAAAATATAATCTAAAAATTCAGTTGCATAATCTTCATCCGTTGCAGGTATAACGCAATCGCCCAGAATATGTTTTGTTTTATCGCAGCCAAGCAACTTTACATTGTTTTGATCAAGTAATGCTTTTACCATAGGTAAGAATTTATTTGCTACATCTTTATGCACAAGCAGGCTTTCACACGCATTGCATACGGATGGTCTGCTTACTTTAGCATTATACACTATTTGTGCACCCATTTGCAAATCTGCTTCGTTGTCAATATATACATGACAATTTCCAACTCCCGTTTCAATTACAGGGATGGTTGCATTCTTTACAACAGCTTGAATCAAACCGGCTCCGCCTCGTGGAATTAAAACATCAATCACACCATTTAACTGCATCATTTGGGTGGATACTTCTCTTGAAGTATCTTCAACAATTGAAACAATATCAGGATGAAAGCCTTGATTAGCAATTGCATTTTTCATCACTTTTGCTAAAGCAATGTTAGTATGAATTGCTTCTTTACCGCCTCGTAAAACAACTGCATTAGAGGCTTTCAAACAAAGTGCCGCCGCATCAACGGTTACATTTGGGCGAGATTCATAAATAATACCTATTACACCCAAAGGAACTCGTATTTTTTTAATTTCCAAGCCATTGGCTAATGTTCTGCCTTCTATTACTTCATTGATTGGATCGGGCAGCATAGCCACTTTTCTAACGCCATTTGCCATTGCTTCTATGCGTTGTGTTGTTAATCGTAGACGATCTTGCATGGTTTCAGAGATATTATTGTCTTTTGCATGGCTTAAATCAATCTCATTGGCGTTTAATATTTGCTCAATGTTAGCAATTAAGCTGTCTGCAATTGCATAAAGCAGCTTTTGCTTTTGCTCAATAGTAGCCTTCGCTATGTCTTTTTGTGCTTGTTTTGTTTTCTGAGCTAATTCCAATATGTATGACATACGTTTCTCCTTTATGCTGAATTTTTATTTTTATTTGTTATCACAGTAAAAAACCGTTCCGATCGGTTTACCTTCTAATAGATCATAAAGGTTATTTGGGTTGCTTCCATTTAAAATTGCCATAGGTATTTTGGATTCAAAGCAGTATTGTGCAGCATGAATTTTGGTTTGCATACCACCTGTACCAAGCGCACTACCTTCTCCACCTGCTAACCCAATAATATAATCGTTAATTTCCTTAACTTCATGAATGAGCTTGGCATCTTTGTTTTTATGAGGATCTGCATCATATAATCCATCAATATCTGAAAGAATAATCAACAAATCAGCATCTACCAAATCTCCAACGATAGCGGAAAGTGTGTCGTTATCACCAAATTCAATTTCATCAACAGAAACAGTATCATTTTCGTTTACAATAGGAATAACGGATAACTCCAGTAAGCGTTGAAATGTGTTTATTACATTCTCTTTTCGCTTTTCTGATTCAATAATATCTCTTGTTAATAAAACTTGTGCAACATTATGGTTATATTCTGTAAAGTACTTATCATATATATACATTAACTCACCTTGTCCAATAGCTGCACAAGCTTGCTTGGTTGGCATATCAGTTGGCTTTTTCGATAGTCCAAGCTTGCCAACACCAACTCCAATTGCGCCTGATGTAACAAACACAATCTCTTTCCCAGAGTTTTTTAAATCGGATATTACTTTAATCAATTGTTCAACTCGTCTTATATTTAACATACCTGTTTTATGTGCTAACGTGGAAGTTCCAACTTTTATAACAATTCTTTTTGCCTTGCGAATTGTAGACCTCATTATTTTATCCAACCCTTTCTATTTCAATTGAAGAATCTAATTCATTTTTTGCTGTAAAATAGTTTGCAATTCTATCTTTTGCATAAAAAGCAAATATAAGATTGATAAGCGGAATGCATATGATTGCCGGTAATACAAAACAAGAAAATAAGAATAACGGTAACATAGCAAGCCATAAAACCAAAATAGAACCTTTTTTATTTTTAGCAATCTGAAATGATATACGAAACGCCGTAAATGGTTTTGTTGAAATTTCGGATACATATATATAATCTGCAAAGAAAAAGCCAATGGTAATATAAGTAGCATATACCACTGCTAATAGGAAAAACACTCCTGTTAGAAGAAATAGAATCGCAAAGAGCAATCCAAGTACTTCGCCCTGCACTTCAATTTGCACGCGCAATGCAACTAAAAGTGCCATAACGGGGACGAGCAGACCAACATAGATTAATGTTATTATAATTGATTTAATCAAGCTGTACCAAACTGCACGCCAATAGCTTTTCCATGTGCCAAAATAGTTTACAGCTTCTTGCAATGGGACATCTTCGGTTACTAACTTATAATTCCAGCCTTTCACATTTAATAGAAAGGGTTTTACTAAAATAAAATATAATGATAATGGAATTAAAGTTATTAACAAGGTGTTCCCTGAAAAATTCATTGTCATATCAGGGTTTATAAGTGTTGGTTTTAACACCATAGAAATAACTTGTTCCACTAATAAAACGGTAAAATAGGCGAAACTCAACAGAAAAAGCAAACCGATTGCTTTTCCAATGTTACATTTAAGTCGTTGCGCCGACTGCTTAACAATTTGATGTAATTTCACGCTGGTTTCTCCTTTTTTAATTAGCATAGCCGTAATTTCCAATATAGTATACTGTAGAATACTTTTTGAATTGAAATTTTTAAGTATTACTTCATTTTATATTATAAGTGCAAAGTGGGTGTTTGATTTTTGACTTTGCTATTATTATATCACACATGACAGCTGTTTTTACACTCTTTTTTTTCATTTTCATCCATGTTCGGAATAAACTTCATAACCAAAATCGTTTGAATAGCAAAGTAGTTCAATTGTATTAAATTTTAACTATTCATCTTCATTTTCCGCTTTATGTTCTATTAACTCATTTGTATATGGTACAGCAGTATAAACTTCAACAGCTTTTGTATTAGACCAAAGTGAGCTGTTAACTAATATTGTGTAGCCCTTTCCATTACCAACAACCCATTCAGTTGGCTTCCTTTTCGGAATTCCACACATAGCAAGCAGCTGCATGATAACACCGCCATGAGTAATTAACGCCGCATCGGATATTTTTGATTTCATCATATCCATAATGATTTCTTCAAGGCCGGATAAAATTCTTTGATTAAATTCAGGCATCTTTTCTGCACCTTTTAAGCCATCTTTCAAAGAGCGTTCCATCCACTGCATATATTTTTCATCTTGCATTAAGTCAGTAATGATTTTATTTTCAAACTCACCAAAATCATATTCTCGTAAATTATCAATTAAAGTTGGTGTGAAGCCAGGGTAAATTAGCTGAGCCGTTTCAATGCATCGAAGCATCGGACTGGAATACACTCTTCCAACATTTGGGTATTCGCTGGTATTTAATAACGATTTGATTTCGTTTATTCCATCTTCACAAAGAGATAAATCTGTTCTACCTATATACCTTCCTTCGACATTTCCCTGCGTTAAACCGTGTCGAATCAGATAGATTTTGTATGTTCTCATAAATTTTTTTCCTTTCTTGATTAGAAACATAATACTTTATACAAAAAAAACGACAAAAAATTAAATTTTTCTTAAAAACTGCTTTACAAATAGTAGGCAATGTAATATAATTTACTTTACGTTAATGCTTTAGGAGGTTGGAATCCATGAATGCGGACTTTCCAAGAATACTTACGCTTTTAAGAAAAGAGCGAGGTATCAGTCAAAAACAAGCTGCAGCCGAACTTCAAATTTCGCAAGCGCTTTTATCTCATTATGAAAAAGGAATACGAGAATGCGGTCTTGACTTTGTTGTACGTACTGCTGATTTTTATGGCGTATCTTGTGACTACTTATTAGGGCGTTCTCCTGAAAGAACAGGTGCCCAGCTTTCCTTTGATGACATTCCTGAGCCTGATAGTACAGGTAAGGAAAATACATTAAAAGGCAGTATTTTACCAACATTAAATAAAAAGCTTGTTTTTAATGCTCTTAATATTATTTTTGATCTCCTCCAAAATATTAACAGCAAAGAGCTTACAACAGAAGTTTCAAGCTTCATGAGTTTAAGCGTATATAGAATGTTCCGTATTTTATATGGTATTAACCCTAAAAACGAACAAACTTTATTTACGGTATCTCCCGTTGTTGCATCTGCAAAAGCGTTGGCAACAATGGCTGTTTGTGAAGCCAATTCCAATGTGATTGCCAATGAATTAATAGCGCAACAACCGGAATTAAAAGAGAAACTTTATATGTCTACTCAAACCTTGCAACAAGACTATCCTTTGTTTACAACTTCGCTTTTAAACTTAATTAAGAATAGTGAGACAACAATTAACAAATAGGATAGCAATAGTAAAACAAACTATTAGTTTTATTTTACCATCAATGCCTTGAAAAATAAAGACTTTTCTTATAATATTTCAATGAGTGTTTACTCATTAGGCACTTAGCAATTGATCTACTTAAATGTGTTGCCTTGTTTGAAAATTATTTCAAACTCGTTTTGTACCTTTGTTTTCGTAAATTACGGCGGCAAATTCGGCAATACCGAAATCGGCTCAAAACAGAAAGGAATGTTTCGTTTCCATGACAAACGCTAAAAAATATGTAGCCATTCTGCTATCTGGCTTTGTTTTATTTGAATTATCGCTTTTATTTGGAATTACCGATTATAATATTTTCTTAAATATAAGCAATCAACAATCCGTTTTCGGAAATATAATGGAAATTTTGGGCGAGCTTGTGGCTCCCTATTTATTTGCGCTTAGCGGTATTATTCTTGCATTATACTATAACTCTCAACCTTCGGATTATGAAGGAAAGACGTATAAGGCAATTCTAGGCATCGTTTATATGATAGCCGGAATTGGCTACAGCATAATCGTTTTAAACCGCTTTCATAACTTTTGGTACAGCTTAATCGGTATTGTAATAACAGGTGTTCTTTTTACAATTACGATTTATTTATTTAAGAAGCTGTCTCCTCAACGTTTATTTCAACTATATTGCATTGCACTCACTGCAATTGTATATATGATATCCGTGTTAATTATCATTAACATTATTAAAGTATTTTGGGGACGTGTTCGACCAAGAGATTTAGAAACAGTAGCAGATTTTACACCTTGGTATAAGCCAAATGGAATTACAGGAAATCGCTCCTTTCCATCAGGACACACTGCAAATGCCGCAATTCTTTATATTATAACGATGTTTGCACCGCTTACTAAAAAGAAACCAGTTAAGGTTTTATTATATACCGTGTCTATTTTATGGATTGTTTTTATGGCATTTAGCAGAGTTTATTTCGGCGCTCATTTTGCTTCCGATGTACTATATGGTGCAACAATTTCTATTATAATTTTTTATTTATCAAAATATTTTACTTTAAGATATATAGCAAAATCATTACAATAAAACTTACGCTCTTACCGATTGGTAAGAGCGTTTTTGACATTTATATACTTATTGTTTTACTAAATTCTTTTTTGCTTCTCTGGCTTGTGATACATTCAAAAAGATAATAGAAGAAATAACGATTACAGTACCAAATAACGCATATATAGACAATGTTTCACCAATGAAAAGGAATACCCAAATTGGATTCAATACGGGCTCAATCATACAGATAATATTGCCTTCTAAAGGGGAGATGTGTTTTATTCCTATGGAGAAGCAAATGTAAGCAATTCCTACTTGGAAAATGCCGAGTGCAAGAATTGCAAAGATAGAACCTACTGTAACAACGGAATAGTCTTCTTGAAATAAAAATGGAATACCAATAACAAAAGTTAATAATTGACCGAATACCAAAGAGGAATAGGAATCGCAATCACTTCGGCTGTTAATCAAGAATAATCCGCCAAAAGAGAAGCCCGCAGATAATGCAATAACATTTCCTAACAAAGAGCTTCCACTGAATTTTCCAAAGAAGAATAATATTATACCTACTAAAGCTCCGAATAATGCAATAACCTCATTGCGTTTTGGTTTGCGCTTATAGAGTAAAAACATATAAAACGCAACACAAATAGGGGAACAATATTGCAACACAACAGCACTTGCTGCTGTCGTAAACCGATTTGCCAGTACAAAACCGATTAACGTGTAGGCTAAACAAAAAGCCGATATGATTACTGTTTTACTAATGATAAGTTTTTGTTTGTGATAAAATATAAAGATTACGATAAGACCAAGTAAACTTCTAAAGGACGAAATTGCCATAGATGATAATGGAATAAACTTGATTAACACTCCGCCTGTGCTCCATAATAATGCGGCTACTATAACCAATAAAATTCCTTTGCGTTCTGTTTTCAATGTGAATACCCCTGACTCTCATATAATTTCATTTCTCTATTCTACCAAATTGAAGCAATAAAAGCTATGCTTTTTTTCACATTGTTGTTTGGATTTTTAAGAATGTTGCTAGTTTCATGGGTAGACGTAAAATCGGTTGAAAATGGTTAATCATCATGCTACACTAAATATGAGCAAGAGGCTATTTGTGCTGTTGCTTTCTAATACAAGAGAATGAGCGCAATATAGAAAGGACTGTAATGAAGATGACGTTAGTAATATTAGCAGCTGGAATGGGAAATCGATATGGTGGATTGAAACAAATTGATCCTGTCGGAAAAAACGGGGAATTTATTATTGATTATTCTATTTATGATGCAATTCAAGCTGGATTTAATAAAATTGTATTTATTATAAAAGAAGAAAACCTTGAGGTTTTCCAACAAACGATTGGAAATCGTATTTCCAATAAGATTCAAGTGGAATATGCATTTCAACGAATGGATGATATACCGGAAGGTGTTATTATTCCAAAAGATAGGGTAAAACCACTGGGAACGGCTCAAGCACTATTATCTTGTGAAGGTTTGGTGAAGGAAAATTTTGCAGTAATTAACGCAGATGATTTTTATGGTAGAGAATCCTATCAATTAGTTGCGGATTTTTTAAAAAAGCTAAGCAAGAAAACTGACAAATTGCAATTTTGTATGATTGGATACATTTTAAAAAATACATTAACTGATCACGGACATGTTGCAAGAGGTATTTGTGAAACAGATAAAGACGGCTTTTTATCTCATATTGTTGAACGCACACGTATTGAGAAAAAAGACGGAAAGGTAGCATTCTTCGAAGAAGAAACCGGTTATGAATTTGTAGATGAGAATTCTACAGTTTCAATGAATTTCTGGGGCTTTACACCGGAAATATTCAGCGAAATTCGCAAAGAAATGAAAGGCTTTTTTGAAGCAAATAAGGCTAACCTTAAAACAGTAGAATATTTATTACCATCCGAAATGCAGAATTTGATTGGTAACGGAGTATGTGACGTGAAAGTGATTCCTACCCATGGGCAATGGTTTGGCGTTACCTATGCGAACGATAAACCAAAGGTAGTCGAATATATTCAAAAACTAACAGCCGATCATGTGTATCCCGAAAAGCTATAGAAGGGTAGATGTTTGAACATTTCAAACGAATGGTGATTTCTTATGCAACAAGAAAAGCTACATAATGTAATTGATGCTTTTTGCTTTGATGGTGAATGTGTTAACATAAAACCAATTACGCAAGGCTATATTAATGCGACCTATTGTCTAACTTTTGAACTGAAAGGTAATCAAACAAAGCGTTATATTTTACAAAGTATTAATACAAATATCTTTCATAATCCACAACAACTGATGTATAATGTTGAGAAGATAACGAGCCATATCAAAGCAAAGCTGATAAAAAGAGGTGGTAATCCGCAACGTGAAGTATTAAATATTATTCCGCTAAAACAAGGCGGAAGTTTATATCATGATACGGATAATCGATATTGGAGAGCATATCTATATATTGAGGATGCAACTGCATTTGATCAAATTACTGACTCTATATTATTTGAACGATGCGGAAAAGCTTTTGGTAAATTTCAAAAGCAATTATCTGATTTTGATGCCAATTCTTTATATGAAATAATTGAGGGCTTTCATAACACGCCTAGACGATATCAGCATTTTTGTGATATAATGAGGGATGATCCTGTTAATCGTGTGAATGATGTTATTACTGAAATTCAGTTTATAAAAGAACGAGAAAAAGAATTGTCAGTAATAATGGATTTAATGAAAAATGGTTCTATTCCCGTTCGTGTAACACACAACGACACAAAATTGAATAATATTATGATGGATAATCAAACAGGAGAAGGTATTTGCGTTTTAGATTTAGATACTGTAATGCCTGGCTGTGGCTTGTTTGATTTTGGCGATAGTATTCGAAATGGTGCTAGCACTGCGAGCGAAGATGAACCTGATTTATCAAAAGTTATGCTAGATATGACGTTATTTAAGGCATATACAAAAGGATTTTTAAGTGAGACAAAAGAGATTTTAAATAAAACAGAAATTAAGCACCTTGTTTTTGCAACTAAGATTATTACTTTAGAACAAGCTATCCGTTTTTTAGGCGACTATATTAATGGAGACACTTATTATAGAATTGAGCGTCCACAGCATAATTTAGATCGAGCAAGAACGCAAATTCAATTAGTAAAAGAGATGGAAGCTCATTTTGATGAAATGCAGCAAATTGTTGCTGATTATGCAAAGTAATGACTCCATATAAGAGCTTTAACTGAATCGTGAGAGAAACTGTTTGAATGAAATCGAATCTGTACAAGAAGGATGGGTAGTTTATGGCAATTTTAGTAACAGGCGGAGCCGGATATATTGGCTCACATACATGTGTGGAATTATTAAACGTTGGAGAAGAAATTGTTATCGTTGATAACTATTCTAACAGTAAACCCAAAGCATTGGAACGCATTCGTGAGATTACAAAAAAAGACTTTAAATTCTATGAAGTGGATATTTTAGATAAAGAATCACTCGAAAAAGTGTTTTCAGAAAACAATATAACAGAAGTTATTCATTTTGCTGGTTCTAAAGCAGTTGGAGAATCCGTTGCTAAGCCTTTGATGTATTATCATAATAATATAACCGGAACATTGGTTTTGTGTGAAGTTATGGCGAAGTATAATGTGAAAAAGCTGATATTCAGCTCTTCTGCAACCGTATATGGTATGCCAAAAACCGTTCCTATTACGGAAGATTTTCCTTTATCCACTACGAATCCATATGGAACAACGAAATTGATGATTGAAAGAATTCTAGAGGATTTGATTGTTGCAGATCCAAACTGGAGCATTGCAATTTTACGTTACTTTAATCCTGTTGGTGCACATAAAAGCGGTTTAATTGGGGAAGATCCATCAGGCATTCCAAACAATTTAATGCCTTACATCTCTCAAGTAGGTTCTGGCAAATTAAAATGCTTACAAGTTTTTGGAAATGATTATGATACACCGGATGGAACAGGTGTACGTGACTATATTCATGTTGTTGATTTAAGCTTAGGTCATTTAAAAGCAATTGAGATAGTAAGAAAACAAATTGGCATTGAATATTTTAATTTAGGTACCGGTAAGGGCTATTCTGTATTAGATATGGTAAAAGCATATGAGAAAGCTACAGGAAAAGAGATTCCATACGTTATTGCACCGAGAAGGCCGGGCGACATTGGACAGTGCTATGCTGATCCTACCAAAGCAAAAGAAAAACTTGGTTGGGAAGCAACTCATACATTAGAAGAAATGTGTGAAGATACTGCTCGTTGGCAAAGTATGAATCCAAACGGATACGAAGATTAGTAAAAGGGTTATGCGTTATTTCGCATAACCCTTTTTGACAATAAAAAAAGAACTGCTGAACAGTTCTCAAAATATCCGATTCTATTTATATATAAAATTATGATAGGCTATACAGTTTCGTCCACCTTTTTTTGCTAAGTAAAGCTGCTGATCCGAAAGTTTGATTGCATCGCTGAATTTACTGGCTTCTGTTGGAGTTAATGTATGAATTCCTAAGCTAATTGTTACAAAATCATGTGTTGCACCAATTCCAGATTCTAGGCTTAATTTTAGCACACATTTTCTGATTTTTTGTGCTAATGGAATGACATCCTCATTTTTAATATTTTCTAAGACTACTAAAAGCTCTTCTCCTCCATATCGCCCAACAATTCCAATGTGAGGATTGACATTCCAATGAATGTTTTGTGAGATTAACTCTAAGCACTCATCTCCTTTTGAATGTCCGTATGTATCGTTATAGAGCTTAAAATCGTCAATGTCAATCATTATGATAGCAACATTTTTTTGAAAAGCAATACAATCATTCCAAAGAATATCAATTTTATTTCGAATACCTCTGCGATTTAAAAGTTTTGTTAAAGAATCTGTTTCACTTAATAATATTAGTTCATTATTTGTTTTGGTCATTTTATAAAAAAGGCTGACAGAGCGTTGCGATACACAAAAGCTTAAGATGCTGAATAGGACAATTAAGAGAATAAGGGGAACATTGTGGGTATAGTAATAAGAAGTAAAACAAGTTAGAACACCATTGATTCCTGTTATAATTAAAATTTCCGAAAGAGTTAGTAATGGTACAACTGAATAGCAAAATACAAAAAGAATAAACAGATAGATGGTTTTATATATCGATAACTCCCAAATAAAAACAAATTGCATAAAGATGCAGACGATTATCCAAAAACTTTTATTCATCCATTTTGATATAGCAATAGATGAATTGGATTTTGGATGGTATAAAAGAATTAACACAATATAAAGCAATTCCAAAGTAACAGCTGCTGTTACGAGTCTTATGCCAGTTGGCGTTGTTTTGATAGGTAGTATTGGTAAAAGACAAAATATGATGATTTGAAGCAATATTGTAAGCAATAGAAATAAAAGCGAGCGAAATTGATTCTCTCGTATGATTAATAAGCTATATTCTTTTCGTTGAAGCTTACTGAGGCTTAACGTATAAAATATACCATAGTGAATTCGTGAAAGAAAATGCTTTATCATATGGTTTGCATTACGATAATATTGCACAATGAATCACTTACTTTCTAATATAATGCAAAATTCAATTTACAAAATATGTCAATTTGTATTGTATCATATATAAGAAAAAATTGCAATTGCTAACTATAACAAAATTGGTAAAAATAACATTATTCTAATAATTTAAATATTTGTGTTTACCAGTAACGCAATTGATGATACAATATTGGTACAAACATATATAGTAAATGGAGAAAAACAGTTTGAAAGGAGTTTCTTATGGAAAAAGAAAAATTACTAAAAACAGTAGATCATACTTTATTGTTGCAAACAGCAACATGGGAAGAAATTAAAAAAATCTGCGATGATGGGGTGAAATATGGCGTTGCATCAGTATGCATTCCACCTTCATTTGTAAAACGTGCTGCAGAATATCTTGGTGAAAAATTAACTGTATGTACTGTAATTGGATTTCCTAATGGGTATAATACTACTGCAACAAAAGTTTTTGAAGCCAAAGATGCAATTAAAAATGGCGCAAAAGAAATTGATATGGTAATTAATATTGGCGATTTAAAAGATAAAAATTATCAAGCCGTAGAAAATGAGATTCAACAATTAAAAGTTGCTTGTGGAAACAACGTTTTAAAGGTTATTATCGAAACTTGTTTATTAACAGAAGAAGAAAAAATTAAAATGTGTGAATTGGTAACGAATGCCGGTGCAGATTTTATTAAAACTTCAACGGGGTTTTCTACTGCAGGAGCTACAAGAGAGGATATTAAACTATTTTCTCAACATATTGGTCCAAATGTAAAAATGAAAGCAGCAGGTGGAATCAGCACTTTGCAGGATGCAGAGGACTTTATTGCATTAGGTTGTGATCGACTTGGAACAAGCCGTATTATTAAATTGATGAAAAATGAACAAGCAAACGGATATTAATAAAGATAAGGAGTAATGAACTATGAGTAACAACATACCAACACCTCATATTACTGCAAAAGAAGGAGATTTTGCTCAAACAGTGCTTATGCCGGGTGATCCATTAAGAGCAAAATTTATTGCAGAGAACTTTTTAGAAGATGCTGTTTTAGTAAATGGTGTTCGTGGAATTAACGGTTATACAGGAACTTATAAAGGAAAGCGTGTTTCAGTTATGGCAAGTGGAATGGGAATTCCTTCAATCGGTATATATTCTTACGAACTATTTAATTTTTATAACGTTGATAATATTATCCGAATTGGCTCTGCAGGTGCAATTCATCCTGACTTAAAAGTGAAGGATATCGTTATAGGTATGGGAGCTTGTACGAACTCAAACTTTGCTCATCAATATGAATTACCGGGAACTTTTGCTCCGATTGCTTCATATTCATTAGTGAAAAAAGCGGTGGAAGCTGGAGAAAAAGCAGGAGCAAAGGCTGTTGTAGGAAATATTCTTTCATCTGATACGTTCTATGATGATTCAATGAGCTTGAAAAAGTGGCAGAAGATGGGCGTTTTAGCGGTAGAAATGGAATCTGCGGCTCTTTATATGAATGCGGCAAGAGCAGGTAAAAATGCACTTTGTATTTGTACAATTTCAGATTGTCCGTTTACAGGTGAAGCTTGTAGTGCGGAAGAAAGACAATTAAGTTTTACACAAATGATGGAGATTGCATTAGAGATAGCTTAAAAAAAGTATAAATGCACGTTGGACGTTGTATGGATTATTAAATGATTCCTAAGATAAAGATTTTAATCAATACGATAGTTCAAACAAAAAAATATAGGAAGGTATCACTATGTCTATTCAAAGAATTTTTTTAATAGTACTAGATAGCTATGGTATTGGCGAATTACCCGATGCAAAAAGCTATGGCGATGAGGGAAGTAATACACTTGGCGCAATAGTAAAATCAATTAAATACAATACACCAAATATGCAAAAACTGGGCTTGTTTAATATTGAAGGTGTAAACTGCCAAAAGGGTGCTCAAAATCCAATTGCTTCTTTTGCTCGTTTGGCAGAAGTTTCAAAAGGAAAAGACACCACAATTGGACATTGGGAAATTTCCGGAATTATATCTCCGGAACCTCTTCCAACTTATCCAAACGGATTTCCTGCAGAAGTTATTTCTGAATTTGAAAAACAAACTGGTCGTGAAATCCTGTGTAACCTTCCTTATTCCGGAACAAAAGTGTTAGATGACTATGGACAAGAACACATTGACACAGGTAAGCTGATTGTGTATACTTCTGCGGATAGCGTGTTCCAAATTGCTGCACATGAGGATGTTGTTTCTGTTGACAAGTTATATGAGTATTGCGAAATTGCAAGAAATATCTTAAAAGGCAAGCATGGTGTTGGTCGTGTTATCGCAAGGCCATTTATCGGCGAAAACGGTAATTTCAAACGTACCCCTAATCGTCATGATTTTTCTTTAAAGCCACCTAGTGAAACGATGCTTGATTTATTGCAAGATAACGGAATAGCAACAATAGGAGTAGGTAAGATTTACGATATTTTTGCTGGAAAAGGTATTGACGAAACCCATAAAATCAAAAATAACATTGATGGTATGAATCAAACAATTGCATTAATGGATAAAGATTTCCATGGTTTGTGCTTTGTTAATCTTGTTGATTTTGATATGGTATATGGACATCGTAATGATGTGGATGGCTATGCAAATGCAGCAACCGAATTTGATGTTCAACTTGGAGAATTTTTAAGTAAGATGCGTGAAGATGATGTGCTAATGATTACAGCGGATCATGGCTGCGATCCTGCTACTCCTAGTACGGACCATTCAAGAGAGTATGCGCCATTGTTAGTATACGGTAATTCAATTAAGCAGGGTGTTGACTTAAAAACGAGAGAAAGCTTTTCAGATATCGCTGCAACTATCCTTGATATCTTTGAAGTGGATGATCGTTTAGCTGGGCAAAGCTTTAAAAATGACATTTTAAAATAGGAGTCGATTGAAATGGATGAAAAGAAGTTAATCCATGAGGCACTAGAGGCACAAAAGATGGCATACACACCTTATTCCAACTTTAAAGTAGGTGCAGCACTTTTATCAAAATCAGGGAAAATTTATCGTGGCTGTAATATTGAATCGGCTTCTTATACTCCAACAAACTGTGCGGAACGTACCGCTTTTTTCAAAGCAGTCTCAGAGGGCGACATGGAGTTTGAATCAATAGCGATTGTAGGGGGATTTTTGGGGAAAAGCGATTATTCTCCCGATTATTGTTCCCCTTGCGGAGTATGTAGACAAGTTATGATGGAATTTTGTAATCCGAGGACATTTCGGGTAATTATGGCAAAAACAGAAGAAGATTATCTGGAATATACATTAGAGGAATTACTTCCATTGGGATTTGGACCGGATAATTTGAGATGATTGTGCACATTGACCAAAAAGACATGTTGAAATTTGTACGTTTCACCTCAATAATAACCAAATGTTCTTTGCGAAAATGATTGTAATTCTGAAAGAAATATATTATAATCTAATTGTAATAATCCGAAATATCGGAACATGGAGGGAAATGCAATGAAAAAAATATTAAGCATTTTATTGGTTGTAACATTATTAGTTGGAACACTAAGCGTTTTAACTGCTTGTACTTCCGGTAGTGATAATGGCAAAAAAGAACTTGCACTTATTACAGACGTAGGTACTATCGATGACAAATCTTTTAACCAAGGTGCTTGGGAAGGCCTAGAAAAGTACGCAAAAGAGAAAAAAATTGCATACAAATACTATAAGCCTGCTGAAAAATCAGATGTTGCTTACTTAAGCTCTATTGATCAAGCTGTAAAAGCTGGAGCAAAAGTAATTGTATGTCCTGGATTTTTGTTTGAAAAACCTGTATATCAAGCTCAAACGAAATACCCTGAAGTAAAGTTCATTCTTCTTGATGGCGCACCTCACCCAGGAGACTATAAAGTAGATATAAAAGAAAACGTACAATCTATTTTCTACGCTGAAGAGCAAGCTGGTTACTTAGCTGGTTATGCTGCAGTAAAAGATGGTTATAAAAAACTAGGCTTTATGGGCGGTATGGCTGTTCCTGCAGTAATTCGTTACGGTTATGGCTTTGTTCAAGGCGCTGATGCTGCTGCAAAAGAGCTTGGAATGAAAAAAGGCGACATCAACATGAAATATACTTATGTAGGTAACTTTGACGCATCTCCTGAAAACCAAGCAAAAGCTGCTTCTTGGTACAATGATGGAACAGAAGTAATCTTCGCTTGTGGTGGTGCAGTTGGTAACTCTGTTATGAAAGCTGCTGAAACTGCTGGTAAAAAAGTTATCGGTGTTGACGTTGACCAATCTTCTGAATCTAAAACAGTTATTACATCTGCAATGAAAAACTTAGGTAAATCTGTTTATGATGCAGTTACTGGTTATTACAACAACAAATGGATTGGCGGAAAGAGTATAAATCTTGATGCTAAAGTAAATGGCGTTGAACTACCAATGAAAAATTCAAAATTTGCTAAATTTAAAGCAGCAGATTATGATGCAGTTTATGCAAAACTAGTAAGTGGCAGTATTTCTTTAAAGAAAGATACAGATGCAAAATTAGCATCCGATATTCCGGTAGAAATCGTTACTATTAAAGTTATCTAATTTCTCAATTAGACACTACAAAATAAAAAGAGGTGCTAATTAGCACCTCTTTTTTAAGTAAAAGTGGTTACAATAAAATAAATTGAACAATGATGCTGTAATAGATAATGCAAAACACATCGCTGTTCAACAAAACTTTTAGGACATTTTATTAGAGCTTTGTATAAAGAAATAATGTCATTTGGCAGAATGGAGAAATACCATGCAATATATTATTGAGATGCTCAATATCACCAAAGAGTTCCCGGGAATTATTGCAAATGATAATGTAACTCTACAGGTGAAAAAAGGCGAAATTCATGCGTTGCTTGGCGAAAACGGTGCAGGTAAATCAACCTTGATGAGTGTACTGTTTGGGCTTTATCAACCTGAAAAAGGCCAAATTAAAATTAACGGAAATGAAGTAAAGATTAACAATCCAAATGATGCGAATGCGTTGGCAATTGGTATGGTGCATCAGCATTTTAAATTGGTTCACAATTTTACTGTTTTAGAAAATATCGTACTAGGTGTTGAAACTACAAGTGGTGGATTTTTAAAAATGGATCAAGCTAAGAAAAAGGTTATGGAATTAAGCGAGCGTTATAAGCTTAAGATTGATCCTGATGCATTAATCTCCGAAATAACTGTAGGTATGCAGCAACGTGTTGAAATTCTTAAAATGCTATATCGTGATAATGAAATTTTAATTTTTGATGAACCAACTGCAGTATTGACTCCACAAGAAATTGAAGAGTTAATGAAGATTATGAAGGGCCTTGTAAAAGAAGGAAAGTCTATTGTATTTATTACTCATAAGCTTGATGAAATTAAGGCGGTTGCCGATCGTTGTACTGTTTTAAGAAAAGGAAAATACATTCAAACAGTTGACGTTGCCGATGTTTCTAAAGAAGAGCTATCCGAAATGATGGTTGGCCGTAGCGTTAATTTAACTGTTGAAAAAGGGGAGCCGAGTATTGGTAAACCAATATTAACTGTAAAGAACTTAACTGTACAGTCTAAAACATCTACAAAACCTCTTGTTAAGGACGCTAGCTTTGAGGTAAGACAAGGCGAAATTGTTTGTATTGCAGGTATTGATGGTAACGGACAATCTGAGCTTGTTTTTGCATTGACTGGATTAGAAAAAATTCATGATGGACAAATTATATTTAATGATACTGATATTACTCATATGAGCATTCGCCAACGTACTACGAGCGGTATGGCTCATATTCCGGAGGATAGACATAAACATGGATTGATTTTAGATTATTCACTAGCAGAAAATTTAGTATTACAATCTTATTTTACTCCAGAATATCAAAAAGCAGGATTCATTCGTTTTGATCAAGTAAATAAATATGCTGATAAGTTAATTGAAGCGTATGATATTCGCAGTGGTCAAGGTAAAATTACAACAACTCGCAGTATGTCTGGTGGTAACCAGCAAAAAGCGATTTTAGCACGTGAAATTGACCGCAATCCTGATTTGCTGATTGCAGTTCAACCAACTCGTGGATTGGATGTTGGTGCGATTGAGTATATTCATAAACAATTAGTGGCTCAACGTGATGCCGGAAAAGCAGTTTTATTGGTATCTTTAGAGTTGGATGAAGTTATGAATGTAAGCGACCGTATCTTAGTTATGCATGAGGGCGAAATTGTCGCAAATCTAAATCCAAAAGAAGTAACAGTAAACGAGCTAGGCCTTTATATGGCAGGTTCAAAAAGGAGTGAAGCCGTATGAGAGAGAAATTAAAGCATATCACCAAAACAACTGGCTTTGCTAATTTTATAGCTTCATTACTTGCTATTGTTGTTGGTTTATTATTCGGATTGATTATTTTGTTAATCAGTAATCCAGGCCAAGCGTTATCTGGTTTTATGGTTATTTTAAAAGGTGGATTTACCAATGGTTTAGTAGGTATTGGTGAAGTTTGGTATTATGCAACACCTATCATATTAACAGGTCTTTCTGTTGGTTTTGCGTTTAAGACAGGTCTATTTAATATTGGTACACCTGGTCAGTTTATCGTTGGTGCGTATGCAGCGGTTTATGTTGGTGTACATTTTACAGCATTAGGACCTACTCAATGGATTTTTGCCTTATTAGCAGGTGCAATTGCTGGTGGTATCTGGGGCATCTTACCCGGAATATTGAAGGCATATGCCAATGTAAATGAAGTTATTTCATCCATTATGATGAACTATATTGGCATGTATCTTGTTAACTTGTTAGTTGTTAGAACTATTTTCAATCCACTTGCAAATGAGTCAGTTGATGTGAATGCAAATGCAGTCATTCCAAAATGGGGACTTGATAAGATTTTTCCATATCCAAGCGTTAACGCAGGAATTATTATTGCTATCATTGTAGTTATCATTATTCATATTGTTTTAAATAAAACAACATTCGGTTATGAACTCAAAGCATGTGGCCATAATCCGCATGCTAGTAAATATGCTGGAATCAATGCAAAACGTAATATCGTAACTTCTATGATTATTGCGGGTGCATTATCTGGTCTTGGTGGTGCATTATTATACTTAGCCGGTTCCGGTAAGCATCTTCAAGTTCTTGATATATTAGCAGTAGAAGGCTTTAATGGTATTCCGGTTGCTTTATTAGGTTTATCAAACCCAATTGGCGTTTTAGTTGCAGGCTTATTTATTGCACACATTACTGTTGGAGGAATCAACCTACAATTCTATGACTTTGTTCCTGAAATCATAGATATCATTATTGCATCTATTATCTACTTTAGTGCATTTTCCTTATTGTTTAAAGGTTTTATTGCAAAAATCAGCAAAAATAAAGAAGATAAAAAAGCAATGGCAGCTCAAGCTACAAATGCAGAAAAACTTTACACAGGTGATGTTGTTGGGGCACAAGCCAATGGTGAGCCACCACAACTAGACGAAGGGGGTAAAGAATAGTGGATGTTATTTATTTTTTAGTGCAACAAACGATGTTCTTTGCAATTCCTCTTTTGATTGTAGCGTTAGGTGGTATGTTCTCTGAACGAAGCGGTGTTGTTAATATTGCATTAGAAGGTATCATGATAATGGGTGCTTTCGCAAGTATTTCATTCATTGCGATTTTTGAAGACGCAATTCATGGACAGCTGTTATTGATTTTAGCTATTCTAGTTGCAGGTATTGTAGGCATTATTTTCTCATTGCTACATGCTTATGCATCTGTAAATATGAAAGCGGATCAAGTAATTAGTGGTACAGCGCTAAACCTATTTGCACCTGCATTTGCAATTTTCGTTGCAAGAATGGTACAAGGCATTCAACAAGTACAATTCAAAGATCAATTTCATATTGCAAAGGTTCCTTTATTGGGAGATATTCCTGTAATCGGGCCATTACTGTTCCAAAATGCATATTTAACAACTTATATTGGTTTTGGAATTTTAATCATTGCAGCAATCGTATTATATAAAACAAAGTTTGGCTTACGTTTACGTGCGTGTGGTGAGCATCCACAAGCCGCTGACTCTGTTGGTATCAACGTATATAAAATACGATATGCGGGTGTTATGATTTCCGGTATGCTTGGCGGTATTGGTGGTTTAGTATTCGTTATTCCTACTTCAACAAACTTTAACGCAACTGTTGCTGGATATGGATTCTTGGCATTGGCAGTGCTAATTTTCGGTCAATGGAAACCTTGGAGAATTTTCTATTCTGCTTTGTTCTTTGGAATCATGAAAACATTAGCAGCTGCATATTCCGGAATTCCATTTATCCGTGACCTACCAATTCCAAACGAAGTTTATAAAATGATACCATATATCGCAACTCTTATTGTATTGGCATTTTCATCTAAGAAATCTCAAGCTCCAAAAGCATCTGGTCAGCCATATGATAAAGGCGGAAGATAAAAAAACAAATACGCAAAAGGGCAAGGTATTCCACCTTGCCCTTAATTGAGAAAGGGATAAATGATTATGAGAATGTACGATATTATCATGAACAAACGAAACGGAAATGAGCTTTCTAAACAAGAAATTGAATTCTTTGTTAAAGGGGTTACCGATGGATCTATTCCGGATTATCAAACTTCCGCTTTGTTAATGGCAATCTATTTTAACGGTATGACAGATATAGAAACTGCAACATTAACTAGCAGCATGGCACAATCAGGCGATATGGTGGATCTATCCTCCATTGAAGGAATTAAAGTGGATAAGCATAGTACAGGTGGAGTTGGCGATAAAACAACATTGGTTATTGCACCAATTGTTGCGGCATGCGGGGTAAAAGTTGCTAAAATGTCCGGTAGGGGCTTAGGCCATACGGGAGGAACTGTTGATAAATTGGAATCAATTCCGAGTTTTCAAACTGCGCTTGATCGTGAGCATTTTTTCCGTGTAGTAAATGAAACAGGACTAAGCGTAATCGGACAATCAGGTAATCTTGCTCCTGCGGATAAAAAATTATATGCTTTACGTGATGTTACAGCAACGGTTGAAAGTATTCCGTTAATCGCAGCAAGTATTATGAGTAAAAAAATAGCTGCTGGATCCGATTGTATTCTATTGGATGTAAAAACAGGCAGTGGTGCATTTATGAAAACGCTTGATGATTCAATTGCATTAGCGCAAGCCATGGTTGCAATCGGTGAAAACGTTGGAAGACATACCATAGCTTTAATCACCGATATGGATATTCCACTCGGCCATGCAATTGGTAACTCATTAGAAGTAATAGAATCAGTTGAAACATTAAAAGGAAATGGACCGAAAGATTTAACCGAGGTTTGCATTCAACTGGCAACAAACATGTTATACCTAGCTAAAAAAGGTAGTATGGAAGAATGTAAAGCAATGGTTTTAAAAGTAATGCAAGATGGTTCAGCATTGGAACGCTTGAAAGCAATGGTAAAAGCGCAAGGTGGCGATGCTTGTGTTATAGAGGATTGCAATAACTTTGAAAAGGCGCCATATAGTCATGAAGTAAAAGCACAAAAATCTGGATACATTACACATATGGATACTGAGAAGTGTGGAATTTCATCTGTTATTTTAGGCGCAGGACGTGAAACCAAAGAAAGCGATATTGATTTCACTGCAGGAATTATTCTGAAAGCAAAATATGGTGATAGTGTGCAACAAGGTGATGTTATTGCAACAATGTATAGCTCAGATCAATCAAAATTCCAATCTGCTGAAGAATTGTTCCAAAAAGCAATCACAATTTGCGACGAAAAGCCAAAGCAAGAACAGCTCATTTATGCTCGTATTGAAAAAGACAAAGTAGAACGATTTTAAATAAAAATAACCTGTCAAAACATTCGATTTTGACAGGTTATTTTTTATCATTTCATGTTAATGTTTACAACCCAATTAAAAACTGATACAATATTAAAGATAAACATAAAAGAGGCGATAGTATGGCAACAAGCAAGACGAATGCTATGCGAATTTTAGATAAAGCAAAAATTTCGTACCAATCTCATATATATGATCATAGTGATGGACATATTGACGGAGTTGCGGTTGCTCAAAAGTTGGGGCAACCATTCGATCAAGTATATAAAACGCTTGTTACCATAGGTGCGAGTAAAATTTATTATGTTTTTGTGATTCCCGTAGCCTGTGAGCTGCATTTAAAGCATGCTGCAAAAGCAGTAAATGAGAAATCTATAGAAATGATTAAAGTTGCCGATATTAACAAGGTAACGGGATATATACGTGGTGGATGTTCTCCAATTGGAATGAAAAAGAATTATCAAACCGTAGTGGATGAATCTTGTTTGCAATTACAAACTATGATGATTAGTGCAGGTAAAATAGGTCAACAGGTTGAATTGTCGCCTAAGGATTTATTGCAATTGGTTAATGGTATGACTGCCAATATTGTAATAAATGAAAAGGAAGCAGAATGATGACATATCAATTAGTTAGAAGCAAAAGGAAAACGCTTGCTATTCATGTTTTAAACGACGCTACAATAGAAGTACGTGCGCCGTTGCATCTATCTAAAAAAGAAATCGAATCTTTTTTAATGCAAAAGCAAGATTGGATTTTTAAAAAACAAGAATATATGCGTAATCTTCAACCCCAAAAGCCAATAGATAAGTTGGATGAAACGGATATGCTTTGGTTGCAAGGTAGAGAGTATCCAATACAGTTCGGTAATCAAGTACAGTTTAAAGATGATTGCTTTATCATTCCTGATATGGATTTGAATATATTAATGCCATATCTAGTAATGTTATATAAACAGCTTTTAATTCCTTTATTACAAGATAAGGTAGCTTATTATTCAAAAATTATGAAAGTACAGCCAACTACTGTTAAAGTGAATTCAGCAATGAAACGTTGGGGATCTTGTTCATCTATTAATGGTTTGAATTTTTCATTTATGCTTGCAATGGTACAAGAAACTGAATTAGATTATGTTGTGGTACATGAATTAGCACATATTAAGCAGCATAATCATTCTTCTGCTTTTTGGAAAGAAGTAGAGCAGGTTATTCCCGATTACAAGCAAAGACAGTTGGCATTAAAAGAGATGCAGCATAAAATAAATACAATATGGTAATGGTTGAATATCCAAAATCTGCATCGGACAGAATAAGAATAGCAAAGACATAAGAAAGGCAAAATATATGATAAAAAAATTATTTGAAAATATTTTTAAAGGACTAGGCGTTGGTGCTTCTATGCTTTTACCTGGCGTTAGCGGTGGCACAATGGCAATTTTGTTAGGCATTTATGATGAACTAATTACAGCAATCGGTTCTTTTTTTAAAAACACAAAGAAAAATTTATTTCTACTTAGTACATTTGGAATAGGGTCGGTTACAGGTATAATTTTGTTTTCAAAGCCGATATTGTATGTAACGACGACATATAAAATGCCAATGTTCTATTTATTTATAGGCGCAATTTTAGGTGGCTTACCGGTTTTATATAAAAAATCAAATGTAAAAGAAGTGGCCTCAAAGACAAAAAAATTATATTATTATAGTTTTGCTTTAGTTGGCTTTTTTATTGTATGGTTAATCTCGTTAATTCCAAGTGACTTATTCGTATTCGATCCAAATAACGGATTAGTTAGTTACGGACTATTATTGATTGCAGGTGTAATTTGCGCAATAGCATTGGTATTACCGGGAATAAGCCTTTCTTATATGCTGTTGATAATGGGTATGTATGAGCCAACAATGAAAGCGATAGAACAGTTTGACATCGTTTATTTGCTGCCAATTGCAATAGGCGGATTTGTTGGTACAATTGCAACTGCTCGTATATTAGAAAATGCTATGGAGAAACATTCGCAAGCAACTTATTTCATGATTTTAGGATTTTTAGTGGCATCAATGTTTGATGTAATACCGAAAACATTTCCACAAGGATTAGAATGGATTCTATGTCCGATCACCTTGTTAACAGGTTTCTTTGCAATCTTTTTCTTATCAAGGTTAGCAAAGAATGCTAAAAAATAGAAAATCACTTAAAAATACAACTTTTTTAGATATCTAATAATATAAAATGGTGTATATTTGAATAGCTAATGTATAGAAATGTTTTAAAATAATTCATATTATTTCCATTGACAAATATGGTATTTTTCGATAATATAAGTATATTCGCTAAACAAAAAGGGAGTAGTATTTCTTAATGATTTAAGAAACACATTATCAACAGTTCGATTCAATAGAATCTGGTGATGTGGCCATAATTTTGGTAACAAGACTTTTTATGCAATTCAATTTTGAGTTGCATAGAAAGTCTTTTTTATTTTAGTTTAATTTGAGCGATTTCGAACAAAATAGGTATATCTACATAGTAATACTGATTTTGTTTATAAGCAAATCCATTTTAAAATAATAATTCATTATTTTAAATGAAATTAGTATAAGAAGGAGCATGAGCATGAGCAATTATTTTAATCAGGAAACAAAGGAAGTATTGAAACAATTTGATGTTTCTTTAAAGGGCTTAGACGACGAGCAAGTGAGTGCAAGTCGTGAAAAAAACGGATTGAATGAATTAGATGAAGGTAAGAAGAAACATCCAATTATCGTATTTCTAGAACAGTTTAAAGATTTATTGGTTTTTATATTAATAGCAGCAGCAGTAATATCTATGATTTCCGGTAATGTTGAAAGTACAATTGTTATTTTTGCAGTTATTATAATTAACGCAATCTTGGGAACGGTTCAACATTTCAAAGCTGAGAAATCACTTGCCAGCTTAAAAGCAATGTCGTCGCCATCCGCTAAGGTTATGCGAAAAGGTCAAAAAATAGAAATTGATTCAAAAGAAGTTGTCGTTGGCGATATTTTATTACTCGAAGCAGGCGACTTGGTCGTAGCAGATGGACGTATTATAGAGAATTTCTCTTTACAAGTAAATGAGAGTATGCTAACAGGTGAATCTGAAAACGTAAATAAAACACATAATCGCATAGATGGTACTGAGATTGCTTTAGGCGATCAAACGAATATGGTGTTTTCAGGTTCATTAGTAACCTATGGCCGCGCTACAGTTGTAGTAACCGAGACAGGAATGAATACTCAAATCGGTAAAATTGCATCTTTGATGAATGAAACAAAGCAAAAAAAGACTCCATTGCAAGTAAGTTTAGATAACTTCAGTAAAAAGCTTGCCCTTGTCATTTTAATAATATGCGCAGTAGTTTTTGCGCTTGGCATATTGCGTAATATGCCAATTATAGATTCTTTGATGTTTGCTGTAGCCCTTGCTGTAGCCGCAATTCCGGAAGCATTGAGTTCTATTGTAACTATTGTACTTGCAATGGGAACACAAAAGATGGTAAAAGAAAATGCAATTATTAAAGAATTAAAGGCTGTTGAAAGTCTAGGCTGCGTTTCTGTAATCTGTTCCGATAAAACAGGAACGTTAACGCAAAACAAAATGACCGTTCAAAAAATATATGTAGATGAAACTTTATATAATACTTTAAATTTCGATAATCAGAATCTTGCTCATCGTTATTTAATGAATACTGCGATATTAGCTAATGATTCTACCATTATTGATGGAAAACCAATAGGTGATCCAACGGAATTTGCATTAGTGGAATGGGCACATAATTATCAAATAAATGAAGTAAAAATGAGAAAAGAACTTCCTCGGTTAAGCGAAATTCCATTTGATTCTGATCGTAAGCTCATGTCAACCGTTCATCGTATTGATGATAAACATCTAATGCTGACAAAAGGAGCAGTAGACATTTTAGTAGAGCATACAACGAGTATTCTAACTAAGGATGGTGTAAAACCATTTACATTAGAAGATAAAAAGGCAATTATCAAAGTAAACAGAGAACTATCCGAAGAAGGATTGCGTGTATTATGTTTTTGCTATAAGGAAATATTAAATAATGCAGCAGCCACAGTTGATGATGAAACCGGATATACTTTTATCGGGTTAATATCCATGATAGATCCACCAAGAGAAGAATCCAAAGAAGCAGTTCAAAACGCAAAACAAGCTGGAATAAAAACTATCATGATTACAGGTGACCATAAAATCACCGCAACGGCTATTGCAAAACAAATAGGTATTATAGAAGAAAATGATATTGCGATTACTGGTTTGGAACTGGAACGTATGACAGATGAAGAACTGGATCAAAATCTTGAGCAGATTTCTGTATATGCAAGAGTATCACCTGAACATAAAATACGAATCGTTGATGCTTGGCAGCGAAAAGGTAAAATTGTTTCTATGACAGGTGATGGCGTTAACGATGCTCCTGCATTAAAGAAGGCTGATATAGGTGTTGCAATGGGCATTACCGGTACGGAAGTATCAAAAGATGCAGCCTCAATGGTATTAACTGACGATAATTTTGCAACAATTGTAAAAGCAATTGCAAACGGAAGAAATGTATATACCAATATCAAGCATTCAATTAAGTTCTTACTTTCCGGTAATACAGCCGGAATTTTAGCAGTATTATATACTTCAATTTTCGCATTGCCGGTTCCATTTGCTCCTGTTCATTTACTTTTTATTAACCTTTTAACGGATAGTTTACCTGCTATTGCAATTGGTGTTGAACCTGCGGGAGAGGATTTATTAACTTACGCGCCAAGAAATCCAAAGGAGTCTATTTTAACTAAAGACTTTTTACTTCGTATTTTGGTGGAAGGCGGCTTGATTGCAATTTCTACAATGGTTGCTTTTTATTATGGATTACAAACAAGTCCTGCACTTGCAAGCACAATGGCATTTTGCACATTAACTTTAGCTCGCTTGTTCCATGGATTTAATTGTCGTAGTAAAAAATCAATTGTAAAACTTGGACTTTTATCGAATAAAGCAAGCTTGTTAGCATTCTTTGGCGGTGTTGTATTATTGAGTGCAGTTATGTTTATCCCTTTCTTACAAAGTTTATTTATGGTTACTCCATTGAATTTAACACAAGTGGGAATGATATATTTATTTGCATTTATCCCAACATTATTGATTCAAGTATACAAGCTAATTAGAGATTTAAGAAACTAATATAAAACAGCCTATGCGTTTCAACATAGGCTGTTTTCGTATCTTTCAAAAATGTAAGCAAAAACTAGAATGAAATGGTGGAATTTTTATTATAATAGTGATAGAATAAATAAAGACATTTTGCGTTACAAAACAGAAAGAACGAGGTCAAAATACATGGAGTTTATTGAGATTTTAAAATCGATTATTTTAGGCATTATTGAAGGTATTACCGAATGGCTTCCAATCAGTAGTACAGGTCATATGATTTTAACAGATGAATTTATACAATTAAAAGAGTTAACACCAAAGTTTAAAGAAACTTTTTTTGTAGTAATCCAACTTGGAGCTATATTAGCGGTCCTTATCTTATTCTTTCATAAGTTAAATCCGTTTTCATCAACCAAAACCATAGAGCAAAAGAAAGACACACTTTCTTTATGGGGAAAAGTAATTGTTGCTTGTTTTCCAGCTGCAATTTTAGGCGTTTTATTTGATGATTTATTGGATCAATATTTATACAATTATATTACAGTTGCGATTACGTTGATTTTGTATGGTTTTTTATTTATTGTATTAGAAAATAGAAACCGTCATCGTACTCCTCAAATCAATCATTTTTCTGAACTTTCTTATAAAACAGCGTTATTTATCGGTATGTTCCAAGTGCTATCGTTGATTCCCGGAACATCACGTTCCGGAGCTACCATTTTAGGCGCAATTTTAATTGGCACTTCTCGTTATGTAGCAGCTGAATTTTCATTCTTTTTAGCAATTCCTGTTATGTTTGGGGCAAGTGGATTAAAGCTATTAAAATCAGGATTAGGCTTTACAGGAGCGGAATGGGGCGTATTGCTAATCGGTATGATAGTAGCGTTTGTAGTATCTATTTTTGCAATTAAATTCTTAATGGGATTTATTAAAAAACATGATTTTAAACCATTTGGTTATTATCGTATTTCTCTTGGAATTTTAGTATTAGGATACTTTTTATTAGCTAAATAATATGAAATGATTAAAACAGCCATTCAATGTGAAGTGGACCCCATTTGTTAGACAAAGTGATATAATGTCTAATAGATGGGGTGCAGTTCAATGAAATGGCTGTTTTTTATAAAAATTTTGAAAAAAAAGTTTTGTATGAGAGGTGATAACACCTACTCACACAAAACAAGAAAGGGAAGGCTTGTTAAAATGTTAATTACTTAACATATATATTATATCGGCCGCTTTTTCAAATAGATTAACAAAAAGAAGTAACAATATAATAGTATAATTTTTGAACTCGAAATAAATATGCTTATAATTAGCACAAAAAAATTATATAATATGCTATAATTAAGAGAATGTTTCGGTTAATTTTTATTTCAATATAAAGGATTGACAAATCAATGATGCAATTAGCTCGGTTTTTAAAGAACTATAAAAAAGAAGTTATAATAGGGCCAATTTTCAAATTAACGGAAGCAATATTTGAATTGATTGTTCCAATTGTGATGATGAAAATTATTGATATTGGTATTAAAAACAAGGATATGACTTATGTGCTGCAAATGGGTGGTATTTTAGTTTTATTAGGTGTAGTAGGTTTAGGATGTTCACTTACTTGCCAGTTTTTTGCGGCAAAAGCATCACAAGGCTTTGGAACAGATGTACGGAATGCTTTATTCAAGCATATTATTTCTTTTTCCCATTCAGAAATAGATCAATTTGGTACGCCGTCGTTAATAACCAGACTAAATAATGATGTGAACCAACTCCAAGTTGCGGTTGCAATGTTGATTCGTTTAGTAGTTAGGGCACCGTTCTTAGCAATAGGTGCTACTATTATGGCTATTTTATTAGACTTGCAGTTATCTGTTATCTTTTTAATAACAGCGCCTTTTATTGCGTTGATATTGTATTTGGTAATGAGTAAGTCAATTCCTTTTTATAAAAACATTCAAAAGGGATTAGACAAAGTTTCATTAATCATTAGAGAAAATTTGTCTGGTTCAAGAGTAATACGAGCTTTTTCAAAACAAAAATATGAAGAACAACGCTTTATTGAAGCCAGCGACGAATTAAAAAACAAAGCACTACAGGTTGGTAAAATATCGGCGTTATTATCACCGCTTACCACGATTGTAATAAACTTTGCAATCATCGCAATTGTATGGTGGGGAGGAATACGTGTTAATGTCGGTTCTTTTTCTCAAGGTGAAATTATTGCTTTTGTAAATTATCTGAGCCAGATACTAATAGCATTGATTATTGTTGCAAATTTGGTTGTACTGTTTACAAAAGCATTTGCTTCTGCAAAGCGAGTGAATGAATTATTTGATACAACCTCATCTATTTGTGAACCCTCTGTTATAGGGAATACTATTGTAGATACAAAAACAAAAATTATACTTCGTGATGTTTGTTTTTCTTATCAAGATTCACAAGAGTATAGTTTGCATAATATCAATTTATCTATTCAAAAAGGCGAAACAATCGGAATAATCGGTGGTACAGGAGCCGGAAAATCCACTTTAATTCAATTACTTCCTCGCTTTTATGATGTAACGAGTGGTGAGATTTTAATTGATGGAATGGATGTTAGACATCAATCATTACAAACATTAAGAAAACAATTCGGAATTGTTCCTCAAAGAGCGGTTTTATTTTCCGGAACCATTCGTGACAACATGAAATGGGCAAACCCCAATGCATCCGATGAAGAGATAAACCAAGCCTTAGAGATTGCTCAAGCAAAGGATTTTGTTGATCAACTAGAAAATGGGTTAGATACGATTATTGTGCAAGACGGAAAAAATTTATCTGGGGGACAAAAACAACGATTAACCATTGCCAGAGCTTTGGTGGGAAATCCCCAAATACTCATATTGGATGATAGTGCAAGTGCATTAGACTATGCAACTGATGCAGCACTTCGTAAAGCCATTCATAAGCAAATCAAACATACAACGGTTCTAATCGTTTCCCAACGAGTGAGCGCTGTCAAATCAGCGAATCGTATTGTGGTATTAGATGATGGTGAGATAGCAGGAATTGGAACACATCAAGAGTTATTCAATGCTTGCCAAGTATACAAGGATATCTGTTTATCACAACTAAGTGATGAGGAGGTAGCAAGAGGATGAAAAAGAGTATTTTAAAGCGAATTTTATCTTTTACAAAACCCTATATCGGCTATTTGATATTTGCATTGATTTGCGCTGTGTTGAGTGTAACATTAACTTTATTTACGCCTATATTAATTGGTGATGCAATTGATTTGATTGTTGGAAAAAATAATGTTGATTTCAATGGAATATTGCGTATATTGATTGTATTAGGCATTACCGTTTTGCTAAGTGGCTTATTTCATTGGATTATGGCACTATGTACTAACCAGATAACGTATCGAACAGTTCGTGATTTAAGAGTACAAGCGTTTGAGAAACTAGAAAAAGTACCACTTTCTTATATCGATGAAAATGCACATGGCGATATAATTAGCAGAGTAGTTAACGATATAGATCAAGTATCGGATGGCTTATTGCAAGGCTTTACACAGTTGTTTACCGGCATTGTAACGATTGTCGGCACATTGGTTTTTATGTTATCGGTTAATGTAACGATAGCGATTGTTGTTGTAGTATTAACTCCATTATCGCTTTTTGTTGCATCATTTATTGCTAAGCGATCTTATCAGCTATTTTCAAAGCAATCTAAGTTAAGAGGTAAAATAGGTGGCTATATGGAAGAAATGATAGGAAATCAAAAAGTAGTGAAAGCTTTTTCTTACGAAAAAGAAGCGCAGCAAGAGTTTGAATCCATTAACAATGAGTTATATCAATGTGGAGTGAAAGCACAGTTTGTATCTTCGTTAACAAATCCTTGTGCTCGATTTGTAAATGGGCTGGTATATGCTGCTGTTAGCATTGTAGGTGCAATCAATGCTATTAACGGTCGTGTTTCAATTGGACAACTCTCTTGCTTTTTAAGTTATGCTAACCATTATACAAAACCGTTTAATGAAATTTCGGCAGTTGTTACAGAGTTACAAGCTGCATTTGCAAGTGCACAACGAGTGTTTGATATAATTGATCAACCCGAAGAGAAACAAGATAGTGAAAATGCTAAATCAAATACAGATGTCAAAGGTAATGTAAAGATTGAAGATGTGTCTTTTTCATATCGTACGGAGCAAAAATTGATTGAACATTTTAATTTAGATGTGCAATTTGGTCAACGAATAGCAATTGTAGGGCCAACAGGCTGCGGAAAGACAACATTGATTAACTTGTTGATGCGGTTTTATGAGGTCAATCAGGGTAATATTTATATTGATGATGTTAATATCAAAGATATGAAGCGGAATGATTTGCGTAATCTATTCGGCATGGTTTTGCAAGACACCTGGTTATTTGAAGGAACGGTAAAAGAAAATATCGCATTTGGCAAACCGAATGTAAGCGAACAAGAAATAATTGAGGCTGCAAAGTCAGCGCATGCACATAGCTTTATTAAGCGTTTGCCACATGGATATGATACCGTTATCTCAGAAGATGGTGGGAACATATCTCAAGGGCAAAAACAGTTACTTTGTATTGCACGTATTATGCTAACAAAGCCTCCAATTTTAATTTTGGATGAGGCAACAAGCAATATTGATACAAGGACCGAAATTCAAATTCAAAAGGCATTTGCTAAGATAATGGAAGGCAGAACAAGTTTTATTGTTGCACACAGGCTTTCTACAGTCAAAGAAGCAGATTGCATATTAGTAATGAAAGATGGAAATGTAATCGAACAAGGAACACATGATGAGTTAATGAAGCAAAATGGATTTTATACGAATCTATATCAATCTCAATTTGCGAAAACAGGGGAATAAAAAACGCAGTAAGAATTCTTACTGCGTTTTTTGTACGTTATTTTAAAAGAAAATCGGAATTGGTTAAAATGAGTTCAGAAGCATTTTTGACTTCACTTTCATACCATTCGGTATTATCATATTCGATTAGAACAACATATGTATTCATCAAGGCAAGAAGCATTTTATAAATTAACTCACGCTTTTGATAGGATTCTGTTTTCATAAATTTTTTTTCATAACCCTTAAAAAAGGATTCGTTGGTGAGCCATGGCGTGCTGAAATCCCAAAAGCAGTCGCCGAAAATTGTTCGATCTAAATCAATAATCCCTGCAACTTCATAATCTCCATTTTTATTGGATAATAATACATTTCCTTGCCATAGATCAGTATGAATCATATGTGGAGTTGTAATTTCGTCTAAAACATTTGAATTTGCACTTATTATTTCTCTAAAAAGTTGGACTTCATTGGTAGGTAATAGATTATGTAATTCAACTTTATCAGCTAACTCTTTAGAGAATACTTTGATAAATAAGGACCATTTGTCAAATAGGCCCCAGTCAGTTTTTCGCCACCAACCAAACTTGTCATTGGCTATTTTATGGAGTTTGCTTGTCAACTTACCTACTGTTTCATAAACAGAGTCCAGATTTATATTTTCGACTGAGGGGTCGTTCATTGGGATGGATTCCATATATTCTACTGCAATATAATCTCGTTCCAAAATTGTATTTTCTGGAGAGTATTTGATGATTTTTGAAGTCGGAATATCATGTTCTTGTAACAGTTGATGAAAATGAGGTTCAGCCGCCATCATATCCTTTTCAAAATCCATTAGTAAATGTTTGTTGACAGGGCCAACTCGTAAAACAAAACCGTTTTCTTCTTGGTCTGTATTTACTTTGTAGGTTGTATTAAAAAGTCCACCCTTTAAGATGTTAGCTGATACCAATTTAGTCTGATTACCATATAAATCGGTTATAATTTTTTCAAGTTCTGATTGTGTAAGTTCTTTGTAGATTTTTGATTGACTCATAAAATAGCCCACCCTTTCTACTAACTGTTCTCGTTATGGCCAAAATCTTTGATTTGGGTACCATAGAAGTTATTATATCATAAAAAGTCTGTTTGCACGTAAGTGAAAACAGGTTCCCGCGATAAAATGTTCTCGTTATGGTCAAAATCTTTGATTTTGGGTACCATAGAGGTTATTATATCATAATGATAAACAAACTCCAAGAAAGATTTCTTTCTTGGAGTTTTGTGAAATTAAGTTATTCAGTAATAAAAGTTACAACGCCAAATGCATTATCTTTTAATGTTTCAAAACTATTATTGATATTAGTTGCTTTGATAATATCAACTGTGTAACAATATTCTGTGAAACCGGATAAGTCCATTTTAAAGTTTGTTTCCCAAGTGTTATTCATAACCCATGAGTAAACATCTCGTTTGTTGTTTTCCGGTTTATTATCGCAAAGAACAATCGGATGATGTTTCATTTCTCCCATATAAATCAATGGAACGTCTTTACATTGGATTAACACATTGCTTTCTTTTCCTGTATAGATAACACCATTGTCAACAGTATAATATTCCATACAAGTACCTGGAATTTGGTCGATACCAGGGCGCATGATGGTGTCCCCTTTGTTGATAAACAGTTCGCTACTATTCATATCAAGGCTTAGCGGCATAAAGATGCTTTCAATATCTTCAGAAAGTGTTTTTGCAAGTTTATATTTGAATTCTAATTTTGGTATTTCACGATATAACTTGATTACAACTGAGCTATGGTAAGTTCCTTCAAGGTTATAAACCAATTCAATCATTGTAAATACAGAACCATTTTCGATTACTTTAATATCACTTAGCTCTGCTTGATATTGTTTTGCATGAATGCCACGAATATTTCTACCGATAACACGGCGCTCTTCATAAACATCAGTGCGAATTTCTGTATTTTCATAAATAGGGGTAAAGAATTTTGCGTAGCCATCTTTTAACATTTCTTTGTTTTCCAATTTATTAAAGAAGCTTGTAACACCTTTACCGATTTCATAAGAGATTCTCATAAAGTCGTTTTCAATACCATATTTTAAGGTGTATGTGTTATCATAATCGGTTACGATATCTCGAATTCTTTCAGCTCCAACATAAGCAATACGGGTATTGAATGTTGTGTCTGCTTCCGGTTGTTGCTCATAAGTATATTCTTTTTCTTCATGAGCAGCGAAGTTATCTAGGAAGCTAACTAATACACCACGTGGATGAGCAGATAGTTGAGCAGGTATCACTTCACCAGTTTTTGCATTTGTAATTTTCACACCCGGTAGTCGCATAGTTTCTACATAGAATTCAACCGGCATTTTGCCTTCTTGTGAGCCGGCATTAAAAGCTTTAATTTTACCATCTAAATCATAGTAACGAAGCTTGTCGCCAAGTTTATGTTGAATACGGTTTAGATTTTTTGCAGCTGATTCATGAGCTTTAGAAGCATAACTTGTGTTACGAATATCAAGATTTTGTACCATGGTATCATATGGGTTGGTAATCGTAGAAGAATGTCCCCATGTGTGCTCTGCATATAACATTAAGTTGTCTTCTGCTTCACGAGTAAAGCAATCTTTTGCAGCATTTGCTTTTTTATTCAAACGTTCACACAAATGATACATACGTTGTGCTTCTTTATAATGTTTTACAGCGTATGGAGTACTACCAACACCGTTTGCCCACCAGTCATTCAAATCACCTTTGTAGGTTGGAGCATCTTTTATTTCTTCCTTGATGAGATGGTATAGTTCTTCTACAGTTACCATATGCATAGTTACTTCTTCACCATAAGTTTCGTTAAACGCCTCAATTGTGCGAAGAATGTTTGTGTTTGGAGGTGCATTATCACTAAATACGCCGGAAACACTAGTTACTAAGAAAGAGTATGGATAATTATATTCTAAATATTGCTCAAAACATTTATCAACGTTAAATTTTAATGTTTCAATATGAGAATCAAACGCATTTTGTTTGCCAAAATAGTTTTGAGTCATGAAGTTAATATTTTTATTGTACACAATACCAAGTGCATTTCCTAAATTGTAATGTTCGCCGCTAAATACTAATAATTTTTTGCCTTGTTCATTTTCCCAAAAGTAAGGAGTTTGGTTATGATATAAAGGATACATACCATGATGGGTGTGTATATTAGTAAATAAGAATTCAATACCATTGTCAATGAAAACATCACGAGCACCCATTGAAATACCGTTAATGTCAGCATTCATAGCAGCTTTAACAGGTATATTTTGTGCTTCAAAAATAGAAACCATTTCTTTAGTTCTTTTGTTTAAAACAGCTTTATCAACTAGGTCATTAAAGTTTAGGTATGTTCCGGAAATACCAATATTACCTTTTTTAACAAGGTCATAGAAGTCGGATTTTTCTTGCTCTGTTGCTTCTTCTAAAAACTTCTCAACGCAAAAATAGGTTTCGCAGTTCCATTTAAAGTTTTTATCACCTGTATTGTTTTCATATCCTTTTTTGATAATATCTATTGCAGAACGAATATAATCAATGTGTGTGTAAACTACTCTCTCTTGTAAATCAGTGTAGCCGATGTCAGTGTGGGAATGGTGTACCACATAAATATCTTTAATTTTGCGGTTCATAGTACAATCTCCTAATCATATTTTAAAATTTGTAAATAATAAGCTATATTATTGTGGCTTCATTATAGCAAAAAAGGTAATCACATTCAATAAAAAAAATTTACGCAATTTATATAAAAAAATTATTATATTCATCATAATACGGTTGCAAAATCTGTATTTTAAAGGCATAATTTCATTGAGATGTTTCATTAGGTTTGCACAATTTATCAATTTTTTTGCGTATATTGTCATTCTTTTTCAAATAAGAATGTCCTATAATGAAATCAAATAAAATAAGGAGAATGATAAAATATGGTTAAAGGGTATTCCAATTATGATAAAAAACCATTTGTGCGTGTAAACGGTTTTCAAAATCATGCATTTGCCGGACAAAGAATTATAGACGAGTTAAAACGTAAAGTGGATTCTTTCTCAAAGGACAAAGTGGTATTAGCATTAGATTGCTATCATGGTGTGAATCAACAAGAGTTACTTGAATTGTTGAAACAATTAAAACCTATTTCTATGATATCCATAAGTGAAGCAAATCATTCTAACGAACAAATACAAGCAATGTTAAATCGCAATATTACAAACGATCGTGTATTCGGTGTATTGTCTTGTCATAAAATTGAAGAATTTTTCTGCAAAGATAAGCTTGCAAAAATAAATGCTGACATCGCAGCAATTGAAACAGGTCTTGTAATTGTATATGGTATAGGCGCAAGCTTAATAGAACAAAAAGATATTATCGTTTATGCAGATATGCCACGTTGGGAACTACAACTTCGTATGCGTAGAAATGAAGTTGCAAACTGGTGTGCAGACAACTATGATGAAGAAATTCTTCGTAAATATAAGCGTGCATTCTTTATTGATTGGCGTGTATTAGATCGTCATAAAACTTCTTTGTTTGAAAAAATGGATTATATTCTAGATTCTACAATTTCGAATGAACCAAAGATGATGACAAAAGAAGCTCATCTTGCTGGCTTAAAACAAGCTGCTGAGCAACCATTTCGTGTAGTACCATTCTTTGACCCAGGTGTTTGGGGCGGTCAATGGATGAAAGAAGTTTGTGGTTTAGATAAAACCCAAAAAAACTTTGCTTGGTGTTTCGATTGTGTTCCTGAGGAAAACAGCTTAATTTTAAAAATAGATGAGATTGAAATTGAAATTCCATCCATCAATCTTGTATTATATCAACCAAGAAATCTACTAGGAGATAAAAACCATGCTCGTTTTGGTGCAGAGTTTCCAATTCGCTTTGACTTCCTTGATACGATAGATGGCGGAAACTTAAGCTTACAAGTACATCCGCTTACAGAATATATTCAACAAAATTTTGGAATGCATTATACACAAGATGAAAGCTACTACATGTTAGACGCTGGTGAAGATGCAACTGTTTACCTTGGTGTAAAAGAAAACATAAACTCACAAGAAATGATTGAGGATCTGCGTGTTGCTGAAACCGGTGAAAAGCTTTTTGATGCAGATAAGTATGTAAACTGTTTTAAAGCTAAAAAACATGACCATTTCTTGATACCGGCAGGTACCGTTCATTGTTCCGGTAAAAATGCAATGGTATTAGAAATTAGTGCAACTCCATACATCTTTACATTTAAACTATGGGACTGGGGTAGATTAGGATTAGACGGCAGACCACGTCCAATCCATTTGGCTCATGGTGAAAAAGTGATTCAATTTGATCGTGATACAAAATGGGTAAAAGAAAACTTAGTTGATCAAGTTGAAAAAATAAGTGACGGCGATGGTTATATTGAAGAAAGAACAGGCCTTCATAAGCGTGAATTTATAGAAACAAGACGTCATTGGTTTACAAAGCCGGTTACTCATAATACAAATGATGGGGTTAATGTGTTGAATTTAGTTGAGGGTAAGGAAGCTGTTGTTTCAAGTCCAACAAATGCATTTGAGCCATTTACTGTTCATTACGCAGAAACATTTATTATTCCTGCAAGTGTTGGCGAGTACGTAATTAGTCCAACTGAAAACTGCAATGGGGAAACACTCGCAACAATTAAAGCATATGTTCGAAATTAGTTTTTCATTGTTAAGGTGTTCTGTTTACAGAACACCTTACTTTGGTTGTTGCCTTTAGGCTTAATAAAACCCCTGGTTCTACCAGGGGTAGGTAAAAAAGCCTTGGCAAAAATAAAACCTCCATGTTAAAATAGTGACGGTTTGGCGACCGTATCACAAAGATAACAAGGAGGAATTAAGCAATGAAAAATGAAGTAAAACAGACAGCACATTCAAGTTATAGGTGCGAATACCATATAGTGTTTGCACCAAAATATAGAAGAAAAATAATTTATAAAGATTTGCGAAGAGATGTAGGTGAAATATTTCGAAAATTATGCACAGAAATGAAAGTGGAAATAATAGAAGCGGAGGCATGTGTAGATCACATACACATGTTAGTAAGTATTCCACCGTATATGAGTATATCACAGTTTGTAGGAACACTCAAGAGTAAGAGTGCACTGATGATATTCGATAGGCATGCAAATTTAAAATATAAATATGGATCACGAAATTTTTGGTGTAGAGGTTATTTTGTAGATACAGTAGGAAAAAATGAAAAGAAAATAGCAGAGTACATTCGAAACCAATTAGAAGAAGATTATGCAAAAGACCAAATTTCATTTAAAGAATATACGGACCCGTTTACGGGTAATCAAGTGAAATAGGGCAAAAAACAAACAGCCACTTATAGTGGCTGCCTGTAATTGTGATGCGATGACAAACTTTCAGCACCCCTTTGAGGGGTCAGCACGAGTTGACCCTTCTAGGGTCTGAGCAAACCACTAGTTCACTAGTGGTTTTGATTTATATTAAGAAAAGGGTGGTTTATTTTTGAAAGAATATATAATTGCGTTAGATGTAGGTGGCAGTTCTATTAAATCAGCGTTAATTGAACAAAACCCGCAATCAAAAGAGCTTACATTGATAGAAGATTCCTATAGAATGTACGATTCAAAGTCTAAACAATCTAAAGATGAAATTGTGGAGAACTTAATAGCTATATTTAAAAAGCAAATAGATCAACTAAAAGGCACAGATTTTTCAATTAAAAGTCTTGCAATTGCATTTCCGGGCCCTTTTGATTATGAAAAGGGAATTAGTTTAATGCAAAGCTTAGATAAATTTGATGATTTATATCAAGTGAATGTTACAGAAGAAATACGCAAAAAGCTGATAGCTTTGAATGATTCAAAGCTATCAGCAGATATTCCAATTGTATACGAAAACGATGCTACTGCATTTGCATTGGGCGAATATGTAAATGGTGAAGCAAAAGGATTTCATAAAGCCGCTTTTATAACATTAGGAACGGGTTGTGGTTCTAGTTTTATTGAAGATGGAAACCTTGTAAAAGGCAAAAAAGGAATTCCAGTAAGCGGAATGATTTTTGATGCTCCATTTCAAGATAGTATTATTGATGACTATATTTCAAAGCGAAATATCCTTGCTATTGCAAAAAGTCATGGATTTGATATACAACAAGTGGATGTTAAGCAATTACAACAGTTAGCAGAACAAAGTAACCAACAAGCAAAAGACGTTTTTATTCAATTCGGGGCATTGTTAGGTTCAGCACTTGGGAAGTACTTTTTTACATTTGAACCGCAAGTTTTGGTATTGGGTGGAAGAATATCAAACGCATTTTCTTTGATGAAAGATAGTTTTTATCAGGCAATATTTCCGCTTAAACCTAAAGTAGCTCTTTCAAAGGATTTATCCAAAAGTGCTTTAATCGGAATTGCAGCTTATTCGCAAAGATTTATTTAAAATCGGCACCATATAACATACCGTTTGAAGCAAACTGCATTTGATATTTTTTTGGAGATATTCCATAGTATTTTTTGAAGACTCTGCAAAATTGTGCAGGGTCTTCAATGCCTACATGGGGACCAATATCATTAATACGAAAGTTCATACGTAAATAGCTACTTGCAAGACTCATTCTTCTGTTATTTATATAATCAATAATAGTTGTGTTGAGGTATTGATTAAAGAGTAATTGCAAGTTTCTCTTTGATGTATTACAATGATTTGATAATTTTTCTAATGTAATTTTTTCTGTTATATGCAATGAAATATAATCTAAAGCAGTATCAATAATATTATTTGAAATTTCATTATATTTTTTTGATGATCGGGTTTGCTTTGATAATAGCATCATACATTCATAAATAAAGCCTTTCACCGATTGCTCAATGCTATAGGTTATAATTTTTTTGTTATTTCCGTTTTCTCGTGCTTTTGAATAATCATAAAGAAAATTCAAGTAAGATAACATATGCTGTTGCGATTTTTTTAAAATACTGTGATTGTTGAGAAATTTTGAAATAATGATTTCTTCGGGTTGGTTGGTTGCTGGCGCGTCATTGTGGAATAAATGAAAAGAAAAGTAAAAGAGATTTAATGAAGAAAGAGATTCTTGATTTTCTGTTTGTACAGTAATTTCATGTAACACATCGGGATCCGCAATAAAAACATCGCCTTTTTTTACAGTCATGATATCGTTACCATAAATAAAAAGTCCAGAACCTTCCGTAACAAGGCAAAGCTCATAGCATTTATGATAATGCCTTGCATTTGTTGGAGTGATTTTATTAAAAGTACAATAAGAGCCGGGCTTGATTGATATTAAATGATTTCCAACCTTGTCTTCTATGAGTAAATCATTAATTTGTATTAACGAATACTTGCTGGTTTGCACAATATTCCCTCACTTTTTCTATTCCCCTGCTTTAGGCTAGGGGAATACTCATTTATTCTTTGATTAAATCTTTTATTACTTCCCCTGCAATGATTAATCCGGCAACAGAAGGGACAAAAGCAACGCTTCCCGGTACTTGTCTGCGTTTCGTGCATTTTCTTGCAGTATCGGGTGGGCATATGCAATGCGAATTGCAGCTATTGGATTCTGTTTCAATTGGAGTAAGCGCTTCTTCTTTGGAGTAAACAACCTTTAATTTTTTAATTCCCCTTTTGCGCAGCTCATAGCGCATTACTCTTGCTAACGGACAAACTGAGGTCTTAAAAATATCGGCGACTTCAAATTTGGTTGGATCCAGTTTGTTGCCTGCGCCCATACTGCTCATAATTGGAACATTGTATTCTTTCGCTTTTTCAACTAAAAGCAGTTTGGATGAAACGGTATCAATTGCATCCACAATATAAGACCAATCGCTATAATGAAATTCATCCGCATTATCTTTGGTGTAAAACGCTTGAAAAATCGTAACTTTGGCATTGGGGTTAATCTCCAAAATACGATCCTGCATTACTTCTACTTTGTTTTTGCCAACCGTTTTTCTTGTGGCAATCAGTTGACGGTTAATATTTGTTAAGCAGACTTTATCATCGTCAATTAATACAAGATGTCCAACACCACTTCTTGCAAGTGCCTCAACGGTATATGATCCAACACCGCCTACGCCGAAAACAGCCACAGTAGAATCTTTGAGTTTTTGCATTGCTTTTTGTCCGAGTAAAAGCTCTGTTCTTGAAAATTCATTTAACATAGGTTTTATAAGCCATCCTTTTTAGATTATTGGTTGAAAATCGCCTCGTTCACTAGATAGGTAATAACCGATTTTGTTCATTCTTTTTTCTAAACATAGTCTGCATTCTGCCGCTTCGTCACCTGTGCAGATTTTGTTGTCATATAGGGAATAGTTTTTTCGTACTGAAGTAGGAGAGAGGTTTGGCATAACGACATTGGCTCCTGCTAATATACCTTTTTCTCTACCGGTTGGGTCAATCGTACCCAATGCAGTAGTTGCAGGTATAAGTGCATTAGGAAGCAATAAACGAAGCACACCAATTAAAAATAGAGTGAGTTCCAATGTGCCGGCAGGCTCACTTGCAAATTGTGTATCTTTATGTGGAATAAATGGCCCAATGCCTATCATATGGGGTGAGAATTCTTTAATGAATTGTAAATCAGCAACGAGGTTTTCTATTGTTTGATACGGAGAGCCGACCATGAAACCTGTTCCCACTTGATAGCCAATCTCTTTTAAATCTTGTAAACATTGCTTTCTTGTACTTAACAGCAAATTTTTAGGATGTAATGATGCATAGTGGCTATCCGTTGCAGTTTCATGGCGCAATAAATAGCGGTCAGCACCGGCATTATAAAATTTTTGATAGGAATCATAGCTTTTTTCCCCAATAGACAAGGTTATAGCACAATCGGGGAATGCTTTTTTTATAGACGAAATAATATCGACCATTTTTTCATCGGTAAAAAAGCCATCTTCTCCACCTTGCAATACGAAGGTGCGGAATCCAAGCTCGTGACCTTGTTTACAGCAAGAGAGTATTTGCTCTTTTGTTAAACGATAGCGAATAGCATTTGAATTGCTTTTTCGTATTCCACAATAGTAGCAATCGTTTTTACAATAATTTGTAAACTCAATTAACCCTCTTGTATATATTGCATTTCCAAAATAGTTTTGTGAAGTCGCTCTAGCTTTTTCAAATAAGTATTCGCTCAACTCCGGAGTAATGTTTTGCAATAATGTTGTAAGCTGTGATTGGCTTAAATTATGTTCTTGATCTAATTGATCAATTAATGATTTCATAGTTATGATTATCCTTTTTCTAATCAAATATTTTCAGTAATAATGGGTTGTATTATTCGGTTATGAGTGAAATTATCTCAATTTCAACTAAAACATCTTTGGGTAACCTTGAAACTTCTATGCAGCTTCTTGCAGGATAGGGTTGCGTGAAATAAGTTGCATAAATTTCGTTTATTTTAGCGAAATCATTCATATTTTTTACAAATACTGTTACTTTTACTACTTGTTCAAATGAGGAATTTGCTTCTTTTAATATCGCTTCAAGATTTTGAAATACTTGTTTGGTTTGTATTTCTATTCCGCCTTCTATAACAAGCCCTGTTTTAGGGTTAATCGGAATTTGACCGGATGTATAAAGTAGATTTCCAATTTGAATTGCTTGAGAATAAGGCCCAATTGCAGATGGCGCATTACTTGTTGCAATTTGTTTTCGTTGCATAAAATTCCTCTTTCCGATTGTAAACATATTTTATTCGTTAAATTATATTATATCATAAAAAGTCTGTTTACACGTTAGTGAATACAAATTCTTGTGAAAATGTTCTTTATGTTCAAAATTTTTGATTTGGGGTACCATACAGGTTATTATATCATAGAGAAACAAATAAGGACAACTCTCATTGTCCTTATTCAAGACTGTAGATAAAGATTTATTATTTGATATTTGCAAGATATTAGGTCGGTTCTTGCTGTATTAACATTGGGCTATCCGCCCAAGCCTGACCATGCTTTTTGGCAATTGCCCCAAAAAGCATGGATAAAAAATGCTTTGTTTCTCAAAATTGTTTTTATATGACATCGCGCCTATGTTTGTGCAAATCAGAAAAAGTTTAAATATGTGCTATGTTATTCTTTGATGCTCCCCAAGATAATTTCTTGTAAATCGTTATGCGACCAGCAATTGATCCACGCGATTAACATTTGATTAAGAAGTATAGTTTTACTTTATGTCATTTTTAAAAAACGATTTTCGCAAGTAATACTTCTAAAATTCAGCTTTTTCTTGCGCTTTAAGTTTTCCGATAAGTTGAAAATAAGGACAACTCTCATTGTCCTTATTTTCAACTTGGTTCATACAATTATTCTAAAAACATAGGGGTAGATAAATATCGTTCACCAGTATCGGGAAGTAAAACAACAATGGTTTTTCCTTCGTTTTCAGGGTGTTTTGCAAGTTCTGTTGCAGCCCACAAAGCCGCACCGGAAGAAATACCGACTAATAATCCTTCAGCACGAGAAATCTCTTTGCACAAAGCGAAGGCATCGTCATTTTCTACTAAAATTACTTCATCGTAAATCGTTGTATTAAGAGTGTCTGGGATAAATCCTGCACCAATACCTTGAATTTTATGAGGTCCTGCTGTTCCTTTTGTAATAATTGGTGAAGCGGAAGGCTCAATGCCTACTACTTTTATAGCAGCATTTTTAGATTTTAAGTATGCACCTGTTCCGCTAATGGTTCCGCCAGTACCAATACCGGCAACAAAAATATCAACAGTGCCATCGGTATCTTCCCAAATTTCAGGACCGGTTGTTTTGATATGGGCTTCAGGGTTAGCTGGATTGTTAAATTGGCCGGGAATAAATGAGTTATCGATTTCACTTGCAAGCTCTTCAGCTTTTGCAATAGCACCCTTCATGCCTTTTGTTCCATCGGTTAAAACAAGCTCAGCACCGTATGCTTTTAATAAATTTCTGCGTTCAACACTCATGGTTTCCGGCATTGTTAAAATAATGCGATAGCCTCGAGCGGCTGCAACGCTAGCAAGACCAATACCTGTATTACCACTAGTTGGTTCTATAATAACAGAGCCTTGCTTTAAAATTCCTTTTGCTTCAGCATCATCAATCATTGCTCTTGCAACACGATCTTTAACACTTCCGGCAGGGTTAAAGTATTCTAACTTTGTAACAATTTTAGCTTTCAAATCATATTTTTTTTCATAATTGGTAAGTTCCAATAACGGAGTTTTTCCAATCAAATCGGTTAAGCTTTTATAGATGTTGGACATAACCATTCTCCTTAAATTTTAATATTTATTTAATCCTATAGAATTAGTATAGTTTAATTATATGTACAGAATATCTATTTGTCAATAGGTTTTATGAAAATAAATATATAATTCATATATGAATAGTATGATATATCTGTATAAGAGTGCGTTTTTAGCACTCTTTATTTATTACAACTCGAACAATTTCCACCAAATACCTTAGCACATAGTTTTCTTCCCGTTGGGGTATCGGCTAATCCGCCTTCTGCGGTTTCTTTTAAAGTGTGGGGAAGACTGTCACCAACTTTTTTCATTGCAATAATAACTTCATCTACAGGAATTGCACTTTCAATTCCTGCTAATGAAAGCTCTGCGGCAACAAATGCATTTGCTACACCCATAGCATTTCTTTTGACACAAGGAATTTCTACTAAACCGGCAACCGGATCGCAAACTAAACCCAATAAATTTTTCAAAGCAATTGCACAAGCGTGAGCAGCCATTCGTGGAGTACCGCCAGCAATTTCAGTAAGTGCTGCGGCAGCCATAGCAGATGCACTTCCTACCTCGGCTTGGCAACCGCCCTCAGCGCCCGAAATGCTTGCTAAGTTTGCTATTACCATACCAAAACCGGAAGCTAAAATAAGCCCCATAACAACGGCTTCTTCCTCTATGTTTCGCTCTTCCATAATTGTAAGAAGTGCAGCAGGAATAACACCACATGAGCCTGCAGTTGGAGCCGAAACAATTTTACCCATGCAAGAGTTGGTTTCTGAAACAGATAACGCTTTAACCATAGCGTTACCAAAGAGTTTTCCACAAATATTTTTTTCTTGGTCAACTGCTTGTTTCATTTTATATGCATCGCCGCCTGTCAGCCCGCTTGAAGAGCGCAGATCTTTATTTAGACCATGCGCAACACTTTCTTTCATAACATCTAAATTGATTTTCATCATATGATAGATTTCTTCTTTGGATTTTTCTAATTGGCTTGCTTGTTGTTCTAAAACGATATCTGAAATTCTACATTGCTTTTCTTCTGCAGCAGCTACAAGTTGTTCAATCGAACGATATTTTATCATAAATGAGTTTCCTTTCAAATAAATCCTATTAAATGCTAATCGGCGGAATTAACGTAGAACTGATTACGTTTGCTAGTTTCATAATTCCGTCATTTACTTCATCAGTGCAAAGAGCATCCATTTCAATTACCATAACAGCTGTTCCGCCTTTTTGATCTCTGCTTAAGCGGAAGTTACCGATATTCATTCCTTGTGCAGCTACATAATTGGTAACTGCTGCGATTGTACCGGGCGCATCGTTGTGCAGTACAATTAAAGTTGTATATTGTCCTGTTATTTCAACTTTCATATCGTTAATTTTTTGAATGACAACATTTCCACCACCAATAGAAGCCCCTTGAGTAATAGCTTCGTTTCCTTGACTATCGACTAGCTCAATGCGTGTTGTATTGGGATGAGCACCATCCATTTCATCTTTGATAAAGTGATACTCCAATCCTTCCTCAGTAGCTAATTCCAAGCTGTTTCGAATTCTTGGGTCATCGGGATTCATGCCTAGTATTCCGGCAATCAAAGCTTTATCTGTTCCATGTCCTTTATAGGTTTTGGCAAAGGAACCGTATAGATAAATGGTTGCTTTAACTGGTTTACCTTTCAGCAAAGCACCGGCTATTTTCCCAATTCGAACAGCGCCTGCGGTATGGGAACTGGATGGTCCTATCATAACAGGACCGATAATGTCAAAAATATTCATAAGAAACTCCAATTCAATTTCATTGTTAATACTATTTGCGAAACTAGAAAAAACATACATATAATGGGCATTTGATACTATTTCTTTGTATAATAGTTATCTTTACATTTTTATGTGTTCTAACTATAATTAAAGATGAAAAATATTTTATTGCAAGAAAGGAAGAGCCAGTATGAAACGTTTATTGATGGTAATTGATTTTCAAAATGATTTTGTAGATGGGAGCCTTGGCTTTGAAAATGCAAAGAATATTGAAGAAGCGATTGTTTCTAAAATAGAAACGTATCATAAAAATGGCGATTCGGTTCTTTTTACATTTGATACGCATGACGAAACCTATCTGAATACGCAAGAAGGCAAAAATTTACCTATTTTGCATTGTATAAAAGATAGTAAAGGGTGGCAACTATATGGTAAGCCAAAAGAACTCCTTTTGTCAACAGATAAAATCATATATAAGGGCGGATTTGGTTCTTTGGAGCTTGCTAATTATTTAAAAGCCGAACATTACGATGAGATTGAATTATGTGGACTGGTAAGTAATATTTGCGTTATAACAAATGCAATCTTAGCAAAAACTGCATTACCGGAAGCGAAGATTGTTGTTGACGCAAAAGCAACAGCTAGTTTTGATGAACAGTTACATTTACAAGCTTTAAACGTAATGAAAGGACTACAGATTCAAGTAGTCAATGAATGCTGATGTTACAGCATATCAAGGAAGGATCACAAATGAAAACGACAATGAATTATACGATGCTATGTGATTTTTATGAACTTACAATGGCAAACGGTTATTTGAAAACAGGAATGGATAAAGATATTACTTATTTTGATGTTTTTTTCCGTGGGATACCGGATGGAGGAGGATTTGCAATTGCAGCAGGACTGGAACAAGTTATTGCATATATTGAAGATTTAAACTTTGATGAAGAAGACATTGCATATTTACGCTCAAAAAATCGCTTTGATGATGCTTTTTTGACTTATTTAAGAGATTTTAGATTTACGGGAGACATTTATGCAGTTCCGGAAGGTACGCCTGTATTTCCAAATGAACCTATTTTAACGGTAAGAGCACCTGCAATTGAAGCACAGTTTGTGGAAACCTATATATTATTGACATTAAATCATCAATCATTAATTGCTACAAAATCTAATCGAATTGTACGTGCTGCCAACGGAAGAGCAGTTGCAGAATTTGGCTCAAGACGTGCACAAGGCGCAGATGGTGCTATCAGCGGGGCAAGAGCTGCCTATATTGGCGGATGTGGATCATCTGCTTGTACAATTGCGGATCAGCTATATGGCGTACCTGCGTCGGGTACAATGGCGCATTCATGGGTGCAGATGTTTGATGATGAGTATACTGCATTTAAAACTTATTGTGAGATTTACCCAAACTCAACAGTATTATTGGTAGACACCTATAACACATTAAAAAGTGGTGTGCCGAATGCCATCAAAGCATTCAAAGAGGTCTTAGTTCCAAAAGGTATAACTGAATTTGGAATTCGCCTTGATTCCGGAGATATTACTTACTTATCTAAAAAAGCTAGAAAAATGCTTGATGAAGCAGGTTTGCAATCTTGCAAAATCGTAGCATCTAATTCTTTAGATGAAAATATTATTCGAGATTTGATTATTCAGGGTGCACAAATTGATGTTTTTGGAGTTGGCGAAAAGCTGATTACTGCGAAAAGCAATCCTGTGTTTGGTGGCGTTTATAAGCTCGTTGCAAAAGAAGACGCAGATGGCAACATCATTCCTAAAATTAAAATTAGTGAGAATATTATTAAAATTACCAATCCACATTTTAAAAAGGTATATCGCTTATTTGAAAAAGAAACCAATATGGCAATTGCCGATTTATTATGCGTTCATGATGAAGTAATTGATGAAACGAAACCTCTTGTTTTATTTGATCCTGATGCAACATGGAAAAGAAAGACGATTGAGGATTTTTATGCAGTAGACTTACTAGTTCAAATATTTAAAAACGGAAAACTGGTATATCAAAGTCCAACATTAAAAGAAATACAATCGCATTGTCAAAATCAAGTAGAAACACTTTGGGATGAGGTAAAGCGTTTTGAAAATCCACATCATTACTATGTTGATTTATCAGAAAAACTTTGGGACATTAAATATAAATTATTGCAAGAACATAAATAGATAAAAAAGCCAAGAAGGAAAAGATTTGTCTTTTCCTTCTTGGCTTTTAACGATATATTGTTATGTAAGGTTATTTCAAATGCTTTTCAGTATTTGAATTATTCAAATGAAATGGAATGGAAGATAAATGCACTATAAGCATTCCAAGCCGTTCCTGTTGAACCCATAGCATCCGGTAACTCAAAGTTTAATTCTAATTGATTATTTTGTATTGCTTGTTTTGGAATTTTAAAAGTAATCTCACAATTACTGTTCTTTAGTGCATTATCATAAACAGTTTTACCATTTGCTTTGATGATAAGTCTTTGCTTTTCACCATAAACACTTCCAATTTTCAGTTTAGCGGTTAAATCTTGCTTTATTTTTTCTTTAAAAGCAACTTTAACTAAAGCGTGACCACCATATGTACGATTGTCATTATCGAAAACGCCATTGATATATGCATTTTCTGAAAGTGAATTAAAATTGATGGTGTCTCCCAATGAATATTTATTTTTTGGATTGCCGTCGGCATATTCGTCTTTTGCAATTTTGTAGGAATTAAAATCAGATGCAATTCCATCTACTGCAAATGCTGTTATACAAGAGATTGTTTCGTCATATAAGCCTTTATTAAAAATAAAATTATATGCATATCTTTCACGTTTACTGTCTTCTGGAATTTTGAAAAGTGCGGCATCTTTTCCTTTGCCTGCAGCAGTATCTTTTATAAAAGGAACCAAATCGCTTGCCAAAGAAATTGGAGATGAAGAAATTTTGAACTCACTTTTTTCATTTGTTGGTTTCACCATTAAAACAGGATTGAGAAATATACTATTTCCATGATCAGCAGCAAAAATGATTGTAGTATTATCATAGGAATTCGTTTCTTTAAGTTTTGCAATCATAGTTTTTAAAATAGTCATTTGGGAGATACTTTGTTGATATCTTCTTTCATCTTCATGGACATTCTTACCCCAATTTACAGTTACCATTTTCTCGTTAAGCGTAGCAGGAGGATGTGGTCCATTTAAATGATATAGGGTAAAATTGTTTTTATCGTCTGAAGGATGAAAGCCTTGATTTAATTCATTATAAAATGCTTTATCGTCTATTGTATAAACGTCTTTATTTGCATATTGAATAGTAGAATTAAATTGTGCTGTATCTAACACAAAACGTTGCTTTGCAAAGTGTGGGGCATATTTAAAAAATGAATATTTATAAATTAGCTTTGATACTTTTTTTCTAACTTCTGCATTTGTATTTTGGTTAATGCAGCCTTTTTTCAAATTATCAATATCGCCAATACTTACACTATGCATAAAATCAGATTCAGTATAAATCTTAACTCGATAGTTTTTTTCATGCATATAGTCAAAGAAGGTAGTTTTTTGTAAGCATTCCTTCGTTCCATCAGATGCATTTTTGCCGACAGGCAGAAGTTCTCCTGTCATTATGGTAGGTAAAGAAAGGTTGGTTAATGTTCCAATACCGGAAGTGTTATTAAAGTATGTAAAATCATTTAGGTTTTTTACAATATCAGGTCTTTCTTTTGTAATTCTTGTCATATATCGTGATTCAAAGGAGTCAGAAAGTATCAATAAAATATTATTTTGCTTAGATATATTGAACTTGTTCGCATTTGAAACATAACAGGTGTCATCCTTGTAAGATGGTGCAGTAATGCTAACTGTAATAAGAGTAACAATTTCAAGTCCGATTATAATAATTGAAATAATTTTTGCCATTGTATTGATAATATTCTTTTTAAAGATTGCAATTACTAGGGGAACAACAATAATAATAACCCAAATAATTGTATTGATAGTTCCTTTTGTTATCATACTTTTCCAGTTAATTGGTGAACCATCCAGAGTTGGGTAGCCTCTTGTTAAAAAGTTGCCTTGCAGATATAAGCAAACAAGCCCAGATATCATTAAAGCAAATAAATAAGGCTTTACTTTTTTGGGCATCAATAATGAAACCAGTAAGCAGAACACGAGTGAGGCTGAAAAAACAATTAGAACAATTGGAATAATTGTTTGAATGGAAAACCAGAAGCTTGATTTTCCGGAAAAATAGGAATCAAGTGGTGCAAAAACGAACAAGTTAAAAGAAAAAGCAAAAGATAAAAGAATAGCAGTAATAATATTATCTTTTCTTTCTTTTGGGGGATTGGTAAGGCCATTTGGGATAATGGTATTCTCATGTGTTATTTGACGGTCCATAATTACTCCTTTATATCTGTTAACGAGTATAGCAATAGATATATTTTTTTATTACCCAAGAATAGAATAAATCAAGCATTTCACTTTCATACAAGAGATAGCGAAATGCTTGAAATATACTTTATTTGTTAGAATTTTCGTTATTTATCGCATTTATTAGATATTCTGTCACTATCTTTTTGCTATTGCCGGGATGATATAAGTAATTCTTTATTACATCTTCAATTTGCAATTTATAGTTTTCTTTTTGGTCAAATAATGTTTGAATAGTAGTAGCAACTGTATTGAGCTTATCTTTATCTAAAGAAACACCAAGCTGATTTCTTAAAGTAATCTCTATTGGAACGCTTTCAATTTCTTGCCAATGAGGATTCATTACTTTCATTTGAGTGTTAATAAATAATGATGGCTTTTTGGTTGCATAAGAGAATTCCAATGCAATACCAGACCAGTCCGTAATAACTAAGTCAGCTGTAAAAATTGTAACATTGGATGAAAAGTCGGTTTCTATTCTGAAATGCTCATTCAATCTATTTTCATACTTTGCAATTAGTTGTTGCAGCTGAGCAGCATATCGTTTCACATACTCAGGATGTGGGCGAACGGTGATATCATATTCTTTGTCTAAAAGCTGCTCTAATATTTCATCAATACAGCTATCTAGTATATTGTCTTCTTGCCATGATGGAGCAATCAATATTTTCTTAATATTATTTTCAACTTTTTCTATAGCGTTGTATTGCTCTGTAAGTTGGTCAATTAGCCCATAGCCACATTCGACTAATTTTTTTGCAGGTAAGTTATAAACTTTTTCCGTTTCACGAATTTCTTTGACTTGTGCAGGGCCTACGCAAAATACCGTATCAAAGTGATCAAAGGCTTCAAACGCATTCCCCATTTGTGTGCTAATCGCATCATGTGGAATATAAATGTACTCCACTTTTTTGTTTACAAGCGAGCGTTTTAAGTGGTAAGTTTGAAGATTCGGAGTAGTCATAACCATAATTTTAGCATCAATTTTCATAAATAGAGGGATAAGCCTGTTATCATCAATGAAATAGGTTCTTAAGCGAGGATTATTTTGTTCAAAAATTTTGTCATTAGGATCACTTGTTACATAGTCAATAGTAATATCAGAATTTTCTAATATTCCATCAATCATATCATTAAAATATTTATAGAATCCGCTTTTTTCGGAATATACAACAATATCTTTGGTTACATCGTCTTTGAAAAAGCAAGCATAATCGGCTTTGGATTTTGCTTTTTGCTCCGGCGTAAGTTTAGATGATTTTTGAATCTTTTTACTTTCTGATAATTCAATTTTGCTTTTTTCCAATTCTTCATAATCAATTGATTTTTTAGGATCATACATAGCATTAAGAATATAGATTAAAGCAATTGCAAACAGATTTCCGAATATCCAATATAATCCGATGCCTGTAGGCACAATAAAAGCAAAATATGTAGAAAAAGCAACTAAAAACGCTGTCATTCCCCATCTTCCTAAAAAGCCTTGTTCTTTTTGTAAAACATTTTCTTTGTTTTGGAAGAAACATAGAAGGAAAGCACTTACTCCTGATAAAATTGGAATGAACCAATAAATATCAAAGCCAAAGAAATTTGGAGTATGAGATAAGTCCATTCCAAAAAAGTTAAAGTCCATTACTTGCATTGCGCTAATAGCTGCATTTACATCGCAGCCTTGAATGCTGAGAGAAGCAAATTGATTAACATAAGCAGGATCTTGCACAAGGTTAATAACGGCTATTTGAGCGTTAGAGCCAAGTTCAGGATTGTTTAAAATTTCTGCTGCTTTTTGCGTAAAAGCGCTAATAAGAGATGAGTCTAAATGTAATAAATGTTGAAGTGGATTATAAACTACCGCAATCAAACCCAATATAATCGGAATTTGGATCAACATTGGGATGATGCCGGCAAGAGGGGAGTACTTTTTCCTTTTAAATAAAGCAGATTGCTGTTCAGCAATTCGATCTCGATTGCAAATATTTCGAGCAATAATACGATTACATTCAGGTTGAATACGAATCATTTTAATTGAGTTCTTTTGAACCCATACACTCAACGGGAACATAATTACTTTTGTAAGCAATGTAAAAACAATAATTGCAAAGCCATAGTTTTTTATAATAAACCAGCAAAGCCACATCAGCCAGCCAAGAGGTATACCTATCAAGGTATTGATAATATCCATTTTATGTACCACCAAATCTATGAGTTTTAAGCGTTATTGCTTTTCTTTTCAGCATCTTTGCTGATTTTCTTTTCCATTGCTTTTATTTTTAGTTTTTTAAAAAAGCTCGTAATTTTTTTCCAAAAGATTCCGATTACTGTACCTAGAGCAATGAATACACCGGCTACTACTTGAATAATGTAAGAAGTTGTAGCAGCATCAAGATAAGCGTTAACGGATGGAGTCACCATAATAAAAGTCAGAATACTGAAATATATAATAGGTAACATGCGTTTCATTCTTTTCATATTTTTATCCCCCAAAATGTATTAATATTTCTGTTAAAAAACAAAAATTATCCATTTAAGTATATCGTTTTTTCTTGTTAATGTCAACATATTACAAGCTAAGTTTACAAGAATGACGAGGCCTATATAAATTCTATCTAGGCAACATTATATTCTGAAATAAAGTTGTCCAAAATATAGTTATTTCTACTTATGAGTCTATAGAAAAAGCATATCCTGTTTAGATTTCGCATATATATCGAACATACAACATTTATGCGGAGGGGTATGATGCAAGTGGAAGGAATCGATGATAGAAGTATCCTATTAGCAAAACATATTATTGAAACGAAAGATACTGTGAGAAAAACGGCAAAGCTGTTTGGAATAAGCAAAAGTACCGTACATAAAGACGTGACAGAGCGTCTTGAGCGTATTAACAAATCACTTTACCTAGAAGTACAAAAGGTTTTAGAGCAAAATAAACGTGAACGCCATATTCGTGGCGGCATCGCAACACGCGAAAAATATAAAGCAAGAGCATTATCATAAGATAAAGGAACCCACCACAAGTTCATTGCGGTGGGCTCCTTTATGCTATAGTCCCATATATTTTTGAAGTAAAAAGAAATCTTCTTCGGTTGTTAGCTTGATGTTCTTTTTATCGCCCTCAACAAGCGCAACAGGAAGGTCAAGCTTTAAAAGCAGACCGGCATCATCTGTAACTTCTTCATCTTGTGAAACAGCTTCGTGGGCGTTTAAGATATTTTCAAGTTGAAAGCTTTGAGGCGTTTGGGCTGCAAACATGGCACTGCGCTTTGGCACACCATGAATGAGCTTTCCATCTTTGCTGATAAACATCGTATCTGTAGCAGGAATTGCAGTAACACAAGCGCCAAATTTTGTTGCGGCATTAATGTTATCTGTAATAATTTTTTGTGATAAATTTGGCCTTGCTGCATCATGAATTAGAACAATATCGGATTTATGATATTTGTTTGCAATTTCTTTTAGTCCCAAATAAGAAGATTCTCTTCTTGAATTGCCTCCGGAAACAACAGCTTTCAATTTTGAGAATCCATAAACAGGATCAAACAATACGTTCATTTGATCGATCCATTCTTTATGACAAACAATATACATTGCATCAATCAATGAGTGCTGCTGAAAGCTTAAAAGAGAATGAGAAATAACAGGCTTTCCCAATAGAGGCATAAATTGTTTTGGACGTTCGGTCTTCATTCTTAAACCAATACCGCCAGCTAAAACAAGTGCAATATTCATGAAGATGTTCCTTCCTTTCTGTCAGCAAAAGTCGATATGAGAGATTGCTTTGACTTTACTTAAACACGATGTAATAAATCAGTATAGTTTGGCATTGGCCAGTATTCATCACTAACAATAACTTCTACGCTATCTACAACAGTACGCAGTTTTTGCATTACAACTTTAATATCATCACGACATAAAACTGCGGTTTCTTTGGTAGAAAGAGAGTTTGAAAGTTCATGAAGCTTGCGTAGCTTTTGCTCAAGCTCGTTTGTTAATTTTGTAATATCGGTAATTTTATCAGAAAGCAATGTTAATTGATTGTGAATACTATCATTATCAATATTTGCCGCTTTTAATTGGTTATAACTTTGAGCAGTATCACCGACAAAACGGATAATGCTAGGTAAAATCTCTCGATGAATCATTTCTAACATGGTATTTGCTTCAATAGTTATAATCTTTGCGTAATTTTCAATCATTATCTCATGACGAGAATAACACTCCACTTCAGATAATACATTGAATTCTTTTAATACATTAATGTTTTTAGGATCAATCAGTGCACCTGCAGCTTCAATTGTATTTGGTAAGTTTGGAAGACCACGTTTGGCTGCAATTTCAACCCATTCGTCTGTATAGTTATTACCGTTAAAAATGACTCTTCCGTGATCACGCATGATTTCGGTTATGATATTTTTAACTTCTTTATCAAAATCGCTGCATGCCTCTAAACGACTAGAGATTTCACTAAAGCTTTTTGCAACAATTGTATTTAGTACATAGTTCGCACACGCAATGGAAGCAGAAGATCCGACCATACGAAATTCGAACTTATTTCCGGTAAAGGCAAATGGGGAAGTACGGTTACGGTCACTGTCATCTTTCTTTAATTTTGGCAGTGTAGCAACTCCGATAGATAGCATTTCTGCACTTTTCGAAATAGGATTGCTATCGTCTGCTATATGCTCAAGGATGGAAGTTAGTTGTTCGCCTAAGAAAATAGAAATAATTGTTGGAGGTGCTTCATGTCCGCCTAGGCGATAATCGTTACCAACAACCGCAGCAGACATTCTTAATAAGTCTGCATATTCATCAACTGCTTTAATTATTGCGGCAAGGACAAGTAAAAATTGAATATTTTCGTATGGAGTTTTGCCTGGGTCTAATAAGTTAATTCCATCATCAGTTGATAAGGACCAGTTATTATGCTTGCCGCTTCCGTTTACTAAATCAAATGGCTTTTCATGTAACAAGCAAGCAAGGCCGTTTTTCTTTGCGATAATGCGCATCATTTCCATAGTAAGCTGATTATGGTCACAAGCTATATTTACCGTCTCAAAAATAGGTGCTAATTCGTGTTGTGCAGGTGCAACTTCGTTATGCTTTGTTTTAGAAGTAATACCAAGTTTCCATAATTCTTCGTCTAGTTGACGCATAAATTCTGCAACACGAATACGGATACGTCCAAAATAATGGTCATCCATTTCTTGACCTTTTGGAGGTTTGGCTCCAAATAAAGTTCGACCGCAAATTTTTAAATCTAATCTTGATTCGTACATCTCACGATCAATTAAAAAATATTCTTGTTCTGCGCCAACGGTTGCGCTCACTCTTGTTGATGTATGATTACCAAATAGCCTGATGAGGCGTAAAGCTTCCGTTGAAATTGCAGCCATAGAGCGTAATAATGGCGTTTTTGTATCTAAGGCTTCACCGGTATAAGAACAGAAAGCTGTTGGAATATAAAGAGTTCCATCACGAACGAAAGCAGGTGAGGTGCAATCCCATGCGGTATATCCTCTTGCTTCAAAGGTATTACGAATTCCTCCATTTGGGAAGGATGAAGCATCAGGCTCGCCTTTGATTAGCTCTTTACCTGAAAAGTTCAAGACAACGCTACCATCTTTTTTAGGTGAAATAAAGCTATCGTGTTTTCCTGCAGTAATATTGGTCATTGGTTGAAACCAGTGTGTGAAGTGAGTGGCACCTTGTTCAATTGCCCATGTTTTCATAGCATTAGCAACTTCATCTGCAATTTCAGGATGTAAAGACTGTCCTTCATCAATAGACTGTTTTAAGCTGGCGTAAATGTTTGCTGGTAATCTTTCTTTCATAACACGGTCATTAAAAACTTGGCAACCAAACGAAGTAAAATCAAAACTCATATAGCGAGTACCTCCAAAATTTTATCAGTCTAATAATATTATTTCCATATATAAAGTAAATTTGATGTAAAGGAGAAACCTTCACATCAAATTTGTGTGTAAATTGAATCTCTTTACAGTAATGTAATTCCATGGTTTGCACAAGCCTCGATCATTTCGTTAGACCAAGTAGAGGCTTGCACCTCGCCAATATGTGCTTTTTGCAATAAAACCATACAAATACGGGATTGACCAATACCGCCCCCCATAGTAAATGGAAGTTCTCCATTCAACAATTGCTTGTGGAACTCTAAAGAACGTCTTGCATTACAGTTTGATTCATTTAATTGTTTATCTAAGGATTCTGGGCTTACTCGAATACCCATAGAGCTAATTTCGATTGCACGGTCCAAAATAGGATACCAAATTAAAATATCACCATTTAAGTTCCAATCATCATAGTCAGGCGCACGTCCGTCATGCTTTTGACCACTTTTTAATAAACCGCCTATTTGCATTACAAATACAGTTTTATGCAATTTGCAAATTGCATCTTCTCTTTGTTTCGGAGTTAATTCAGGATACATATCCTCTAATTCCTGAGAAGTAATGAAGAAAACATCTTCGCAGATAAAAGGCTTCATTTGGGGAAAAGCTGCAATTAAATGGTTTTCACTTTCTTTTAAAGCTTTCACTATTCTTTTTACAGTATCTTTCAATGTGATTAAGTTGCGCTCTTCTTCTGTAATGATTTTTTCCCAGTCCCATTGGTCAACATAAACGGAGTGAAGATTATCTAGTTCTTCATCACGTCGAATTGCGTTCATATCAGTGTAAAGGCCTTTACCATGCTCAAATCCGTAGCGTTTTAGTGCAAGTCGTTTCCACTTTGCAAGTGATTGTACAATTTGAACATCCTCTTTTGTTTCAAGAATATCAAACTCGACCGGTCGCTCAATTCCGTTTAAATCGTCGTTAATACCAGAAACGGCATTCACAAATAAAGGGGCAGAAACTCTTGTTAATTGTAAATTATTTGCAAGGTTTCTCTCAAAGTTATCTTTAACGGTTTTAATTGCAATTTCTGTTTCTAGAATATTCAGCAAAGAATGATACTCTGCCGGTAGGATTAGACTACTTAGTCCCATATCCTCGTGCCCCCTTCTGTTTTTTATTTTCTTAATCTTATCATTATTATGCTATTTTTGCAAGACATACAGATGCTGATGCCATATTTTTTACCTTTTTCACATACATATTAAAAATGCAATGGTGATGTTTAGCTATTTTTATTTTACAAAAGTTACAATGCGGTTGATTAACAAATTATATAATTGTATAATAATAATTGCGAAGCGATTATTATTATATTCTATTGGTGTCTTAATTATTTTGCTTATAAAACATATTTCGCTAAATGAATTTAAAAATGAGAGTAGATTGCGGAATAAACGAAAGTATTCAATATAATATTATAATGTATGAAAAGCGAGACACATACAATAAAACAATAGAACAGAATTCGGAGGTCTTTTATGTACGACAAAATTGCAGCGTTTTATTCTTTTTTAAAAACAAAAAAGGTAGCATTCATTGGGCTTGGAGTAAGCCATAATGATTTAATTAAGTTAATGCTTAAAAAAGGAATTGATGTAACGCTACTTGATAAAAGAGAAGCAGACGCAATCGGCGAACAATATAATGAGTTAAAAGACGAAGGGGCAAATTTTTGTTTAGGCAACGATTATCTTGCAAGCTTAACTGATTATGATGTAGTATTTCGTTCACCGGGTGTATATTTCTTTAAAGATGAGCTGATAAAAGCTCGAAAAAATGGAGTTGTCATTACGAGTGAAATGGAAGTTTTCTTTGATTTGTGTCCTTGTAAGATATATGCAGTAACGGGTTCTGACGGAAAAACTACCACAACCACGCTTATTAGTGAAATGCTAAAAGTAAGTGGCAAAACAGTTTACATTGGTGGCAATATTGGTAAAGCGTTATTGCCATTAGTCGAAGAAATGAAACCGGAAGATGTTTGCACTGTGGAGCTTTCCAGCTTTCAATTGATTTCTATGAGACAATCGCCTGATGTTGCTGTGGTAACCAATATTGCTCCTAATCATCTTGATGTGCACAAGGATATGCAAGAGTATATTGACTGTAAAGCAAATCTACTTGCACACCAAAATGCATTTTCTAAAACAGTTTTAAATTTGGACAATGAACTTGGATATAGCTTAGAACCATATGTAAGGGGACAATTAAGCTGCTTTTCTCGACAAACCAAACCAAAAGAAGGCACATTCTTGGACGAAAACGGAAATCTTTGCAAAGTTCATGATGGAAATACTCGAATTTTGTTCAACAAATTGGAAATTAGGCTACCTGGTATACACAATGTAGAAAATTATCTTGCTGCAATTGCCGCTGTTGGTGATGAAGTTAGCGACCAAACCATCCTAAAAGTAGCAAGGGAATTTGGTGGCGTAGAGCATCGTATTGAATTCGTACGTGAGATTGATGGTGTAAAATATTATAATGATTCAATCGCATCAAGTCCAACAAGAACAATTGCAGGTTTAAATTCGTTTGAGCAAAAGATGATTATTATTGCAGGCGGATATGATAAAAAAATACCATATGAACCATTAGGCCCTGTTTTAGTAGAACGAGCAAAAATTTTGATTTTATTAGGAGCAACAGCGCCTAAAATTGAAAAGGCAGTTCGTGATTGCGAAAATTTTGAAACAAGCGGCTTACAGATTGTTCATGTATCAACATTAGAAGAAGCAGTTGCCAAAGCAAGAGAATTAGCCCAACAAGGCGATGTAGTAAGCTTATCTCCTGCTAGTGCAAGCTTTGATTTATATAAGAACTTTGAAGAACGTGGGAAGCATTTTAAACGTATCGTAAACGAAATGCAATAAAGATAAAAATGGAGGATTGTAAACAATGCAAGAAATCAAAAACAATTTAAAAGAATTATGCTTGTCTGTTGGCGTTGTAGGGTTAGAAAATATTGCAAGCCAAAAAGCAGCAGAAATCTTAAAGCAATATACCGATGATGTAACCATTGATTATTTTGGTAATGTAATCGGTATGATTAAATCCAAAAAAGAGAATGCAAAAACGCTATTATTAGATGCTCATATTGATGAAATCGGTATGATAGTAACTTCAATAGATGATAAAGGCTTTGTGAAAGTTGCAAGCTGCGGCGGCATGGATAGAAGATTATTAGCTGCCCAAGAAGTAACCATTCACGGTACCAATAAGGATATTATCGGTATTGTTGGTTCTAAGCCGCCACATCTTGAAAAAGGTGAAGAAGCAACTCAGGTTCCTGAAGTGGATAGCATCTTCATCGATATTGGTTATACCAAAGAACAAGCTGAACAATATATCGCATTGGGGGATCGTGTAACAATCAACTCCACTTTCCAAGAAATGTTGAATAATCGAGTAAGCGTAAAAGCAATGGATGACCGTTCCGGTGTTGTTTCTATTTTAGAAGCACTTCGCTTACTAAAAGGAAAAGAACTAGATGTCAATCTTGCAATTCTATTCTCTTCTCAAGAAGAAGTTGGAGGTACAGGTGCTCGTGTTGGCAGTTATGGTATCAGTCCTGACTATGCAATCGCTATAGACGTAAGCTTTGCCTACACATCAGATGCGGATGAGCATAAATGTGGTAAAATGGGCAAAGGCGTTATGATTGGCGTTTCTGCGTTATTGGATAAGAAAATGTCAGATGACCTAGTTGCAATTGCAAAAGAAAAAGAAATCAACCATCAAATTGAAGTAATTACCGGTCGTTCTACAGGAACAAATGCGGATTCCATTCTAATTACCAAAGGCGGTGTAAAAACTGCTGTATTATCCATTCCAGAAAAATATATGCATACTCCAATTGAAATGGTTGAAGTAGGAGATATTGAAGCAGTAGCACAGTTAATTGCAGAATATGCACAAAAGGTTGGTGAATTAGATGTTTAATAATATAAAAAAGCTATGCGAATTAAACGGTATTTCAGGAAGAGAAACAGTTGTTGCAAATGAAATTATCAATCAAATTAAAGGAATTGCAACAGAGATTCAAGTTGATAATTTAGGTAACGTAATTGCATTTAAAAAGGGTAAGAAAACGCCTAAAAACAAGATTATGTTAAACGCACATACAGATGAAGTCGGTATGATAGTAACCGGCATTACAGATGATGGCATGCTTCGTTTTGCTACTGTTGGCGGCGTAAATTCTAAAGTTATTATCGGTCGCAGCGTTCGTGTTTCAGAAAAAGAAATCGTTGGCGTTATCGGAACAAAAGCAGTTCATATGCAAACTGCTGACGAAAAGAAAACTGCAGTACCTGAAGACAAGCTATATATTGATATTGGTGCAAAAGATAAAGAAGATGCAATGCAGCACGTTGCATTAGGCGACAGCGTAACCTTTGTAGGTAACTATGTTGAATTTGGCGATGGCTTTATCAAAGCAAAAGCAATTGATGATAGAGCAGGTTGCGCAATTTTAATTGAAATTATGAAACAAGATTTAGAATACGATGCTTACTTCGCATTTGTAGTACAAGAAGAAGTAGGCCTTCGTGGTGCGAGAGTTGCAGCACATACAATAGAGCCTGATGTTGCGATTGTCGTTGAATCCACAGCAAGCGGTGATGTAGCAGATGTAAGCGGAGCTGATCGTGTTACGGTTATGGGCGAAGGTGCAGTAGTAAGCTATATGGATCATTCTACTATTTATGATAAAGGTTTATATGATTTAGCATTCAAACTTGCGAAAGAGCAAAATATTGCTTGCCAAACAAAAACAAAAATTGCAGGCGGCAATGATGCTGGTGCAATTCATGTTTCAAGAAAAGGTGTTCGTACAGTAGCGGTATCTATCCCAAGTAGATACATCCATTCTCCATCCAATGTTGTGAAAAAGGAAGATGTTACTGCAACTTATCAGTTGGCTTTAGCACTAACAAATACAGTAGGCGAAATTTAGTTTACTAAGGAGACTTATGTTCAAAAGGCTAACCGATCAACAAAGGGATACGATAGAACAAGCAGATTCATTTTCGCCTAATATGCTGAAAATAAAAGCTTTATTTCAAGCATACGGAACACAATATGATTTTGTTCGTTTTTATGCAAATGATTCAAAAAATGCAATTGTTTCAATACAGGATAATTGTGCAACTTTATATTGTAAAGATGATTCTGATTTAGAAGAAGCTTGTGAGTTTATATCCATGCTATCCAACGAGGTCTTGAGTGAACAACCACTACGGTTAGCAGGGTACCAAGAAGAAATCGGAAACATCTATGTTTGTCATAGATTTGAAGATGTTACACTTGATCCTCTTTCTCATGAAATACAAGATGCTTATCAAGTATTAAGCCAAGTTTTTTCAAATGATATAAACGACAAAAATTATCCAAGATGGTATACGGAAATATCGCATCGTGTTCGTCATGGAGTATCAAAAGTGTATACTTATCAAAACCTATGCTCTGCAACAGCTTATTGTAATATTGATGGCCAGTTGTTCATTACACAATTAGCGACAGTAGAGCATGCAAGAGGACAAGGGTTGGCAAAAAAATTGCTTTATCATATTGCTACCCATGAGAAAAATGTAAACCGAATTGTGTTGTTGAGTCAAAATAAAGTGAGTGATCAATTTTATCAAAACATAGGTTTTACTTTTTTAAAACATTGGTATTTTTATAATCGAGAAGAAAATAAGCAGTATTTAAGTAATTGTGTCTATCCTTACAAACTCCCTCAGTCTCGCACTGCTCGCCATGCTCCCAACAGAAAAATGCTAAGCATTTATCTGTAAAAGAGGGAGCCAAGAAAAAGCCTTTCTCTTAGAGGAAGGTGGCACGACGAAGGAGTGACGGATAGAGTGAAAAGTATTATTAGGAGTAAAGTATGTTAAAAGAACAGTTTTCTATTAGTGATGAGCTATTACAATTAAGTAAAAAAGCAGAAGAACGTTGTAAAGAGGCATTCGCTCGTATAGATGAGATTCAGCTTTATAACGAAGCAAAAGTATTGAAGGCTTTTTCAGCGTGTAAAGTAAGTGAAACACATTTAGCAGGAAGTACAGGCTATGGTTACGGCGATAGAGGCCGAGAAGTGTTAGATGAAGTATTCGCAATGGCACTAGGAGCAGAAGATGCGTTAGTGCGTCATAATTTTGTATCCGGTACACATGCTTTAACTGTAGGTTTATTTGGTTTGTTGCGAGCAGGTGATACCATGGTATCCATTACAGGAAAGCCATATGATACAATGGAAGAAGTAATCGGTATTCGTGGCGAAGGAAATGGTTCATTAAAAGATTTTGGTGTTCATTATAAACAAGTGGATTTAACAAATTCAGGTGAGCCTAATATTGACGAAATTAAAAAAGCTGTGGTTGGAGCAAAGGTGGCATACATACAACGCTCTCGTGGCTATTCATTAAGAGAATCATTGACAATCGCAAAGATAGCACAGCTTGTATCGGCTTGCAAAGAAGTGAATCCCGAAGTCATTATCGTTGTAGATAATTGTTATGGTGAATTTGTTGAAAAACAAGAACCGGTTGAAGTAGGGGCTGATTTAATCGTTGGTTCATTGATTAAAAATCCTGGTGGTGGAATTGCACAAACCGGAGGTTATATAGCAGGAAGAAAAGATTTAGTTGAGCTATGTTCTTATCGCTTAACTTGCGTTGGAATGGGAAAAGAAGTTGGATGTACCTTAGATCAAAGTCGCGGAATGTTTATGGGTATTTTCTTTGCTCCTTCCGTTGTAGCAAATGCAATCAAAACTTCTGTGTTTGCGTTAAGCCTATTTGATAGCATGGGTTATAAAGTATACCCAGCATTTGATGCTTATCGTACAGATATTATCGCTGCAATTGAATTAAAAACACCTGAAAACCTGATTGCATTTTGCCAAGGAATTCAAAAAGGTTCACCTGTTGACTCTTTTGTTACACCTGAGCCTTGGGAGATGCCTGGGTATGAAAGTAAAGTTATCATGGCAGCTGGTGCATTTACCATGGGTGCTTCTATTGAATTATCAGCTGATGCTCCATTAAGAGAACCATATGCCGTGTGGCTGCAAGGTGGTCTTACTTACAATACAGGAAAGCTTGGAATATTATTAGCGGCCCAACAAATGATGAACTTAAAGTAATATGCAATTTACAAAATAGTGAGCTTTTTTTCACGAGTATGACATACTTTCTTTACAAATAAAATTGACAGGGTGTTATAATAAAATTGTACTTTTGGTAATCGAACGAATGATTACTTTGCAAACGAAAGTACACTCCACCCTCCTCAAAATATAGAAAAATAGCAATGACAGGAACTACTTTTTGTGTTCCTGTCCTCTTGTATTTAATAAGTAAAAAAACTTTACAAATTGCTGAATAAAGTACTTGAAATTTCAATAAAAACAAGTTATACTACATTTATAGGACAAAGAATGGTGAGGGGAAAGTTTGAGAAAACCGTTGATTTTCAAAATTTGAAAATGCTTTTAAATAAGAATGCCAATTATTTCGACTTATTTCGACGGTTTAATTTCAGATTCGCTAATTTTCTTAAGACTCCTTACCTATATGAAAAGGAAGATTATTTATGAAAATTCTTGCACTTGACATTGGCGGAACTGCAATTAAAGCCGGCATTACCGACGGAACAGGAAAAATCTTTGATTTAAAAGAGTATGAAACCAACGCAAAAAATGGTGGTCCTTATGTAATGCAAAAAGCAATTGAAATTGCAAAATCCTACGAAGATTTTGAAGCAATCGGTATCAGTACAACCGGACAAGTTGATTCAAAAAAAGGCGTTATAGTATATGCAAATGAAAACGTTCCAAACTATACGGGTATGGACGTTAAAGCAATTTTTGAAAATGAATTTCATGTTCCTGTCAGCGTTGAAAATGACGTTAACTGTGCTGCGATTGGTGAAACTCATTATGGAGCTGGTCGTAATCATAATGATTTATTATGTATTACTTACGGAACAGGAATTGGCGGTGCGATTATTGTGAATCGCCAAATTTATGGTGGAAGTAAAGGGCTAGCCGGAGAATTTGGCCATATCATTACTCATCCTGATGGAAAGCTTTGCGCTTGTGGACAACATGGCTGTTATGAGCAATATGCCTCTACTACTGCTTTAGTTCGTGCAGCAAAAGAGTATCGTGAAGATTTAACTTCCGGAAGAATTATTTTTGCTGAGTGGCAAAAAGGCGACGAAAAGATTAAAGAGATTGTTGATAATTGGATTGATGAAATTGTATTTGGATTAGTAACGCTGATACATATTTTTAATCCAAGTGCATTGATTCTTGGTGGCGGAATTTTATCCGAGCCATATGTTGCTGATGGAGTGAATACAAGAATTTACAGCAAGGTTATGGATAGCTATAGCAATTTTGAAATTGCAAGAGCAGAAATGAAAAATACTGCAGGCCTTTTAGGTGCTGCACATATTGCATACAAAAATTTAAACCAATAATATAGTCACAATTCTTTTTGTGATTATATTTAATAATCACAAGGAGGATAACATATGAATCAAGTAACACCACCTGAAATTAGTGGCACACTCCGTAAATTCATGGTTAAAGTACCAACTGTAATCGAACAGTGTAGCGGGATTAAATTTTTTGGAAAAACAATTAAATCGATCGTATTCAGTACTGATATATCTATTTTGCGTAATGTAAACGGCGATGCGATTATTGCTGTATATCCATTTACCCCTCAGCCTATTATTACTCAAGCTGTAATGATGGCAACGGATAAGCCGGTTTTTTGCGGCGTTGGTGGTGGCTTGACACAAGGAAAACGTGTGCAAAACTTAGCGCTTCATGCTGAGTATCAGGGCGCATCAGGCGTTGTATTAAATGCACCAACTTCAAATGAAGTTTTAAAGCGCGTTGCTGATACTGTTGATATTCCCGTTATTATTACTGTAGTAAGTGAAAATGAAGATATTGCTGCTCGCATTAAAAACGGTGCAACAGTATTTAATGTTTCAGCAGCAGGCAAAACACCTGAGATTGTTGCACAAATTCGATCACAATATCCTGATGTTGCAATTATTGCAACGGGTGGACAAAGTGATGATTCGATATTAAGAACAATTGAAGCAGGCGCAAATGCAATTTCTTGGACACCTCCAACAAACGGAGAGATTTTTAAAAAGATTATGCAAGCCTACCGAGAAGGCTTGCCACATCCATAAAGAGAGTTGAACGGACACGAAAGTGTCCGTTTTTTGTATCACTTTAATTTGATAAGGGTAATTTAGATAAAGCTTACTTGGAATTATCAAATAGGAATGATATATTGGCGCTTGTTTTAGGAATAATTTTCATCGTTGCTATTGTGAATATCTTGCGATATAATAAAATAAGAATTGGCCGTAACGTTTGCTTTCAAAGAAGCATATATTGCCGTTTTAATTAAAACGATGGAGATAAAAATGAACGAAACACTTCAAATGTTATTAATTATATGTCCTTTTGTGTTTACTGCAGGATTTGTGGATGCAGTAGCAGGGGGCGGTGGCATTATCGCACTTCCGGCTTACTTATTTGCAGGATTACCCGCTCACTTTGCAGCAGGATGTAATAAATTTTCTTCAAGCTTTGGCACTTTGGTTGCAACTTTGAAATATATTAAAAGCGGAAAAGTTCGATTTCGCATAGCAATTTATTCTGCAATTGGCGCAATGGTTGGTTCTTATATTGGTACAAGTCTTGTATTATTTATCAAAGAACCTATTCTTCGAATTATGATGTTGGTTGCTCTTCCTCTTGTTGCAGTCTTTTTGCTGTTTCAAAAGAAGCTTGGTATTGAACCAATTGAAAAACAGTTTTCAGCAATGAAGCAAGCAATCATATCAATTGTAATTGGCCTTTTTATTGGGTGTTATGATGGCTTACTTGGACCTGGAACAGGAACTTTTTTAATTCTCGCTTTTTCGGGAATACTAGGATTTGACTTAGTATTATCCTCTGGTTGTGCAAAAGTTTCGAATTTAGCTTCCAATATTACTTCTATGATTATTTTTTTAATTGGGGGAAAGGTCTTATTTTTACTTGCAATACCTGCGGCAGCATGTAGTATGTTCGGGGGATATCTTGGAGCACGGTTTGCAGTAAAACATGGAGCAAAATTTGTTCGATATATTATGTTTGTTGTCTTAGGATTGCTATTTATAAAAACGGCATACGACTTTTTTATTAGATAAGAATAGGATGATAATATGAGATTATTTATTGCAATTCAATTTACAGAAGAAATAAAAGATAGTTTGATTGACACAATAACCAAGCTAAAGCGACATACAAAACAAGGTAAATTCACATTCAAAGATAATCTACATCTTACATTGGCTTTCATAGGTGAAACAGCTAAAGTTTCTGCGATTCAGCAAGCAATGAACGCTGTCAATGTAAATGACTTTACATTAAAAATGAGTGGAATTGGCAAATTCAAACGTGATGGTGGAGATATCTATTGGATAGGAATTAACAAAAATCAAGATTTAGTTGGTTTACAAAAACAATTATGCCAAGAATTAATCGATAGAGGCTTTGCATTAGAAAATCGTGAGTACAAGCCACATCTGACTATCGGTCGTGAAGTAGTGGTATTGGATGATTTCAATGTGAAAGAATTTGAAACAACAATTTCATCAATGCAAATGAATGTGAATAAAATAAGCTTGATGAAATCAGAGCGAATTTATGGAAAGCTTGTTTACACCGAGATTTATGCAAAGGAATTAAATGGAATGTAAGAGAAATAGGATTAGAGTAAGCAAAAACGTGTCATATGAAAGTATAACACGTTCCAACTTGTAGAAAGACCAAAAGCGCAAATAAAAGCTGAATTTTAGAAGAATTTAACTTGCGAAAATTGTTTTTACTAAAATGACATATAACAACATATGAGTTTTTATCAAATGGTAATCGCGTGGAACAATTGCTGGTCGCATAACGATTTTACTAGAAATGATCTATGGGAGCCAATAAAAATAATATAGTACAAGCTGAAACTTTTCAACTTTGTACAAGTATAGGCGCGATGTCATATAAAAAAACAATTTTGAGAAACAAAGCATTTTTTATCCATGCTTTTTGGGGCGATTGCCAAAAAGCATGGTCAGGCTTGGGCGGATAGCCCAATATTGATATAGCAAGAATCCGACAAATATATTGCAAATATCAAATAATAAATTACTTTATCAAAATAAAAACGTGTCATACGAAAGTATAACACGTTTTTTATATGAATTTATTTATTTAACCAGTTCATGTAATCAGTATAAAGCTTTGCTGAAGAAGGATGTCCTGCAAAAGCCTTGGAATCAGGCTTGTTCATCATGCCTTGATATTGATAAGCTAATATTTTATCAACATAAGGAGAAACAGCTTCTATTTGCTTTTTAATACGAGAGAATTCAGCAGGCAGTAAAGCGCTTGAATATACATCGCCTTCAAATTCGAACAACTCAATATCTGCCCATAATGCTCCACGCCCGGCTTTATCATGAACCTTTTTTAAAGCTTCATAAAATGCGGCACTCTCTTCAACTTTTGTTTTTTGCACACCAATTTCATCTTGGTAAGCAACATAATCAATGTCGATTCTTTCTAATTGGTCAATGTATTTATCATCTGCTTTTACTAAGCGTGTTCCATATGGTGCAATCAATGTTTTGTAGTTTGGATTTAGTTGATGTGCTTCGTTACTATATGTATTCACATAGCGTATAAAGTCCTCTGAAAAATAACCGTTAATACAAGTTTCATCAGGAAAATACCAACCGTGTAAGCTTTTATATTTACCATATTGCTCGGCAATTTCATTCATCGCTTGCAATCCACGTTTGGTAACTTCTTTATCTACCATATTGATTTGAGGATGCATCCAATCCCCATAAAATCCAGCGCTAATAAACACTTTTAGATTACTTTCTTCTGCTTGAGATAGCAGTACTTCTAAAGGATTTTTACAAGTTAAATCTGCTTTAGGGAAAATAGAAGTATCATAATAGCAGTTAAAATCGAGTGCAGTTGCAAGAAGTACAATGTATTCCATACCTGTTCCCGCAATTTCTTTTACTTTTTCACGCCATTTCTCTTCGGTAAAGTTTTTGGATTCATTATTCCAATAGATACCTTCTTTTTTGCTGTGGTGTTGAAATTCAAACCAAGTGCCTTGAATTGATTTTGTCATAATCCCCACTCCTCATTTTTGTTCCGAAAATTCTATGTAAACTAAATATACCATTAGAAAGACAATAAGTAAACACTATTTTAAGCAAAAATAAAAGGCTCAAATCGGAAATCATCTCCTTTTTGAACCTTTTTACGATTATATCGTTTCTTGCTTTCAATTTTTTTGGTTACAGGGTTACATATGCCCCAAGAACCACGTTGTTGGTTGTTTAATTCTTTTTGCACTTTTTTACTCAGCTTTTCTTTGGGAATAAACTTAATTTGTTTTGACATAGCTAAGTTCCTTTCCATTTATATTATAATACATAGAATGATTATTATAAATATAGTATACCACATAATAGTATTCTGTTACAATATAATTGTTTTGGTATTGCAATTTCATGTAAAATCCTATATGATTTATTTAGTATTTTTGGTTAGGGGATATAATTTATGAAAAGAAAAAATATTATTTTTATTTGTACAGATCAACATAGAGTTGATACACTCTCTTCTTATAAGAAAGATACAATTTGCAAAACACCAACTTTTGATGAATTAGCAAGTCAAAGTGTAGTTTTCGATAATGCATACACTACTTGCCCTGTATGTACACCTGCAAGAAGTTCAATGCAAACAGGTTTATATCCATCCAAAACAGGTTTGGAAACAAATTCTTATCAAACAGGTGCTAGAACTCATGAAATTCAAGATACTCCTTTTTTGTTAAGTCGACGATTAAACAGTATTGGTTATCAAGCAGGCTTTACCGGTAAATGGCATCTTGGGGTTGGTAAAGATAAAACAGCTTCTGAAGAAGGTCAATGGGTAATTCAAAATCTTGATAAAGGATTTATGGAAAGCGCAGCATATTTAGGTTATGGAAGTTTACCAACTGATGTAGGCTATATTGGAGATGATTTTCCTGGCCATGGTTGTGGCGGTTGGAGATACAATGAATTCAAGCAATATTTAAAAGATAATGATTTAGAATTAGAAATTATTAACCAAACAAAAGATAAGCGACCTGGTGACCATTCTACTGTGGGCGAAGTAACGTCTCCTATTGAATCCACAATTGAATATTATCTTGTAGAACGAGCAAAGTCAATTGTAAATCATTTATTGGAATCAGATAAACCTTTTTTTCTCAATGTAAATTTTTGGGGACCACATGAGCCATTTTTTGCACCAACTAAATATCTTGATTTATATCGTAATGTCGAAATTCCACAATGGGAAAGTTTTAGCGAAGATACAACAAATGCGCCCCGCATTTATGAATTGCTTCGACGCCCAGAACTAGATTGGAGCTTTTTCCAAGATACTTTAAGACACTATTATGCTTGCACTACCCATATAGATGCGCAAGTTGGAAGATTTATAGACTACTTAAAAGAAAAAGGAATTTATGATGATACAGTTATTATTTTCTCAGCAGACCATGGAGATAATCAAGGCTGTCATGGTGGATTAGAGAACAAATCGTATAGTATGTATGATGATACAACTAAAATTCCACTTTATATGAAACCGGCAATTGCTGATTATGAAGGCTACACGCAACATGCATTGGTTGGAACATGTGATATTTATGCAACGATTCTTCAAATGGCGGGTTATAACCTAAATGATTCGTTTGGCTATGGTGACGGTCGTCCGCTAACGGGCTTCATTGAAGATAAAAATCAACCTTGGTGTGATGAAATTGTAACCGAAGGTATGGGGGCATTTAGTATTGTTGTTACACAACGTATGTTTAGAAAAGGCAAATATAAGTATGTATTTAATGGTGCAGATCAAGATCAGTTGTTTGATATGGAAGTAGATCCAAACGAATTACATAATTTGATTGACAATTCGGATTATGTGGAAATTTTATTATCTTTAAAAAATAGCTTTGCAGATTGGATGACAGAACATAACGATATTATTAGAGATTCATTTTGTAAATTAAACCGTATTAAAGAATGGAAATTAGTAAAATAATATTGATGCAATTACAATTTATGTTATAATAATTTTATAATAAAACTGATTGGGAGGATTTAAAATGCCTTTTATTCAAACTAAAGTGAACGTAAAAATTGAAAAAGCACAAGAGGAACGAATCAAAACCAAACTTGGGAAAGCAATTGAATTGATACCGGGAAAATCTGAAAATTGGCTTATGTTAGGTTTTGAAGATGAGTGCAGTTTATATTTCAAAGGAAGTAACCAAAAACCAATTGCATTTGTTGAAGTAAAGCTATTTGGAAAAGCAAGCAGTGATGCATACAACAAACTAACAGCAGCTATAACTGATATTCTTGAAGATGAATTAAATATTGCAAGTGACTGTTGTTATGTTAAATATGAAGAGGTATCAAACTGGGGCTGGAACGGAAATAATTTTTAGTCGGTGGCAAAACCTTATAACAACATATAATGATAGAATGGAGAATTATTATGATTATTACAACAACACCAAGCATTGAAGGAAAAAACATTGTTGAATACAAAGGAATTGTATTTGGAGAAGTTATTTCAGGTGTAGACTTTGTAAAGGATTTCGCTGCTGGGTTAAGCAATTTTTTTGGCGGCCGTTCTAATACATATGAGCAAGAGCTACTGAATGCAAGAGAAAATGCATTAAGTGAGATGGAAACTCGTGCATACCAAATGGGTGCTAATGCAGTAGTAGGCGTTGATATTGACTACGAGGTATTAGGAAGTAACAATGGTATGTTAATGGTAACTGCTTCCGGAACTGCAGTTAGATGCGAATAGGCAACACTATGAACTATTTTAACGATAGCTTAATAGCTATGCAAGAGCTGTATGGGCATGACATTCCAATGTCACTTGCTACCGTTTCTGATGGAAAGCCAAATGCAAGAGTAGTAAACGTTTATTATAAAGATAAATCATTTTATATTACATCATATGCGTTAACTAATAAAGTAAAAGAAATCATTGTTAACCCAAACGTCGCATTAAACCATAATCTGTTTGTTGCTCATGGTACTGCAGTTAACATCGGAAATCCTTTAGAAAATTCGAATAAGGGAATTCGAGATGAATTAAAAGAGGTGTTTTCTGCATTTTATAATAAGCATGTGAATGAGCAAGACCCGTATACTTGTATTATCAAAATAGAGCTTGAAGATGCTCTTGTATTTGCAAATAATTTTAAGTACTGTATTGATTTTGTTAACGAAACGGCAACTCGTGAAGATTGTGTAGTAGATATTGTATGAAAGTAAATGAAATAGGATTTACTATGATAAAAGCAATTGAATGCGATAAGGAGATTTATGAAAGTTAAAATTGTATTATGTATTTTGCTTATAAGTATAGCTTTATCATTTATCGGTTGCAATTTTAAAAAGAATATCAACTCAAAAGAGAATTCCTATTCATCAAATAGCATTACAAAGACTGAAAATTCAAGCTTTTCAAATGAATTGCAATCAAAAACGCCAATCAATCCACAAAATTATCAAGCCTTACTTGGAAAAGGAATGGATGTTGATTGGTCAAAAACGCAACAAGGTAGAGAAAATTATAGTAAGAAAGCTGTAGAAGACTTTGCTAAAGCGGGAGTGAAGCATGTTCGTATTCGAATTGCTGATGATGCTGATGACCGTCTTTTTGAAACATTAGATAGACAAATTAAGGATTGTTTGGATAATAACATTATTCCAATTGTTGCATATCAAGCCGATGAGCTTAAAAATGATCCTTCAAAAGGCAACATAGATAAGGTTATATTGTGGTGGGGTACTGTTGCCAAGCACTATCAAAATATCTCTTCTTATGTATCATTCGATTTAATGATTGAGGTTACTGATGCATTGAATAAACAACCTCAAGCTCTGAACAATATATATGAGCAATTAGTTGCTGAAATACGAAAAACGAATCCGACCAGAATAATAATGATATCGCCAAGAATGCGTTCGGATCCGGCTTATTTGAATGAGCTTAAAATACCAACGAAGCATAATAATTATTTGATGGCTGAATGGCATTTCTATGCTTCCGGTCCAAGTAAAGAAAACGAAAAGAAACTTTGGACAACGGGAACACCTTCAGAAAAACAGCTGATTTTAAATAAGATTCAACTGGCTTTAGAGTGGCAAAAAAAAGCAGGGATTTCTACGTGGGTTGGTGCATGGATGCCGGGAGATTATAATGAAGGAAATACTTATTCCATTCAAGAGCAGGTAGCGTTTGCTTATTTTGTAACAAAAGCTTTAACAAATGCAAAAATTCCATTCGCAGTTAATTCAGATACAAAGTTCTATGATAGAGAACAAAATATATGGATAAAAACTATGAAACCCGTATTTGATGCTATTTATTAAATTAAGCTCCAAGAAAATTTCTTGGAGCTTAATTTTATTCATTCGAATGCTCCTTTTTATATGTTAAATAAATATTAGCTAGTTTTTTGAAGTCAGGTCTTCCCGCAGAATCCATTAAATAAGCCTCTTTATTTGAATCACGTTTTCTGTTTTTATTTAGTTCTGAGATAATTTCTTCAGCATTATAAATTCCAACACCATGGCCATAGTAAAAGTCTTTGCTTAAATCAATTGTGTTTTCACCTTGCCATTCTGGAGTAACCGGATCAACATCGGGATTAGCAAAATAGCGTCTGTCACCAGGTAAGTATACAGTTGCAGGTTGCATTTGCCCAACATCAGATAAAAGACGAGGTATATGATGCCAGTTCATCAATGTGATATCACTAAATGCTTCATTAAACAACGGTTCAGGATAAACGGAAAGCAATGCTTTTAAATAAACAATAATCATAGCTGTGGCACATTCTGATGCATAGAGCTTTCCATTCACATAAATATCTTTAATTGCATCACTTGGCTTAGCTCCTTGTTTTAATCGTAATCCTCCATTGCTTACACGCTCCCAATATGTAGGGTTGCCTTTTGATTTACGAAATACAGCAAAGGAAAAATCCGAATTATTCAAATCAACCGCAGCCTGAACAATAGCTCTACGTAATGCAAGTTCAAATTTTAATTGATCAATTGATTGGTAACGAAAACTGGAACTACTATCACCAAGAGCCGTTAGAATGATGGATTCAAGACTGCTTTGTGGATAATCTTTTAAAAGTGTCTGTGTTTGGGTTAATTGATTTCCAATTGTTATCATACTCGTTAAACCTCTCTCGTTGAATTTCTTGCAATATCCAGTTGCTGAGAAACGGGAAAACTCATAAATCGGTTATAAGCTTCTTGGCTTTGTTTATTAAGTGTATGGGCAAAATGAGATAATAGTATTTGGTCTTCAATCGGTTTGTTTTGAAACTCCATGAGGTGATTAGCCTCATTTTCTGTCATTTCTGGATTCCCCTGAACAGGTTTAGTAAGGTATTTTGCATTCATGTCCACTTGAAATACTTGTGGCTTATTTGTCTTTTGAAAAAATTCATCTGTGAATGAAAGATAAGGCTTATTTTCGTCATACCAATTCATAAACATGTAATAATACTGTTCAGGGTTATCTGTTTCAGGCATATCACAGTGTAGCAATTTGCATGTTAATCGGATATCTTTTGGATTTTTGGAGCGAAAATGCTCTGCAATATAGGCTAAAGCCTCATGATTGTTAGAACGAAAATACGCCCAAATTAAATCATGATAAAATGTGCCTTTACGGTTTCTGTCGTAGATCAGCTCACAAATTTGAGGTAAAATTGTAGTTTCTTGATAATTGTGAATGAGCAATGATACTACACCATCCATAATCTCGTCGTAGTCATCATTGAAACCATCTTCTGCTATTCCAGTTTCAAACATCCATATTAAAATAGGGTAATAGGAGTCTTTGTTTTCGTAAGAGTAGGGAAATACCCGAGCTTGCAGCTTAAAATTTCTTTGGATATGTGCGCAAAGCTTTAAAGCACAAATATTACGTTCGTTTAACTCTTCAAATAAATATAATTTTTTTATAACAGGTAACGAAAAAAATAGCCAAGGAAAGGGGATAGAATGATCATTGACAAGTTCAATTGCTTGGTCTTGATTTTGGGTAAATAAGGCTTCCAGAGAATTTTGCAATGCATGTACTCCTTGTTCTTTCCGTATTTGAGATAGCTTTTCTATTAAATTGCTCATATTAAGTCCCTTTCTATATGTAATATAATTACGGTTACTTTATCATATTAAGAAATTTCGAAATTGTTTCTTAAAATTAAAAAACTCGCTTAAAATAAGCGAGTTTTAGCATGTTGATAACCATGGCCAGGTTTGGGCGGATAGCCCAATATAAAATCAACCTTATTTTTTACAATATTCTTTGATAGCTTGGCTCATAAATTGTGCAAGACCTTTTTTATGTTGGTCGATGTTTTTTGTGAAGCGTTCGTCAGCTACATACATTTCACCAAGGCCGGCTAAAATTTCATTGGTACATTCATAAAAATATTTTGTAATATAATCTTTCCAATCTGCAACTAGCTTTTGTACTTCTTCACTTGCAACATCTTGATTCATTGCACCAATAAAGCCTTGGTATATTTTTTCTGCAGCTAATCCAACATTTTTCCAATCGGAATGATTATATTTGCTTGTTTTTTCTACACTTTCTTGATATGCTTTGGTCTTCCCATATCGTTCCTTAGTCTCTACTGCATATTGTTTTTGTGCAGCTTCAATTTCACTCATATCAAATTCTTTGAAACTCATATTGTTTCCTCCTTCTAAGTTTAGGTTGATTAAATCAATTAGTTGGGATAATCGATTTTGTTTGAGTATGAGAAGCTCTTTTTGCTTTTTTAATGCATCGGTTTTATCAAATGACGGCTGTTCAAAGATATTTTTTATTTCTTTTAGCGGAAAATCAAGCTCTTTGAAAAACAAGATTTGTTGTAGTCGTTCTAGATCTGCAGTATCATAGAGTCGATATCCAACATTTGTGTATTCACTAGGCTTTAGCAAACCGATTTCATCGTAATAATGAAGGGCACGTATACTAATTCCCGTTAACTTTGAAACTTCATGAACAGTCTTTTTCATAATTTACTCCTTGGTATTTTCTTCTCATAAGTATAGCATAATCTATTACGTAACGTAAGAGTCAATACTTTTTATAAATATTATAGAAAAATGGTTTGCTGTATACTTCTTTATCATAGTTTTAGAAACTTTACTTAAAAGCTATCATATAATAAAAAGAGTACATTTTTATAGAATTATTATGAGGTGAAGTGCGAATGAGTAAATTTGATAATATGAATATGGAGCAAATGAAGGAGTATTATAATAATCAAATGTTGGACTACTATCAAAAATCAAAAGGAAAGGCAAACGGTCAGCCGAAAGTAGTGAATAGAAGACATACATATGATCCTAATGATTACGAATTAGCAGTACCTGTTATGGAGTCAATGACACAGCAGGAGGCACCGCCACGTCCACAACAAGTCATCCCACAAACAAGGCAAGCTATACCGACACCGGCTACCCCAACGCCAGCACCTCCTCAATCAACTGCGTCAATTGAAGAGCAATATCAGCAGTTTGCAAGAGATTTTCCTGCAAAAGGAATGCTGAAAGCACAAGCTTTTACGGCAAGAAGAACTTATCCGGTTGAGAATGTAACGGTAGAAATATCTAAAAAATTTGGCGAGGAAAAGTATGTTATCGCAACTTTAAAAACAAACATCGCAGGCCAAACAGAAGCCATTTCTCTTCACACAGTAGATAAAAATCTATCAGAGGCGCCGAGTACTGAAAAGCCGTTTGTAACTTATGATTTAAAAGCTACTCATCCTAATTTCATGACGGCAAATTATTATAACATTCCGATATTTGATGGAATAATATCTACACAAGCTATTGATTTAGTCCCTATGGCAGCAGCACCCGAAGGTATGACAGAGTCAAGCTTTTATGAAAGACAGGACGATTTATAAAGTATATGGCTCACAAAAGTGATAGTAATACTCATTCAATTGTCGAGGTTAACATAATTAAAAACAGCAATCGAAGCATCAATCGATTGCTGTTTTTAATTATGTTATGGATGGGATGTTGCTTGATAGAATAATAACGATAGTTCCAAAGGAAAATGTAATTGGAATTAGATAAGCCTCTTCGCTAAAAGAAAGCACCTTATCGTTATCAATGCATTGAGGAAGAATTTCAAGTTCCATTTGTCGTGAATCAGACATATTTACCGTAAATAAACCATTATGGAGATTTAAAAATTCAGCTACAGATGCAAGAATATACTCATTCACTTCTATAAATTCCTCGTTTGCAAACCGATTTGCGAATTGTATGAAAGTTTTTTCATCTGAAGTAATAGCGGTAAACGCTTGAAATGCACCTGTGATACTTTGCGATGTTATGCAATCAATATGTATTTGCTTTAATGGTTGGGGTTTCAGGGGAATAAAATCATCACCAATAAAGCGAATGATATTTTTAAATAATAAAGTTATATAGTCGGTATAGCTTTTCGTATCTTCTAATGAGTCGAATTGATAAAAATCGTTAATGATTGTGTGAATTTTTGAATTTTGTATATCAGTAAAATCAATATCGGTAATGGAATGTTTTCTTTCATATGAGTTTAAAGCGTATTCAAATTCTTCGTTGGTCATATATTTTAAATCGATGAGTGCTTGACCTAGTGATAAATGAGAGGAGGTTTGCTGAGCTAATAAGCTTAATACTTGTTCTTTGTTTAAAAATCCCATATCACAAGCAAGATCACCAAAACGTTTATCTGTTTTTCCTTGAGCAGTATGCACTTCGTCAACTTGTTTTGCAGTCATATATCCGGCGTTAATTGCTAAAACTCCTAGTTTCACTCGGGTTGTTTTTTGTATGGAAAATGCCTTTGCCAGTTGTTGACCGGTGATAAAATTTTGATTCAAAAGAAAGTTACCGAAAAACTGAGTGAACATAGCTTATTTTCCTCCGTTTATAAAGTTTTCAAGGATTTTGCGAATGAACTCATTTTCAATAGGCTTTTGTACAAAGTTAAAAGCACCTGATTCAATAGCCTGTTGTAAGTGTGATTGAGTACCAACAGAAGATACCATAACAACTTTTGCGGATGTATCAAAATCTAGAATTTCAATTAAAGCATCTAATCCGGTTTTAACAGGCATAACAATATCCATAAAAACAAGATCAGGCTTACTTTCCTTGTATTTTTCAATTGCTTCTTGACCATTTACGGCCTCATAAATTTCAGAGCAGCCTAGTGAAGTTAAAAATTTTTTTAAGTTTTTGCGTACAAGAATCGAATCATCACAGATTAAAATTTTAATTTCATTCATTGTCATAACCGTTCCCTTACTTTCTTATGATATTTAAAATATTTTACTATATTATATAATAATAATTTTACATTAACAAGACTTTTTATGTATTTTATCCAAAAGTTAATAATCGAACTAAATTATGGTTTCTTTCTAATTTGATATTATAGTAATGAGTTGTAGCGATATAAACTTGATTTTACTATCATTTATGATTTAACCACATAAAACAGATGTATTAAAATAAAGAAATATGTAAAGGGATTCAAGATTATTCACATATTAAGATTGCTTTGGTTCATACTACAGATAGAGAATTTGCCCCAAATGTTTTAATGAAAATTGCATTAAAAAAAGGATGGTGTAGATATGGCAAAAGCGGGAATGAGAAGACCGGATCCAAAAGATCCTCATGGTACACAAAGTAATCATAAAATGCATATGCCGAAAAATGATGTGGCTCCTGTACCTGAAATTAAAGGAAAAGCAAAGCATGGACACGATAAAGCAAAACCAATCTAAATAGTAAAAAAGCAAGGGAATTTTCCCTTGCTTTTTTACTATTTAGATGTATCACTCAGCTTTGCTGTAAACAGCAAAACATAATCAAACTCTTTTAGTTGTTCAATTTTATTTTCTGTTGTATCCCATTCTGAAAAGATTGGATATTTGGTTTTAAACTCGGTTCCTTTTTTATACGCTACATAATAAAGCACATATTCTTTGCCTTTTTCCATTTGGAACGCTTCATCGCCTATCCCATATGCGCAATTTAAGGCTTTACCCTTTGAAAAAAGGTTTAAAGGAAAATCAGCACGAGTTTCATTCGCCAAAATAGTCCAGTTTTCTTGAACCATGTTATTTTGTTCGTCGTGAAACGAGTGGCTAGAGAAAATAATTGGTATATTCTTTTGTTTTGAGTCAATTTTCATTACAAGGGGGCGAGGCGTAAGCGCGCCATCGTGATAAGAATATGCTGTAATATCATATAGTTTATTTTTTTCAAAAACGAATTTTGCTATACGGTCGCAAGTAGCAGCAGCAATTTCTTTTTCCTCTTTGGTAAGTACTACATGTTTTACTGTTGGATTTTTGGGCAAATCAGCTTTTGTGGATTTGGACGTTGAATTGGATGAACACCCAGCCAAGATAATAGATGTGAGAAGAATTATAGTAAGAAGAATTCGTTTCATAAATACCTCCATATGTTTCATTTAATTATTTGTATCCAGGAGTATTACTTAATTTAATAGTAACTAGTATGACATATTCAAATTCTTTTAATGGTTCTAATTTGTTATCTGTACTATCCCAGTTCAAGAAAATGGGATATCCGGAACGTATAGAATTCCCTTTTTTATAAGCAACATAATAAAGCAGATACTCTTTTCCTTTTTCCAGATTAAAGGCTTCATAGGTAACTCCAGATAAAGTTGCACACTTTCCTTCAATTGGCAAAAAATCCAAATAGAACGAAGATCCACCATCAGCTCCAATATGCCATAATTCTTTTTTATTATCAGGCAATATCTCTTTGCTAATAATGACAGGAAGGTCTTTACCTTTTGAGTCAACGCCTAGCAATGCTGTTTGAGGTATAATCTTACCATTATGATAGTATGATACTTCAATATCGTAAACTTTATCTTTTTTTATAATAAATTTTTCTAAAGTATTACAAGTAGCAGTAGCAATTTCTTTTTCTTCTTTGGTAAGTGCAATGTGTTTTACTGTTGGATTTTTCGGCAAATCAGCTTTTGTGGATTTGGACATTGAATTGGATGAACAACCAGTTAAGATAATAGATGTGAGAAGAATTATAGTAAGAAGAATTCGTTTCATAAGACACCTACTTTCGTGTGGTATATATTTCTATATTATCCCTTATCAGGCAGTTTGTCAAATAATAAAAGCCAATTTTGAGAATTAAAGCATAGTCAGGTTTGGGCGGATAGCCCAATAACTTCATAGCTAGAAAGAAACTGAAATCTTGCAAATATAAAATTAAATTTTACTTTTTGACAGTCTAAAGCCAGAAGGATGGACTTCTGGCTTTTATTATATATAATATTCACATGTGCCTTTTTCAAAATGTCTGTCAACTAAATCTTGCAGCGTTATGTTGTCTACAACAGAGTCAATTGCTTCTTTTAGTTTTATCCAAACTTCCAATGTAACACAATCTGAAACTCTGTCACAAGTTTCGCTTGGATTATCTAAGCAAGCAACAGGGGAAAGGCTACCCTCCATTAAACGAAGAATACTGCCTACAGTATAGTATTTGGGCTCATTAGCAAGCTTATAGCCACCTTGTGAACCTCTTATACTTTTAACAAACCCCGCCTTATTAAGTTGAATAATAATTTGCTCTAAATATTTATCAGATATGCCTTGTCTAATTGCAATTTCTTTTAGTGGTATATATGCACCATTGAAATTAACTGCTAAATCTAGCATTAAGCGGAGAGCATAACGTCCTTTTGTCGAAATTTTCATATATGACCATTCCTTTTTGTAAGTCTTTCAAATTTATTTTAAAGCATACGCTAATTTAAACCATAAACGTAACAGCGTATCACTATGTTATCATATCAGAAAGAATTTCGCAAGCTACTTGCCGAGTCGGATCATTTCATCTACACAAACTCTAGCTTTTGCAATCGTTTCATCGCTCATTTGAATTTCTAATCCGCCTGTTCCGTTAAGAGTTTTAAATACATCCACTAAGGTTGTCAGCTTCATATTTGGACAAAGTATTTTTTTAGATAAGATATAAAAATCTTTTTCAGGACAAGCGTATTGTAAATGTTCTGCAATACTCATCTCAGTTCCGATAATAAACTCACGACAGTCAGATTTCATTGCATATTCTACAATACCGGAAGTGGAACCAATATAATCAGCGTGTTTTAATACGGCAGGAGTACATTCAGGATGTACCAATGCCTTTGCATTAGGATGGGCTGCTTTTGCATTAATAATATCTTGTTCGGTTACTGCTGCGTGAACAGGACAACCACCCTGCACAAGCTTAATATTTTTGTGAGGTAATTGCTTGCTAATATAATCGCCGAGGTTGCAATCGGGAATAAAAAGAATATTGTTGTTTTCAATATTATTTACAATTTTAACAGCAGAAGATGAGGTAACACAAACATCGCTAACAGATTTTAAATTTGCTGTTGTGTTTATATATGCCACCACAGTATAATCAGGGTTTTGTTTTTTCAAATACTCAATCATTTCAGGCTCTAATTGTTCTGCCATAGGGCAACCTGCTATTGGATTTGCCAAATATACATTTTTTTCAGGTGAAAGCATTTTCACAGTTTCAGCCATAAAATGCACACCACAAAGAAGTATGTTTTTATTTGGTACTTTTTGTGCTGCTAAACTTAATTGAAAAGAATCTCCTGTAAAGTCTGCAACTTCAACAATTTCTTTTGCTTGATAGCTATGTGCAAGAATATAAAAATCTTTTTCTTGTTTTAGCTTGATAATTTGTTCTTGTAAGTCTTTAATCATGTTTTTCTCCTAACTATATTTTGCTTTGTGTTATCGTTCCTCCACCAACAACGCGGTCTCCATCATAAAATACAACTGCTTGCCCTTTCGTGATTGCACGTTGTGGTTCATCAAACAATACTTGTACTTCATTTTCGTTGAGTGGCGTAATAGTAGCGGGTTGTTCTTTTTGGCTATATCGAGTTTTAGCAGTTACACGCATTGGTGCATTCAGCTTTTCAATTGATATCCAGTTTATATCATTTGCAATCAAATCGGATCGATATAAGTCGTTTTCTCTGCCAAGGGTAACGGTGTTTGCAATCGGATCTTTTTCTACCACATAAAAAGGTTCCGAAGAAGCAATTCCAAGTCCTTTCCTTTGACCGACGGTGTACGAAATAATACCATTATGTGTTCCAATTACGTTACCGCTTACATCAATGAAATTTCCTTTTGGAATTACTTTTTTCGTATGCTGCTTGATAAATTCTGCATACTTCCCATTCGGCACAAAGCAAATGTCTTGGCTGTCAGGCTTTTGCGCATTGATAAAGCCATTCGCTAACGCAATTTCACGTACTTGCGATTTTTCTAAGTCACCTAACGGAAATAAAATTTTACTTAATTGCTCTTGCGTTAAGCTGTATAAAACATATGTCTGATCTTTTGAACTGTCTTTTGCTTTCTTTAGAAGATAGCGTCCAGATTCTTTATCGTATTCCCGCCGCGCATAGTGGCCGGTTGCAACATAGTCTTGATTTAATTGTTCTGCACGTTTCATCAACGCATCAAACTTAATATAACGGTTACAATCAATGCAGGGGTTTGGTGTTTCACCATTCAAATAACTTTGTGTAAAGCGGTTAATTACTTGTTCTTCGAATTTATCACCGAAATTAAAAACAAAATAGGGGAAGTCTAAAGCAAAAGCAACACTTCTTGCATCTTCAACATCTAATAGGGAACAACATGTTTTTGTTTTATCTAATTTAATTTCATCGGTTTCATGTAATTTTAAGGTAACACCAATTAAATTATAATTTTCTTTTAATAATACACAAGCAACTGAGCTATCAACTCCACCACTCATCGCAACTAATACATTTTGTTTCAAAGGCAACCTCCATTAGTAATTTCAGGAAAAACATAAAATCCTATCTACTTAATATGATATTATATCCAAGTTTATTTGTCAAATGCAATACTTAGCAAATGATTTTTGTTGGAATAAAAGAAAAGTACCATTGTAAAAAGCAATGGTATCTTATTAGTAATGCCAATATGTATTTATTCATCGGTATCGTTTTTTCTTGTCGCAGTATCTTTTAAAATTAAAAGCATCAATAAAATTAAGAAGCCTGTTGCTATTTGGTTGATCAATTCCAATGTCATATGAAATGTCCTTTCTTAAAATAGTATTGTGATGACATTTTTAACTCATTTATGTGCATTAACTGATTTTTTTCCTTATTTTGATTATAACAAGTAGACTGTCCCATAAAAGGGACAAAAAAAGAACATATGATTTTCATACGTTCTTTCAGTCACATTTTATTGATAAAGTAAAGTAATTTCTTGTGCTTGCTGTAAATATAAATCTGCCACCCTTTGCGGCGATAGTATTTTTACATCGGTAGAGAATCCAAATAGCCAAGAAAAAAATTGTGGACTTAGCGCAACTTTTAAGTGAATTATAAAATGAGTATCATCATAAGGAATAACAGAAATTTCTTTTCCAAAGCGGTCTAATACTACTCCAATAAAACGGTTGGAAAACAATAGCTTTATGGTTTCCTCCTCGCCGCCAAACATACCAAACAATTTATTAGTATATAAGGCCATGTCAAATTGGTTAAAATGGTCTTGACCGTCTCTGGGTTCTTCTGTTAGTGTGATGTTTACCATTTTATCTACACGATAATGTTTTATTATTTGCATCTCATTGTCAAAGCCAATCATATAGTAGTTTTCATCAACCCAGGAGAGTGCCCAAGGACTAATACAATAAAATTCGCCTTGTTTTTTGTATTTGCGTTCTTTTTTTATCGTCCATTCGAAATATTGAAATTCAATTTTCATCCCTTGAGAGATTGCAGTATGAATTTTATCAATATTATAGTAAATACTCTCATTCATGGTTTTAATTCTATTTGCAACGAACACTTGACGTTGTAACAGTTGAGCCTCATGAATGTTTGTTAGCGTTTCCACCTTTTTAATTAATGAATTGGACTTTTTATGTGTAATAAATTTCGAGGATTGAACCGCATCCACTAATAGCTTGAGTTCGGGTAATTCAAATTGCCTGCTTGCGATGTAGTAGCCCCTTGGTTTTGATCTGCTACATTCAATATCGAGCCCGAACTGCTTTAAAGCTTCAATATCATCATAGATACTTTTACGTTCTGCAGAGATATCATAACGTTGCAATTCTCTAATGAGTTGCGCAACATTCATTGTGTGGGTTTCGTCCGTTTTTTCTTGTAATATTTTTTGCAGATATAATAGCTTTAATTTTTGATTAGGGGACTTTGCCATGAATTCACATCCTAGCTTATGTCATTAATTTATACTAATGCTATCTTGATTATATCAATGTTATAGTATAAAGTAAATAAAAACAACTAAGAACATTAAAATATTTTGTCGAAAACAATAGAAATAAGAAACGGGTATCTTGATATTTTATCTGTCATATATTATGATAAAAAGTGTTTATTCAATAATGGAAAAGGAGCGTTTTTATGCAAGCAATTATGGAAACAATATTTGATGCGTTATATTTAATTAGTGTTACAACAATAGGCTTTTTGATGATTCGTAAATCAAAGGGCAATAAGCAATATTTATTATTTGGAATTATGGCGGTGGTTTTAGGCTTTGGTGATGCATTTCACTTAATCCCAAGAGCATATGCTCTTTGCACAACCGGTTTAGAAGATTATGTGGTGGCACTCGGTTTAGGAAAGTTTATTACTTCAATTACTATGACAATATTTTATATCATTTTGTATCATATTTTTATGATGCGTTATGATATCAAAAATAGAGTGTTAACCGTAATAATGTATGCGTTGGCAGCAGTAAGAATCGCATTATGTCTGTTCCCGCAAAATGAATGGATGAGTGCGGATGCGCCATTAACTTGGGGTATCTATCGTAATATTCCATTTGCAGTTTTAGGAATTATTATTATAGTGTTGTTTTATAAGAAAGCCAAAGCACATAATGATAAAGCATTTCGCTTTATGTGGCTTGCAATCACATTAAGCTTTGGGTTTTACATTCCCGTTGTTCTATGGGCAGATGTGTATCCATTGATTGGTGTGCTCATGATTCCGAAAACACTTGCATACGTTTGGGTAGTATGGATGGGATTTTCTGAATTGCGGGATCAAAATAAATAATAGCAAAAATATTGCCACGACTTTTGTCGTGGCTTTGTTATTGTTAGTTTTATATTTACTTATACACAATTTTACGAATCGTTTCAATAGAAAGGCAGTATTCGTCGGCAAGTTGTTCCATGCTCCTTTTTTCGCAAAAGTACTTATTTCTGATATCAGCATTTCTTTGTGAATAAAAGTTTCGTGCGCCCGAACCATCTCCCCACTTTTTCCTTTCTTGATCTGATGGAATATATAATGCTTCACCAGAAACATATTGCTGTATTTCTCTTAGTAATTCGTCTGGTAATATATCCGACGCATTTTTATATTTCATAGAAGTTTCTCACCTTTCTATGATTTCCTAGATAGAAATTCATCAATGGATTCAAACGCATTGAGCTGAACACCATGTGTAGTAATTTCGCTTACAATATACTTTTCTAGAACATTTGCTTGGTTTCTTATATCGGATAAATTGTTTGAATGATAATGACCAAGTAAGTCCATATCTTGTAGTTTAAACTCTTCTTTAATCGTATTTAATTCTTGTTGTAAGTAGCAACTCCAAATAAATACTTTTTCTACATCTTTGTTGTCGCAGTAAAAATAAATTCTTCTCCATGTATAACATAGTTCTTGATACCAAAAACTCAAATCTGTATAATTTATTTCACAATGTGAAGGTTGAATAGGAGCTTTTTTCATCTTTATATATTTACGTGTAGTAAGGATGATGAGGTGGCAAAGATTTTTTAATTCATTGATAGAATCAGCATTTATAATTGCCTTATAGTACTCAATGAAATTATCTGGTATTGTTTTCATTACAAAAAGCTCTTTTATTTGCTCAACTTGATTGTATTTAAAGTATGTGTGATTAGAATAAGCAACAGCTAAAGAGAGAAAATCCGCTATAAAGCCTGCAGCCATTCTTACATTTCCAATAGATTCTTCAAACATCATTGTTTGGTATAGTTCCATAGCAATTGCAAGTTTCTCAAGCGATTTTTTAGACATAAGTTCTTTGTCCTGTAGATTTTTCTTCAACTTATCTTGTAGACTGATAAACTTATTTTTAACTTCTTCATTCTTGTAGTATAAAATTTCGCCATCAGCTAAACAATGTAGATTATTATCATCTAATAGATTAGCCATATCCTCAAGTCGTTTCCAAGATCTTGGATATAAATCATAGCCAATTCCATTTATAATAAAAGTTTCAGCAAGATTATTACCTTTTTCATTGATAGGAACAAAATAATCGAAGTAGCTACCTTCTTTGTCTTGCTCCATCTTTAATGAGGTGTTTCCTATTAACAAAGCAACATCATTGTTATATTCTTTTTTAATTTTCTCAATTGTCCAATTAAGCAATAATTCATTAGTTGTCTTCATAGTGAGTCTCCTTTAATTATAATTAAGTACGATCGTATTTTGTAATTTAACTATACCTGGTTTGCCAATAGTAATCAATGCCTAGATTTTGTTTAATTATTTTTAACCTTTGGATATTTTAAGGCTAAATAATTTACTTACTTATTGTTTAGGATAATGTTTATTTCCAATAATAATGGAAAACATAACCGAGAGGTGAACAGAATGCAATCTATTTGGAGTTTAGAGACAGAGTTTACAAAACGAAAATCATTAGAGCAAGATATTTCGGTAGACGTAGCAGTTATAGGCGCCGGAATGGCAGGATTACTCACAGCATACTTATTAAAGGAAAAAGGCGTACAGGTTGCCGTTATTGAAGCAAATACAATTGCAAGCGGTCAAACCAAAAATACAACTGCGAAAATTACAGCACAGCATAATTTAATCTATAATAAGCTTATTATAGACGTTGGAGAACGTAAGGCAAGGCAATATGCTGTTGCAAATCAACTTGCTGTTGAAAAATATGCGAATCTCATTCAAAGGAATGGAATCGACTGCAATTTTGAGCGAAAAAGCGCTTATGTGTATTCTATGGATAACAATAAGCTGCTAAAGGAAGAGCTTCGTGCGATGCAGATGTTGGATTTAGATGCTGAATTTGTGGAACGAACAACGCTACCGTTTCCGATAAAAGGGGCAATTAAGCTTTCGCATCAAGCACAATTTAATCCACTTAAATTCTTAAAGCCAATTACGGAAGAGCTTACGATATATGAGCACACTATTGTACATGAAGTGAAAGAGAATACCATTATTACGAATCATGGAAAGGTGAAAGCAGAGCATATTGTTTTTGCCACTCATTTTCCTTTTGTAAATGTACCGGGCTTTTATTTTGCAAGAATGCATCAACAGCGTTCTTATGTTGTAGCGTTTGAAAATTGTGATAAGTTGGATGGCATGTATATTGATGAAGCGGATGGTGGTTATTCATTCCGAAATTATGGCAATTTGCTCTTGGTAGGTGGAGCAGGTCACCGAACTGGCGAAAATGGCGAGGGGGGTGCGTATGAGCAAATACGGGAGCAAGCGAAACAATGGTTTCCAAATGCCATAGAGCGATACCATTGGTCAGCACAAGACTGTATGACATTAGATGGAGTACCGTATATTGGTCATTTTGCACCACTCGAGAAAAATTGGTATGTTGCAACGGGCTTTAATAAATGGGGAATGACTTCTTCTATGGTTTCTGCAATGATTATATCCGATATGATAGTAGGACAAAATACAAAATTCGCAGAAGTTTTTAGTCCACAGCGATTTGTTGTTTCCGCTTCAATCAAGACACTTTTAGAAGATGGAATGAAAGCTGTTAGTGGCCTATCCACACAAGCTTTATTGATACCAAAAACCCATTTTGATGAATTGCCAAATGGTCATGGCGGCGTTGTAGAATATAATGGTATGAAAGTGGGTGTTTATAAAAATGAAAAGGGCGAAGCTTTTGTAGTATCAACGAGATGCCCACATCTTGGTTGCCAGCTGGAATGGAATCCGGATGAAAAGACATGGGACTGCCCTTGTCACGGATCTCGTTTTGATTTTAAAGGCAATCTAATCAATAATCCTTCAACTACAAATTTAATTAAGTACTAGTAGAATGGATATGACAAGCTATTGGTTGTCATATCCATCTTATTATGATAAAATAAAACTAATGGACAATAAGGGGGAACACATATGGCTAAAATATTTATAATAGAAGACGATAGGATTATTCGAACAGAACTTTGTAATTTATTATCCCGTTATGGATATGATTGTGAAGTATCAGATCAATTTGAAACTATTGTTGAAACTGCATTGCAAAGTAATTCACAATTGATTTTACTTGATGTGAACTTGCCTTATTTTGATGGGTATCATGTGTGTCGTGAAATTCGCAAACAGTCAAGTGTGCCTATTATTATTGTAACTAGTAGGGATAGTGAACTAGATGAGTTAATGAGTATGAATTTAGGCGCAGACGATTTTATCGTAAAACCGTATAATACGCAAATTTTGTTAGCAAGAATTGCATCGGTATTGCGAAGAAGTGTTGGAAACGAGCCAACCAATACAGTAATTTATCAAGATGTTTGCTTAGATATATCTAAAAGCATTGTTTCATTTCATGACAAAGAAGCGGAGCTATCTAAAAATGAAATGCGAATTTTGCATTTACTTATGAAAAATAGGGAGCATATTATATCACGAAATGATATTATGAATGATCTTTGGCAGTCAGATGAGTTTGTCGATGATAATACATTGACCGTAAATATTAACCGCTTACGAAAAAAACTTGAGGAAATAGGAGTACATGATTTTTTGGTTACCAAACGTGGACAAGGCTATATGATTGGATAATATTGAAAGGAATTCAATATGAAATTAAGAGATTATCTAAGAGACAAATATATTTTTATTATACTGCAAATACTTGCAATTGCATTTATTGCATATATGCTTTTTACATTTAGGCTGAACCTCTATGCAATTCTTTTTATCGTAACCATCTTAGTAGGTGCGGACATAGCGGTTTTGTTAGGTGAATATATTCAAAAACAACGGTTTTATAAGGTATTAATCAAATGCTTAGATTCACTCGACCAAAAATGTTTAATTGCCGAGTTAATCGATAAACCAAGCTTTGCTGAGGGTATTGTTTTATATGATGTTCTAAAAGAGTCTTCAAAATCAATGAATGACCAAATTGGGTTATATAAACACGCTTCAGAAGAATATAGGGAATATATTGAAACATGGGTTCACGAAATAAAAACTCCAATCGCTGCAAGTAAGTTGATTTTGGAAAATAATATGAATACATCTTCAAAAAGTGTAGCAGAAGAGGTAACCAAAATTGAGGCCTTTGTTGAACAAGCATTGTTTTATTCCAAGAGCAATACTGTTGAAAAAGATTATATTATAAAAGAATGCAATTTGAATACGGTTGTGAAAAGCTGTGTAAAGAAACATTCTAAAGCTTTGATTGAAAGTCAAACTTCATTGGCTTTTGAAGGCTTAGATTGTATTGTATATACAGATGTAAAATGGATTGATTTTATATTAGGACAAATTATAGTGAATTCAATGAAGTACAAAAAAGAAACACTTCATTTAAAGTTCTATGCACGAGAGCTATCAAATAGTGTAATTCTATCTATTAAGGATAATGGAGTTGGCATTCAAGAAAAAGATTTACCTTATGTTTTTGAAAAAGGCTTTACCGGCTTTAATGGTAGAAACTTTGCGAAATCAACCGGAATAGGATTGTATTTATGCAAAAAGCTTTGTGATAAAATGGGGCTACAAATATCAATTTCTTCGGTTGAAAAAGAAGGTACTGTTGTGCAAATTGCATTTCCAAAAAGTAAAATGGTAATCTTTGAGACGTAGCCATACGGCTCTTTTTCTATATTACAAATTCGTAAGGTAACTGTAAGCTAAATAAATGGTTACAGTTTATCAAAGGTGATATGATAAATACAACGAAAAAAATAAAGGAGTATTTATAATGGAAAATGTTTTAAAGGTTTTAAATATTGAAAAGTATTACGGCAATAAAGGAAACGTAACCAAAGCGGTTGATAACATTAGCTTTGAGGTTGAAAAAGGTGAGTACATTGGTATTATGGGTGCATCAGGTAGTGGTAAAACAACCTTGTTAAACTGTATTTCAACAATTGATTCTGCAACAGCAGGACATATTTATATTAACAATAAAGATATTACAACATTAAATTCCAAAAAGTTATCACAGTTTAGAAGAGAAGAGTTAGGCTTTATCTTTCAAGATTTCAATCTATTAGATACGTTAACCGCTTACGAAAACATTGCGTTGGCACTAACAATTCTAAAAACACCTGCAAAAGAGGTAGACGTTAGAGTTCATGAAATAGCAAAAACATTAGAAATTGAAGATGTTTTAAAGAAATATCCATATCAAATGTCTGGTGGACAAAAACAAAGAGTAGCATCTGCTAGAGCAATGGTAACAAATCCATCTTTGGTTTTAGCTGATGAACCAACAGGAGCATTAGATTCAAAATCTGCAAGAATGCTGTTGGAAAGCTTTAATCGTATCAATAGTGAGTTGAATGCTACAATTTTAATGGTAACACATGATGCGTTTACAGCAAGTTACTGTAAAAAAATACTCTTTATCAAAGATGGAAAAATCTTTAATGAGCTTATTCGTGGCAATGATACTCGTAAGGAGTTTTTCAATAAGATTATTGAAGTTGTAACCTTACTTGGAGGTGACAATAGCAATGTTCTTTAAGTTAGCACTTAATAATGTTAAAAAGAGTATTAAAGACTATTCAATCTACTTTTTAACCTTGACATTTGGTATTTGTATTTTCTATGTTTTTAACTCAATCGAAAGTCAAGATGCAATGTTGATGTTAAATTCATCTCAAAAAGAGATTATTCACATTATGTCTCAAGTTATTGGCTATGTATCAGTATTTATTTCTGTTATATTAGGTTTTTTGATTCTATTTGCAAACAAATTTTTAATTAAGCGCAGAAAAAAAGAACTTGGACTCTATATGACACTCGGCATGGAAAAAGGTAAGATTTCCAGAGTCTTAATTTTAGAAACATTGATTATCGGTGTTGTTTCTTTGGTAGTTGGTTTGGTTGCAGGATTTTTTATTTCACAAGGGCTATCCGTTATTACAGCTCACCTTTTTGAAGTAGATATGAAAGCCTTTACATTTGTATTTTCTCAATCAGCATTTTTAAAATCCATTGTTTATTTTGGCTTAATCTATTTCATTGTTATGATATTCAACACAATTGCCATTTCTAAATATAAACTGATTGACTTATTGACTGCAGGCAAGAAAAACGAGAGCTTAAAAGTAAAAAACATTTGGGTATCTGTAATTTTATTTATTCTATCCGTTATTTGCCTTGCAATTGGTTATACTTGTATTATCAAAAATGGTATGATGCAAATTAACTATGTTTTTTGGATGGCTATTATATTTGGTTCTATTGGCACGTTTTTATTCTTTATGTCATTATCAGGCTTCTTATTAAAAATCGTGCAAAGCAATAAAAAGTTGTATTTTAAAAATTTAAATATGTTTGTATTACGTCAACTAAATAGCAAAATTAATACAACTTTTATTTCTATGACAGTCATTTGCTTAATGTTGTTAATAGCAATTGGAACGCTTTCTTCCGGTATGGGGTTAAATGATGCTTTAACAAAGGATTTAGAGGATATTACACCATTTGATATAACGATTGAAAAAAGCAGTTTTGATCTAGAAAAAGGCCAACAAGCAGAAAAAACACAAAAAGAAAGTATTGCAAGCTTTTTACAAAAACATAATGTCGATTTTAATCAATATGTAAAAGATTATACTGAATTTAGCTATTATGCTACTGAACTAACAATGGGAGATATTATTCCTCCTAAAATTCCTGGTATTTCAGAAGATATGTTAAAGGCAGTTAGCAAAATGCCAGCTCCTGTTGTTGCATTAAGCGAATATAATGCTGTTATGAAAATGCAGGGTAAACCAACAATAAAACTACAGAAAAACCAATTTGCAATAAATTGTAACTCATCAGCAAACAGAGAGTACGTTCAAGAATTTATTGATAACAATGGAATGATTGAAATAGGCGGTCAAAAGCTTATTGCGTTAAATAAAGAATTGTTGAAAAATACAATCGTAACCACAGCAATGAAAATGGATACAGGAACAGTAATTATTAGTGATGAATTATTGAAAAACTGTTCAACATATTATTCAGCTTTAAATGTTAATCTAAAAAATTCTGATGATATAGATGCTTTTGCAAAAGAAATTGATAAAGTCTATAAAGGTAGTAATATACCAAAAGATATAAGCTATATATCAAAGACTAAAGTATATGAACAAAATGTGGGCCTTTCAGCAGTACTGACTTATTTAACAATTTATATCGGTATTATTTTCTTAATTACTTCTGCGGCTGTTTTAGCATTACAACAGTTAAGCGAAGCCGCTGATAATGCACAACGCTATACATTGCTTCGTAAATTAGGCGCTGAGCCAAAGATGATTAACAAAGCACTATTTTCACAAATTTTTATTTACTTCATGATGCCATTATTATTAGCGATTGTTCATTCCGTTGTTGGAATAAAGGTTGCAAATAACTTAGTTAAAACCTTTGGCGATTTTGATATTCTAGGTAATACAGTAATGATTGCCGCAATTATTATTTTGATTTATGGTGGATATTTCGTTGCTACTTATTTTAGCAGTAAAAATATCATTCGTCCGAGAAAAAGCTAATCCGATTTAATTGATATAATATTCTTTCTTAACAAAAGAGGTCACAATCGAATTCGACTGTGACCTCTTTTGTTGGTATATAAATGATAAGGGAGATGGCTTATATGAATTGTGTCAAACGTAAAATTGCTACTTTTGATATTGTAATGCTGCTTTTACGAATGCACGGAATAGAGGATGAGCTCTATTTGGTCTGCTTTTGAATTCCGGATGATATTGCACAGCAACATGGAAGCGGTTTTGTGGTACTTCAACGGTTTCAACAATGTGTTCATCAGGTGAAGTTCCACTAATCAAAAGTCCTTTTTCTTGTAATGCCTCTCGATAGTTATTATTAAATTCATAACGATGTCTATGACGCTCGTTAATCAGATCAGATTGATAAGCTTGCTCCATTTTGGAACCAGGCTTTATCTTGCAAGGATATGTTCCTAAACGCATAGTGCCACCCTTTGGAAGATTACCTTGTTGATCCGGCATTAAATCAATTACATTGTTCATGCCTTCCGGTGTAAATTCGCTCGAATGTGCATCTTTAATACCCAGTACATTTCTTGCATACTCAATAACGCAAATTTGCATTCCAAGGCAAATGCCGAAGTAAGGAATGTTTTGCTCTCTTGCATATTGGCAAGCTAATACCTTGCCTTCAATTCCTCTGTCACCAAAACCGCCCGGAACTAGAATTCCGTTCATATCAGATAAGATATCATCCACGGTATCTTTGGTGATGGATTCTGAATCAACCCATTCAATTAAAACTTTAGCAGAATTTTCGTATCCTGCATGGCGTAATGCTTCCGCAACAGAAAGATAGGCATCATGTAACTTAACATATTTTCCGACGATAGCAATACGAACCTTTTGCTGAGATTGCTCTATGCGTGAAAGCATGGCTTTCCATTCCGTTAAATCAACGGGAGGAGGATCTAGATGTAACTCTCTGCAAACAACATCATCCAAGCCGTTATTATGAAGCATAATTGGTGCTTCATATAAAACAGGAAGCGTTAGGTTTTCGATAACACAATCTTTTTTTACATTGCAAAACAATGCTATTTTTTGTCTAATACTATCATCAATCGGTTCATCAGCCCGCATAACGATGATATTTGGCATAATACCTAAAGATTGCAATTCTTTAACAGAATGCTGTGTCGGTTTCGATTTATGTTCGTTGGAGCCTTTAATATAAGGAACCAGTGTTACATGAATAAATAAGCAGTTTTCTTTTCCTACTTCTAATGAAACCTGACGAATTGCTTCTAAGAAAGGTAAACTCTCAATATCACCAGTTGTGCCACCGATTTCTGTAATTACAATGTCCGCATTTGTCTTTTTTGAAACAGAAAAGATAAAATTCTTAATTTCGTTTGTAATATGCGGAATGACTTGAACTGTTTCACCTAAATATTCGCCATTTCTTTCTTTATTTAAAACGTTCCAATATACTTTACCGGTTGTAAGGTTGGAATACTTATTCAAATCTTCATCAATAAAGCGCTCGTAATGACCTAAATCTAAATCGGTTTCTGAGCCATCTTCGGTTACAAAAACCTCGCCATGTTGAAAAGGGCTCATTGTTCCTGGGTCTACGTTAATATAAGGATCAAGCTTTTGGGCAGCAATTTTTAATCCTCTGGTTTTGAGTAATCTTCCTAAAGATGCTGCTGTAATTCCTTTGCCTAAACCGGATACAACGCCACCAGTAACGAAAATATACTTTGTCATATTATAATATCTCCTTGCTTTTATTGATATACTTAATAACCTTATGATTGAGTCCAATGAGTATAACACAATAAATAACGTGTAGTATCAACTTCCTAACTCAGGACTTAATATCGTATTTAATTGTAGTTATTGCATTACAACATAAGCTTCACGTTCTGCACCTACAGAAACATATTTAATTTTACAATTAACTGTTTTCTCAATATATTTAATATAATCAATTGCAGCTTTTGGAAGATCGCTTTCGGTTCTGCATTTGCTAATATCACAATTCCATCCTTTTACATATTCAACAACAGGCTTTGCAATATTTAATTGATCTCCGAATGGGAAATCATGAATGATTTCGCCGTTAATTTCGTATCCAACACATACAGGGATTTCTTCCATATAAGAGATAACATCTAGTTTTGTAAGTGCAATTTCATCTGCACCTTGTACTCGAACACCATATTTGGAGGCAACAACATCAAATGGACCAACTCTTCTTGGACGACCTGTAGCAGCGCCATACTCTCCACCGCTTTCTCTTAAGCGTTCTGCTTCATCACCAAACATTTCTGCAGTAAATGGGCCTTCACCAACACAAGTAGAATAAGCTTTCATGATACCAATTGTGTTTGTTAATTTTTGACCTGGAATTCCTGAGCCAATTGGAGCATAAGCTGCAATTGTTGAAGAAGAAGAGGTATAAGGATAAATACCAAAATCAATATCTCTTAACGCACCAAGCTGTGCTTCAAACATAACATTTTTGCCTGATTGAATTGCTTCGCTTAAAAATACGCTCGTATCACAAACAAAGTCTTTTAAGCGTGAGCCATATGTTTCAAGCCATTGCATAACGCTATCTACTGTAATTTTCTCAGCGCCATAGCCCCCGTTAATCATTAAGTTTTTCCAGTCAATAATGCCTTCTAAACGTTTCTTTGTAGTTTCAGGATATAATAAATCGCCCATACGAATTGCTTTTTTCAGATATTTATCGCCGTAAACAGGTGCAATTCCTCTTCTCGTTGAACCAAATTTTGCATCACCTAATCTATCCTCTTCTAAAACATCCAGCTGAACATGGTAAGGCATACAAATAACAGCTCTATCGCTGATTTTTAAGTTTTCCGGAGTAATTGCAACGCCGCCTTGAATTAAGCGATCCATTTCTTTGCAAAGATGTTCAAGGTCGATTACCATACCATTTCCCATAACATTTGTTACTTCAGGACGCAAAATTCCGGATGGCAATAGGTTCAAAACAAATTTACCTAAATCATTAATAACGGTATGTCCCGCATTGTTTCCGCCTTGATAGCGTACTACAACATCGTAATCTTCAGAAAGAAGGTCAACCATTCTTCCTTTGCCTTCGTCTCCCCAGTTAATTCCTACAATAGCAGTTATCATAAATATACTCCATTCTGCTGTGTTCTTTTCACAGACTTTGTCTTTTTTATATTAGTTTGTTATAATCTAATGTAATTGATACTAAAATTGCAACGTTTATTGCTATTTTCATTACTCAGCGAAATAAAATTATCTATTTATCTTGTAATTTTGCTTTGTAATTGTTTAAATCTTGTTACATGAATAAATAAATATCATGAAAAAACATTATTTTGCCAAATACAATTATAAAGTATTATGGCTATCATGTCAATATAATGATGAAACATTTATATTGGGATATTTCATAAACGATATAAATTGTACATAATATTTGATAAAATATGTTATAATTTGCAAGAATCAAAACTACATATTTCATATTTACAACAAAAGTAAATTGTAAGATGTACTAAATTCAATCAGAATTGAAAAGCATTATTTATTTTATTTCAACAAGAAACAAGTTAAACTTGATATTTTAACACTGCAAAGATTTCATTACTTTATTGTTTTCAATATGACAATATGATATACTGAAACTATTCTAAAAAGGTTGGATTTTTTAATATGATACGATATATAACAAATCAAAAAGCAGAAATTGATATTCATAATATGCAGCGTGATCAAGCCAAACGCTATATTGAACAATTCTTAAACAAAGTAAATGGGAGCATTCGTGAAGTATCAATTATTCATGGCTATTCCAACGGCACAGTTTTGCTCAATATGGTGCAAAAAGGATTACGTCATCCAAAAATCCAATCCAAAGTAAAAAGTATGAATCCCGGAATTACTATCTTAATTTTAAAATAAGAAAAGCCTACGATAACAATGTCGTAGGTTTTTGTTATTTAAGTTGAAACTATTCGAAAAATTATAACCAATGGAATAATAACCAAAGTAATAATATCCAATATAGAAGAATCATTTCCGGAACTGTGTCTACATTTCTTTGACAATATGAAATAAGAACTATACATATTTTTGTTGTGGATTAACTCACTATATATATTTAATGGAGTACCAATAGCAAAGGCTAAAATAGTTATATATTTAGGTAAAAATTGAATTGCTGGAATCCATCCTAAAAGGATACAGCTAAGAAAGGAAAACCACGATACGATAGACATTATAATATTGACATTATAAAAAACGCCTAAATCATTCATTTCATTTATTTTGATATACCATAAACGATTCCAAAATCCTTTGATGTATTTTTTGATAAAAGTATCACTTTGTAGTGAACGTAGTAAATCATAAATATATGAGCGCAAAAAACAATATAAAATTAATAGGTAAATGTTAGAAACAAATAGAATTATAAATTGCATTACTTTATATTCCTCACTGCCTTTTGATATGCTATTTTTACCGCCCAAGCTTGATGATCTAAAAACAATTTATCGATACATTCAGAATAAGATAACCATAGTAATTCGTGGTCTAATTCTGTTGGTGCTGAAACTTTATAAATAGAATGAATGAAATAAAAATAACCAATTGCATGCATAGAATATTCAAGAGTGTCAGACCAATGATATTTATCGCCTTTACAGATAAAATCACCCACTGCAACAGATAAACCTGCTTCTTCTAAACATTCTCTTTGAATACATTGTCCGTGTGATTCTTGTTGTTCCAACCCACCACCTAATAGAAAATAACCGGTTGGTGTTTTGATAATCGGAATTTCAAGGTCTTGATTAAACCCGATACCATAGATTCCGATTCTGTCTTTATAGTAAGTTCCAGCTTGCTTTACACCAAACGATTCTTGTAACATAAAGCCTCCATAAATTATATCATCTACAATACAATGAATACTGTTATTTTATGTTTTCTTGTTTTCGGAACCATTTGGTTGTATAGTTCCAATAGTTTTTAAGAAATAAAGCATCATCCATATCATTGATTGTTTTTCGTTTTACAATCATAAGTATGATTGCAAGTCCGATTGCAACATTTAAATATACATCTTTTAAATCAAAAGTGAAAAATCCGGTTACTTGTATGTAATCTAAGCTGCCATTCCAAAATACTTTGTCAATAAATGAGCATAAGGAGCCGGAAAGAAGAAAAGCAAAACATGAGTTTAACAAGTTATCTTTTTGATAAGTATTCGAAATAAAAATATATGCTGTTATAATAAACAGGATGATAATTGTTGTTGTAATAATATGCGCCCATTTTCCGACGCCAAGCTGTAGCATAGAATTAAACCAAGAGTAATCACGATTGAAAAGGGGACTAAAATATAAATATGGGGGGAGAATTGGCCGATATTCGTGAAAGAAAAATTGGTTAATAACAATTTTAATACTTTGTTCAATTGCAATAAGTCCTAGAATACAGGCCCAAGTTGTCTTGTTTTTCAATGAAGTTTGCACCACCTAGAGTTATTTCTTAATTATTTGCCCTTGCTCTTTATTCCAAATTAACTTTGCATTGTATATACTATGCTCATAGAGATATACATTGGTTAACTCATCTCTATATTTGTTATATACAGGATAAAAAGCAGGGGAATTGGTTTCTTCCATCCAAGGAAGCCACCAACCACCTTTAAACTTAATATAAAGGTTTCCGTTATTATATTGAGTAGTATAGCCTACATAATTAAATAAGCCGCCATAATGGAATCCAGAAACTTGAATATAATCAGAATTCACAATAACCTTTTCTAATCTTAAAGCTTCCAAAGAAGGAGTTTGCTGATATGCAATAACATATGTTCCAATCAAAAAAACGATAACAATACAACTTGTAATGAGTAATGCTTTCATTGATTTTACACTCATGATATTCTCCTTTTGTATCTTTATATGTTCAAAGATAATTTTAGTATATCCTATTTTTACCACATAAGCAAGAGGAATCAATGAAAAAATTGATTCCTCTTGTCATTTTTATTTTGCTATTTTATCTATAATTGCTAACAGTTCTTCAATTTTCTCGTCAGCATTTCCTCTTTCAAAAGCATCTTTCACACAATGCTTCATGTGTGCTTGTATAATTGCCTTGTTTACTTTTCTTAAGATAGAATCTGTTGCAAGAATTTGATTGGAAATATCAATACAATAGCGATCTTCTTCAACCATTTTTAAAATGCCGTCTAATTGACCTCTTGCGGTTTTTAAAAGACGTATAGTAGATTCTTTATCTGCTTGCATTTGCGTCACCTCTTTGTTTATTTTATTACGTTATGCAATACTTTCTACTTCATATCCTGCATCAGTAATTGCTCTAGTTAATACGTCATCTGCTACTTCTTTTGTAAGCGTTACGCTTGCAGTTTTCGTTTCTAAGTTTACAGTACAAGAAACACCGTCGATTGCATTTAATACAGCTTCCACTCTTGCTGAGCAATGTCCACAAGACATTCCGTTAATGATAATTGATTTAGTCATTTTAAAATCTCCTTTATTTTCATTTGTTATTGATTTGCTTTGTATTACATGATGAAACTTTGGCTTGAATAGCTTTAATCTTAGTGCATTGGAAACGACACAAACAGAGCTTAAACTCATAGCTGCCGCTGCAAACATTGGGTTCAACTTCCATCCAAGTAACACATAGAATACGCCTGCTGCAATTGGAATACCAAGTGTGTTATAGATTAACGCCCAAAATAGATTTTGTTTAATGTTGCGAAGGGTAGATTTACTTAGCTGAATTGCTGAAACAGCGTCGAGTAAATCACTCTTCATCAAAACAACATCAGCGGATTCAATCGCAATATCCGTTCCCGCACCGATAGCAATACCGACATCTGCACGAGCAAGGGCAGGAGAGTCGTTGATTCCGTCACCAATCATAGCAACTTTTTTGCCTTGCTCCATAATGAGGCGAACATGTTTTTCTTTCTCTTGTGGCATAACTTCGGCAATGACAGTTTGAATACCAACAACATTTTGAATGGCTTTTGCAGTTTGTTTGTTATCACCCGTTAGCATAACCGTTTCAATGCCCATTGCAACAAATTCTTCAATTGCTTGTTTGCTTGTTGGCTTTACAGTATCCATAACCGCAATAATTCCAAGTAGCTTTTGCGTATCGGCAAAGAATAACGGGGTTTTTCCATCTGTTGTGAGCGTGTTTGTAATCTCTTCATATGGAGAAAAATCAATTTTATGCTTTTCCAGCAATTTTTGATTACCCGCAAGATACGTAATCCCGTCAATTTCGCCTTTAATACCTTTTCCGGTAATTGATATGAAATTTAAAACAGGTCTAAATGAGATATTTTCTTCTTTGGCTTTATCCATGATCGCGCTTGCCAACGGATGCTCAGATGAAGATTCCAACGAAGCTGCAATGGTAAGCAGTTCATGCTGCAAGATATTGTTATATACGAATAAATCGGTGACAATAGGCTTTCCCTCTGTAATGGTTCCGGTTTTATCTAAAACAACTGTATCAATGCTGTGTAGAATTTCAAGACTTTCGGCGGATTTAATTAAGATACCGTTTTGTGCCCCTTTTCCTGTTCCAACCATAATAGCAGTCGGTGTAGCAAGTCCTAACGCACAAGGACACGAGATAACAAGAACGGCAATACCAATTGAAATTGCAAATTCAATCGAATATCCTAATAAAAGCCAAACGGTTGTTGCAAGAAGTGCAATTGCAATTACGGTAGGTACAAAGATTGCGCTTACTTTATCCGCAAGTTTTGCAATGGGGGCCTTTGAAGAGCCAGCCTCTTCTACTAAGCGGATAATTTGAGCGAGCGTAGTGTCATCACCAACTTGTGTGGCTTTCATTTTAAAGAATCCCGTTTTGTTGATAGAGGCACCGGTTACCTTGTCGTTTATTTGCTTTGCCACCGGAATACTTTCACCCGTTAATGCGGATTCGTCTATAGAAGAACTTCCCTCTATCAAGATACCGTCTACAGGTACAGATTGACCTGGCTTTACAATAATAATGTCACCTATTACTAAATCTTCGGTTGCCACTTCTATTTCTTGCTCATTTCGGATAACAAGTGCAGTTTTAGGAGTCAAATCTAATAGTTTAGAAATAGCATCTGAAGTTTTACCTTTTGCTCTGGTTTCAAGATACTTACCTAATGTAATTAACGCAAGAATCATAGCTGCAGATTCAAAATATAAGTCCATTGAGTAACGATGAACCAAATCCATATTTCCATGACCAAAGCCATAGCCTATTTTAAAGATTGCGTAAATTCCATAACTCATTGCTGCAGTACATCCAATTGCAATTAAGGAATCCATATTTGGTTGTCCCTTGAATAGTGTTTTAAATCCAGTTTTAAAGTATTTAAAGTTAACATAGATAATAGGGAGCGACAGCAAAAATTGAGTAAATGCAAAGCTGAGTGCATTTTTATGTCCTGCTAAAATGGATGGAAGCGGTAAGCCGATCATATGTCCCATAGAAATATAGAACAAAGGAATTAAAAAAATTATTGAAATAATGAGTCTTACTTTCATACTTTTTAGCTCGCCTTGAATGGTATCTTGTGGCTTTGCTGTGCTTTGCTGTTTTATGTTTGGTATACTCGCTCCATATCCCGCATCACCAACAGCTTTTACAATTGCTTGGTCATTTAGTTGATTTTCTTCATATTCAACAACCATATTGTTGCTTAATAGATTGACTTGTACGTTCTTTACTCCTTGAAGCTTACTTATATTTTTTTCAATATGAGCAGAACAAGCAGAACAAGTCATACCTTGTATATTAAACTTTCTTTTCATTTTAACCTCCCATACCCCAGAGGGGGTGCATGATTTCATTATACTGAATTTCTGTACTTTGTCAAGTAGTATTTTAAGATAAAAAAAGATGCGAAAGATAAAGAATGTGGTATAATACAGTTGTTAAATTAAAATTTTATAAAAGGCAGGATATAAAATGGAGCAAATTAAATTGGGAAAATATCGTCATTTCAAAGGCAACGAATATCGTGTTATCGGTCTTGCAAGGCATTCTGAAACATTAGAAGAAATGGTCGTTTATCAAGCACTTTATGGAGAATATGGTTTATGGGTGCGTCCATTATCTATGTTTTTAGAAACAGTGCAGCGTGACGGTAACACTTTTCAACGCTTTACTTATATCGGAGAATAATATGAATTTTACATTAAAGACTTGGACACAAAGTGATTACGATAATTTATTACTGTATATTCATGAGTTAGCAGATAAAAAATATCAGATATTTAATCAAAGGCTTCTTCCTAATGTCAATAATGTTATTGGTGTTCGTATGCCATTATTACAAAAGATAGCTATACAAATTGTAAAGGGAAACTGGAAAGAATACCTTACTTACGTAAATGATCAATATTACGAAGAAACCATGCTAAAGGGCTTGGTCATTACAAAAGTAAAAATAGATTTATTAGAACACTTTGAGCTGATTGCAGAGTTTGTGCCTTGTATTAACAATTGGGCTGTGTGTGATTCTTTTTGTGCAGGCCTTAAAATTGCGAAAGAATACCCTGATAAGGTATTCGATTTTATTAAGCCATATTTGTTATCAGATAACGAATATAATATTCGCTTTGCCGTTGTATTGATATTATTTTATTATATTAATGACGAATATATTGATACGATACTCTCTTTAATGGAAAATATTCATCAAGACGGATACTATGTAAAAATGGCAGTAGCATGGTGTATTTCTATGTGCTATGTGAAATATGAAGAGAAAACAATATCGTTTTTGAAACATAGTAGTTTGGATGATTTTACTTATAATAGAGCGTTGCAAAAAATAAGTGAATCGAATCAAGTAAGTCGAGATAAAAAAGCTGAAATTCGGAAAATGAAACAAACATAAATAATCGCTCACGGTTTTTCGTGAGCGATTATTTACGCTTATAAGATTTTCAATAAAAGGTTTATCCGGTCTACTTTAAACATGAATTAGCATTCTTACTTTAAGTACTCTTCTAAACATATTTTTTTCTCTTTCATTTCTTTAGCAGCATCTATACCAACATAGCGATAATGCCACGGCTCATTGGATATTTTGGTTATATTTATTTTGTCTTTAGGATAGCGATAAATAAATCCAAATTTAAAAGCATTTTTCTCTAACCAACTATACCCCTGTTCCCATGTTGTATCTCCAAGAACGCCAAAATCAATAGCAAGCCCGGTTTCATGTTCGCTTTCACCAGGTAACGCAACCCATTTAATTGTTTGAGCTTTCGCTAAAGTTGTTGATAGACCTTCATTAACGTATTTATTAACACGCTCATCAAATAACTTTTGTTGCTGTTCATAACTACGATATGCAGCGTTAATACAAAGCTTTATATTGCTATTTTCTGCTTCTTTCATCAAATCAATAAGACTTTCGTTAATTTCCTTGGCAACTTGTACCGTAACTCCTTTTTTATTGTCAATGTTAACTAAATCCACAGTATAGTTTTTTGATAGAGGATGATCTGAATTTACTAATATAAGTTTATTGTTGGTTATGCTGTCGCTATTTTTATTATTGTTGTTATTCAAAGATTTTAAATATTCTTCTAAACATATTTTCTTTTCATAGATTTCCTTTGCAGCTTTTTCTCCAACATAGCGATAATGCCATGGTTCATAGTTAATTCCGGTTAGTTCGCTTTTATCAGAAGGAAATCTTAAAATAAAACCATATTTATATGAATTTTTCATTAGCCATTTTTGTTCTGCAGTATTTTCTTGCTTTTTATCTAACGTTTGGTAGCTTTTTGCAACAATATCTACAGCTAATCCTGTTTGGTGTTCACTGGTTCCTGGTATTGCTACCCACATGGCAGCTTTCGCTTCCGCAGTTTTTTTGTCGTTTCCTTGGGAAATGTATCCACGGACTTCTTGGTTATATAGTGATTGCTGCTTTTCAGTTGTTCTGTATGATGAACAGATTACGGGTGATAGACCTTGATTTCTACAATCATCCATCATTTTTTGTAAATTCGAGTATGCTCGTTTATCTATAGAGTGACCATTGCTTAATAATGTAAGCTCAATCTTGAAATTGTTCGGTAATCTATTCCATGGGTTGACTAAAATTAAATTCCAATTATTTGACGAAGTTGTATTTTGTGTTTCAGATAATGTGGAAGACTCGCTTGAATTATAATTCATATCTTTTGTATCATTACTTATATTTAATAAATTATATGCTACCGTATATATTATACCAATAACGATTAGCATTAAGATAATAACAGTAAATAAAGTAAAAGATTTTTTTATTTTGTAACGCTTTTTCATAAGTTAATCCTTTCTACATTGAAAATGCCTAATGGCTATATTCTAAGAATATCACCATTAGGCATTTTTAGTTTTAACTATTCCAAACGAGAAACTGATTTCTTTCTGAATAAAATCATACAATTTTCTTACAGCCATTCGGAAGAAGAATTTTAAATGTAATTTTATCATTTTCGCTATTGGCTATTATCTTGCCTTTGTGTAATAAAATAATTTCTTTGGCAATTGCAAGACCAAGTCCGGAACCTCCGGAATTAGTTGCACGAGAAACATCCAAACGATAAAATTGCTCAAAAATCCTTTCCAATTTTTCAGGAGAAATTGTATTCCCATCATTAGTAAAAATAATCTCTACTTCGTTGTTTTTTTCCGTCAGCGTGATATCAATAATACCATTATCAAAGCTGTAATTGATTGCATTTCTTATAATATTATCAAACACTCTTTGTAATTTATCAGGATCACATTTTATTTCAATATTATGCTGTAAATTAAAACGAAATGTTAGATTTTTATCTTGTAGCATCGGTGCAAATTCTGATGCTAATTGCTCGATCATGAGAGTCAAATTAATATTGCTATAGCACAATTCGATATTTGTAAGATTAAACCTAGTAATTTCAAAAAATTCGTTAATTAAATCTTCCAATCTTTGCGCTTTACTAGTAGCAATAGTTAAGTAGTGGCTTTTTAATTCGCATGAAATATCTTTTTCATCTCTTAGTAATGTTAAATATCCTAATACAGATGTAAGAGGAGTTTTTAAATCATGCGCAAGATAAACGATTAAATCGTTCTTTCTTTGCTCAGCTTCTCTAGCTGCATAATTACTTTTTTGAATGTTGCTTTTTATATGATTGAGCTGATTTTCTATATCTTTAAGTTCAGGCGGTAGCTGTATAAATTCATTTTTATTAAAATAAATGTCGTTCGTTGCTTCAACAACCAGTTCTAAATAAGATAATGTTTTTTTCCAGTAATGAGCAAAGAAAATGATTAGCCCAAGTAAAATCAATATAGTAATGACTAATACTTTATTATTGTCTATAACTTTGAGCGCTTTGTAAAGGGAATCATAGGGCTGCCAAGCATGGAGACTTGTGATGCTGATACCAATAAGCATTAACATTACAAGACTGGCGCTATAGATAAACATGGATATCAAAAAACGAGAAATAATATAAGTAGTTAATTTCTTTTTGTATTGATTTATATAATGGTTTTGACTATTCAAGTTTATAACCTACTCCCCATATTGTTTTAATAAATCTTGGCTTTCTTGCCGGCTCATGTAGCTTATCTCGAAGACGTGCGATATGAGCCATTACTGTATTATTATTGTCATAAAATTTTTCTTTCCAAACAGCTTCAAACAATTCTTCAGAGGACACAACTTTATCTTTTCGCTCACATAAATAACACAAAATAGAGAATTCAATTGGTGTTAAATCTATCTTTTCATCAAACAAAGTACATATATGAGTATCTACATCAACATATAGACCTCTTATATCGTATAATTTGCTTTGACTGTCTAATTCAATTTGCTTATTGTAATTGGAATATCTTCGTAACTGAGATTTTACTCTTGCAACTACTTCTAGCGGATTAAAAGGTTTGGTTATATAATCGTCAGCGCCAAAAGATAATCCCGTTATTTTATCAATATCTTCAACTTTAGCAGTTAACATTATAATAGGGAAAAAATGCTTTTCTCTAATTTTTTTACATAAGTTAAATCCACTAATGTCAGGGAGCATAACATCTAATATTGCTAAATTGAATTTTTCTGTTTCAATCAATTGCATTGCGTCAATTCCGTTAAAAGCTTTCTTTACCGAATAATTGTCATTTGCTAAATATACTTCTAATAAATCTGCAATTTCCTTTTCATCATCAACAATAAGTATTTGGGGGTTCAATAAAATCACACCTTTACAAAACACAATATTATTATTCAGTATACCATATTTTAAGTTAAAATCAAATTCATAAAACAATTTCCAACAAACTATGGTTGAAAGCTTTTTATTGCATATAAATGGAATGCTTTAATTTAACACAAATAATTACCCATTTTATTTATTATTCTATAATTTCTCCATCTGTTGAGATCGTAACAATATTCCAAGGTATCATTTTACCACAGTTTTGTAGTGCGTTAATAGCGGCATTGGCAATACCGCCACAGCAAGGAACTTCCATTCTCACCACTGTAACACTTTTAATATTGTTTTGGTGAAGAATTGCAGTCAGTTTTTCCGAATAATCACCTTCATCCAGTTTTGGACAACCAATGATTGCAATATGATTTCGTATAAACTTGTTATGAAAATCGCCATAAGCAAATGCTGTACAGTCAGCAGCAATTAGCAAGTTAGCTCCATTAAAGTAAGGTGCATTTACAGGAACCAGTTTTATTTGAACAGGCCATTGATTTAGCATAGAAGGCATTTCGTTTGCTGTAACAGCAAGTGGAGCGGGTTTTGCTTCTCTTTGGATTGCTTTTGCATGTGTACCTGGGCAGCCGCAAGCAAGTGGTTTTAACTGTTCCATATTTTGTTTTACTGCCGCTTCATCAAAAGCCAAAGCTTCACGCTCTTCAAATGAAATTGCATCAGTAGGGCAAACCGGTAAACAGTTGCCTAAACCATCACAGTAATCATCTCGAAGTAGTGTTGCTTTTCCGTCAACCATACCAATTGCACCTTCGTGACAAGCGGAAACACAAAGCCCACATCCATTACATTTCTCTTGGTTAATTTTAATTATTTTACGAATCATTTTCATTCTCCTTCATATTATTGAATTTATTATTTCTATTTGATTTCTTGTTATTAGTATAGTATAATCTATCTAACAATTACGTTGCATTTGCAACAAATTTTAAAATTATTTGAATGGTGGTTTTATGAAGCAAATTGATATTTTAATGAAATGTCCGTTATTTAAAGGTATGCAGGAATTTGAAATCCATAATATTTTAAATTGCTTTCATCCAAAAATAGTCAATTGTTCTAAGGATCAAACAATCTTTTTTATTGGAGATTCGGTTAACAGCGTGGGTATTGTTTTGAGTGGAGTTGTTCAGATATCCAAAGAAAACATTTATGGCGATAAAACCATTTTAACGGAAGTAACGCAATCTGATTTATTTGCTGAGACTTTTGTTTGCGCAGGTATTTCTGAAATTCCCGTTAACGTAACTGCAATGAGTGATTGTATAGTTTTATTTATCAACTTTAAAAAGATGATAACAGAATGTGAAAATGCATGTGTATTTCATACAAAGCTGATTGAAAATATGATGCGAATTATTGCATATAAGAACTTATTGTTGAATCAAAAATTAGAAGTAGTATCAGGAAGAACAATACGTGAAAAATTAGAAGCTTATTTTAATCAGCAACGGCAGAAACAAAATGCGTGCACATTTCACATTCCTTTTTCTCGTCAGGAGCTTGCCGACTATCTTTGTGTTGATAGAAGTGCATTATCAAGAGAGCTATGCAAAATGAGAGATGAGGGTGTTATTGCATTTGAAAAGAACAGATTTTCTGTATTATTTTAATTTAATAATACATTTTGTAGATATATGTCGATTAAGTAAATAAAAGAGTAAAGGATAAATGGGATGGATAAGATATTTGAAACGAAAAGATTATACGCTAGAAAACTAACAAAAGATGATTGGAATAATTTGAGCGATATTTTGCAAGATGAACAAGCAATGTATGCGTATGAGCATGCTTTTTCTGATGAAGAAGTAACCGATTGGCTGAATCGTCAGCTTAAACGTTATGAGGATGATGGGATTGGATTGTGGGCACTAATTGATAAGAAAACAGGGAAATTTGTCGGACAAGCAGGTTTAACGAAACAAAACTCTCCGATTGGAACTGAATTTGAAATAGGGTATCTTTTAAAGCGTAGCGAATGGCATAAGGGATATGCAACAGAGGCCGCAATTGCATGTAAAGAATATGCCTTTACAACGTTGGGGCTAGATAGGGTAGTTTCGTTTATTCGAGATAATAACTATTCCTCTCAAGCGGTAGCAAAACGGGTAGGACTTACAAAGCAAAATGAGTTTACAATTAACTATTATAACGTCACTATGCCACATTATGTGTATGTGATTGAAAAGGATTAGTGCAAGTTGTTATTATTTGTAGAAGTTCAATAATATATATTTCACCAGTGTAATGTAAACTGCTTTACACTCATGCACCGCAAAATGACAATGATAGGAGAAAAGAAAATGGACAAAACATGGATTGACGAATATTGCATGAAGAAAAAAGGTGTCGAAAAAGATTTTAAAGTGGAATGGCAATGGGATAGATATATGATAAATGGAAAACTGTTTGCAGCTATCTGTCATGATAAGCAAGGAAGACCGATTGTGACGGTAAAATGTGAGCCAATGTTTGGTCAAATGATGCGTACGGAATATGAAGAGATAACTGCAGGCTATTATATGAATAAAGAACATTGGAATTCTATTTTACTCGACCAAGGAGTACCACAAGCTGTCATAAAAGAAATGATTGATATGTCATATAGCCTAATTGTAAAATCATTACCAAAGAAACAACAAGCAGAGTTGATATAGGAAGGTTAGTCATTGATCTATTTTTTATAGTCAATACTTACATAAAGACTGTGAAAGGATTTTAGCTTTCATAGTGATTATACTTTCTGTTATTCATATTAAACCTGTTGAAAGCTTAACTTTTTTGTGGTAAACTTTTCTATATATACTACCATATTAAAAAGTGGTAGTGAGGAAATTTAACGCTCAGTGAGAGAATTTATATACCCTTAGTTGTATCGCTTGGCGCGTTATAATATATAATTTTATTGAAAGGAATGAATAATATGAAAAATACAATATTAGTACCTACAAAAATAATTTGGAGGGTGACTATACTTTAACCCTCCAACACAACGGAGGAAATATGTTTAACGAAGAAAAAGTAATCTCAAAATGGATAGCAGATATGTACGACAAAGATGAAACCGAAACAAACGATGTCGAGTTCGCTTTGGATATTATGGGTACCCAACCTAAAAAAATTCTTGAAATCGCCTGTGGAAGTGGTCGAATATTGGTTCCACTCGCTAAGGCTGGACACTCTGTTTTAGGACTTGATTTTGACGAGTATATGTTATATAAAATCGGAGCAAAAGCTATTGGTTTAAAAAACATATCTTACAAAAAATCTGACGTCATACTCGATGAATGGGATGTAAATTTTGATGTGGTTATGCTGGCAGGTAATTTCCTATTTAACATTGTTTCAGAGAATAGTTATGACAAAGCACAAGAATTATTATTTAAAAAATCAGCAAAATCTCTTGAGTACGGAGGACATATTTATATTGATTATGGTTATACATTATCTCCCGAAAACTGGTTTTGCTTTTCAGAGGAAAGAATTATTTGGGAAGGCACTGATAGTGATGGAACTTATGGGAAAATGACGCTTTCTGACAGCACCTTTGATAAAGAAACCGGAATGAATGAATTTGTTCGCAAATTTGAGCTAACATTAAAAGATGGCACGAAAATCGAGCAAAAGATTAACTCAAAAAAGCATTTTGCAACGCTTGACCAAATAAAGAATTGGCTTGAAAAGTATGGATATTGTGTTGAAAACATTTATGGTGACTACAATAAAAATCCAATTAGCGAAACAACAAATAGAGCAATTGTTTGGGCAAGAAAAATATAGTTTATAAGTTTCTATTATGAGTATTCGCTTGATATGAACATTTTACGCACTGCTAAAGCTAATCTTGATTACACTGAAAGTGTGGGCAACCTCGCCAGTATCGGCTTGGTTGCCCTCTTGCTATATATCAGGTGTTAATCATTGGGTTATGCCTACTGACTATCTGTAAATAATGATAGTTAATTGATTAAATAATTCTAACAATCTATTGACAAAGGAATATTACGGTGTTATATTGTATATACAGTATATATACAATATTTAAGAGCTTGAGAACAAGTGCACAGTTTGAATGCTCTTTTTAGAGGTGTAGAGATGGAGTTAATTATCAGTAATTCAAGTGGTAAACCAATTTATGAACAAATCACAAGTCAGATTAAAAATATGATAATGATTGGTGAATTAAAAGAAGGCGATGCACTTCCGTCAATGCGCCTATTAGCAAAAGAATTACGTATTAGTGTTATTACGACAAAGCGAGCTTATGAAGATTTAGAACGAGATGGATTTATTGCAACAGTAACCGGAAAAGGGAGCTTTGTTGCAAGCAAAAATATAGAGTTCTTAAAAGAACAGCAGCTTAAATTTTGTGAAGAACATTTGCAAGAGGCAGTTGATATTGCAAAGAAAAGCGGAATTGAGTTGGCGGAGTTAACGGAAATGCTCACATTATTATATGAAGATAATTAAGGGGGAACATCGATGACGGATTATTGTTTACAAATAGAAAAATTATCTAAAAATTATCAAGATTTTCATTTAAGTAACGTAAATTTAAATTTGCCGAAAGGCAGTATTATGGGATTCGTTGGGGAAAACGGAGCAGGAAAAACAACAACAATTAAAGCAATATTAAACTTAATTCATAAAGATAGCGGAACGATAAAAATATTTGGGCTAGACCATGAAAATAACGAAAAAAAGATCAAGCAAGATATTGGCGTTGTTTTAGATGAAAGCAATTTTCCACAAAATTTAACTCCACTTGATATTGCGAAAATATTAAGTAATATATATACCAATTGGGATAATACTCTTTTCTTAAATTATCTAAAGCGCTTTGCTTTGCCTGAAGGAAAAGTGATAAAAGAATTTTCAAAAGGTATGAACATGAAGCTTTTAATTGCTTGTGCATTAGCCCATAAACCAAAGTTGCTGATTTTAGACGAGGCAACAAGTGGATTAGATCCTGTTGTGCGCAGTGAAATTCTTGATGTATTTTTAGAATTTATTCAAGACGAAGAACACTCTATTTTGCTGTCTTCGCATATAACAAGTGATTTGGAAAAGGTTGCAGATTATATTACATTCATTCATCAAGGCAGAATATTATTTTCCGAATCAAAAGATAAATTGATATACGAATATGGAATATTAAAATGCAAAGCTTCGGATTTTCAGCTTATGGATAAGAAAAAAATGATTGCTTATCGAAAAAATGAATTTGGCGTAGATGTATTGGTAACCGATAAGCACTATTTTTCTAAAACATATTCGAACGTAGTTGTAGATCAAACCTCTATTGATGAAATGATGTTATTGTTTGTAAAGGGGGAAAGATTATGAGAGGCTTGCTGATAAAAGACTTTATTAACTTAAAAAGATATAATAAAACAATTATTGTAATTATTATTTTCTTTGCTGTTAATGCATTCATTGCAAAAGACGCAACAATATTATCGGGAATGATTGTTTTACTTTGTTCAATGATGTCGATTACCTCATTTTCATATGATGAAGCAGCAAAATGGGATAAATATGCGCTTTCAATGCCCATTAGCAGAAAAGAGATTGTACGTTCAAAGTATGTGCTTGCATTCATATTAACTTTATTTGGTGCATTCTTAGCATTTATTATAAACTGGATTATTTCTCTTTTTCTTCATAAAAGCTATATGGTGTTTGAACAGATTTTAATTTGCGGCGCAATAGCCGGAGCGGGTATGCTTTTTGTTAGTGTGTTATTGCCGTTTGTTTATAAATTTGGTGTGGAAAAGGCAAGACTGATTATTTTCTTAGTTGCTTTAATACCAATGGGATTAAGCTTTTTATTATCACAGTTAAAAATCTCATTACCTTCTGATGAATTTTTAAAATCGATAGGCTATGCGATACCTATTGTGTTGTTAATTATCATTTATCTTTCTTATGAAGCGTCAAAATCGATCTTTATGAAAAAAGAATTATAAAAGCAAGTGACTAAGGATGTTTTCCTTAGTCACTTGCTTTTTCATGGAGTAATACAATTGAATTAACAATTAGTTGGTATCATTTTTCTTATCTTTACTATTTCCATTGCTGTTTTGACTTTTTCCTTTTTCTGAGGAAACGCTAGAAGATGAACTACTATTTTTTTCATCTTTATTATTTCCGTTGTTATTTTGGATTTTTTCTTTAGAGGAGCTAGAAGATAAACTACTATTTTGTTCCTCTTTTTTATTTTCTTTAGAAGCAGGTAAATGAGATGATGCGTTTTTATTTTCTGGTGCACTGCTGATAGAATTTTCTGAAGAACTAGCGGATGATTTTTTATGTGGTTTATTTGTAACTTCATCTACTGGAATATGTTTGTTGTTAATAAATTTCATCAACTCCGTTATGTTAAGAGGTAATAGTTGTTCTAGTGTTATTGAACTATCTTTTTTCATAATGTTGCGGATAAAAGCCATTTTATTTGCTGAAATACCGTATTGTTCAGCTTGTTTTGCTATAGACTTATCATTATTTGCGTTTTGTTTAATAATATTTCCTTCAATATTTTTGTCTTCAAGAGTTTCGTTAATGTCTGTTTCAACTATGTTCTCTAAATTTTCGGTTTTATTTGGATCTTCATTTGAAACACTTACTAAAATTGCATTTTTATCTTCATTGATATATCCGTTTTCAACCATGGAATCAATAATAGCGGGAATAGCATCTTCAATATCGGTATGTTCCAGCTCTAGTTCGTTTGTAACTATTTTTGCATCTTCATTTAGTGCATTTACTTGAATTACTTCGTCTGCTTTGTTGGTAGCGATTTCAATGCTTGGATTTACATCAAGACTAATTACAGAATCAATTTTATTGGTAGAGGAAATTGTGATTCCGCCAATCAGAATACATAAAGCGATTGCAATAGCTGAGAAAGCAAGAATGAGTCGCTTGGGGGTCAATGTTTTCATTGCGGAGTTTTTCATAGTAAAGTCCTCTCTTTCTATTGGTTTAACATATGTAGTTGAAACTTGGTCATAAACATCCGGTGCAATTTGATAAATTGCTTTTTGAAGACGCTCATTGATTATTTTACGTTTCATAATTAACACACCTCTTTTTCGATTTGTTTTTTTAGCTTTGCAAGTGCTCGATGATATTTAGAAAGGGATGTTGAAAGTGGAATATGTAGGATATCTGCAATTTCATGGTGCTTTAATCCTGAAATGGCGTGTAGCAATATAATTTGTCTTTCTGTATCGTTTAAAGTAGTGAGGGCAGCTTTTAATATTATGGTATCTTCGTTATTTGTAATATCATCCAGATAGATAGCTTCTGTTAAAGTCTCTTCAAATGAATAGGTTCTTTTACGAGTTTGTTCTCTTAGTTTCATGAAAGATAAATTTTTTGCTATTGTTAATATCCAAGCAAGGGGTTTGCCTTGTGGAGTATAAAGATGTGCACTTGCTCTAATTTTTAAGTAGGTATCTTGCATTACATCTTGTGCATCTTCAGTATTTCTTAGTATTGATAAGATGTATGCAAATAGTGTTTTGTCTGTGGCACGATATAATTTTTCAAAAGCTTGTCTATCATTTTGTGCTATAAGAGAAAGCCATTGTTCATCTAAAATAGCTTTGTTGCAACACTCTTTTCGTGCCTTTTGATCCGTTGGCATGATACAGAATAAAAACATAAGTAAAATCCCTCTCTTTACTATAATAATGCAGTTGAACTTCATTTTATCGCATGCTTTTATAATATTTTATAATTTCATTTGAATAAAGTAAAGTTTTTGTAGAATTGCGTCGATATAGATTAAGTCAAGTAAATATTGGTCAATATTTTGTATCAGTTAAACATATTTATTTGAAATAAATACAAAAAGTCAATTTTTAGCAGTTGTAATTTTTAAATAAAAATTGTAAAATATACATATATATCACAAATATAATATTGATAATTATTGCTTATTTTGATATTGAAAGGAAAATGTTAATGGTTTGCCATATTGAAACAAACATTCTCTCTCTTGCATTTATCTCTATTCTTCTTTTTGATATGAGTAAAAACAATACGTCACATAGTCGACGTAGTAGGCTTTTTCGCTATATCTCAATTTTAACAGTAGTAAATATTATTGTTGAGTTAATAGCTGTTTTTATTTTGAGCTTTCAGTTTAGCGGAACAGTACATATAATGGTTCAGGCTTTTAATCATATGTTAACGCCTCTGCTTAGTCTGTTATGGTTTTATTATGGCTATTTAACAATCTTTCATGGAAAAAATATGTCAATTTATTACGTTTGCTTGTTTGCTTTACCTTATGTGGCTTTTTTAATCTTAACCATTTGTTTATCCATTTCTGCTGCGTTTTTCAATGCAGATTTGCCATACTTTATGAACAAAAGTGTTGGGACAAATGTGTTAATGCATGTTAGCGCATTTTACTCTATTATAACAATAGCAACAGCAATATGGAAAGCTAAATCTGTTGAAATCTCAAAGGTAATTGTAATTTGTATTTTCCCATTTCTGGTGATTTTAGCTCTGCATTTGCAGCTTTGCTTGCCGGAAGTTTTATTTACGAATGCTGCTTTAACATGTTCTTTGTTAATGACATATCTATTTCTACAAAATCGAAAAATTTCAATAGATACATTAACAGGAGCTTCTAATCGGACAAGCCTATTAAAAAAACTACGTAATTTTCATCGATATCGTGGCGGCGGATACTTGGTTATTGTGTCTTTAGATGATTTTAAATTTGTAAACCAAACATTCGGACAAGAAAATAGTGACGCTATTTTAAGAGTGGTTGCAAATTATCTAACGCAATTTATTCCGGATGGAGTTATCTATCGTTATAACGGTGATGAATTTGCACTTATATTAACGAAACAACAATGTAAAGACGTAAAGCACATTGTAAATGCAATTTTAGAGCGATTTAATGTTATTTGGGAATATAATCGTATTATTTTTATGTTAAGTGCATCAATCGGGGTGGTTCCTTTTCCGGCGCAATTTATATCAGCAGAACAATTATTATCAACTGCAGATTTTACAGTATATCAAGCAAAAGCAAGTGGTAAAAAAAGAGCAGTTTACTTTGATGACAAGTTGATGTTAGAATTGAATCGTCGTCATAATGTAAAATCAGCTTTAGAACGTGCCATTATTGAAGATAAGTTTGAATTATATTATCAACCTATATATAACATAAAAGAAAACAGGTTTGAGTATGCAGAGGCATTGTTGAGATTTACGGATGAAGAACTTGGTGTAATTGCTCCTTCGGAATTTATTCCGATAGCAGAAAAGTCAGGCTTGATTGGCGAAATTACTTATATTGTATTTGAAAAGGTTACTGAGATAATTGAACAAATGCAAGCGGAGCAAATACCAATAAAGGCTGTTGCAGTAAATTTATCTGCGGTGAATTTTATGCAAAAGGAATTAACAAATAAAGTGATATCGTTAATGAAAAGTAAATCCATTGAGCCAAGCCATATTATACTTGAATTAACAGAAGGCATTTTGATTGATTCATTAGATGGCGTAAAAGAAGTAATGAATTTTTTTGCCAATAATGGTGTCATTTTTGCGCTTGATGATTTTGGGGCAGGATATTCTAATGTTTCTTATTTATTGAATTTACCATTTCATTCTGTAAAATTGGATCGTTCTATTGTGAACGCTAGTGCGAATAACTATATTTTGCTTGACTCTGTGATTACAATGCTTCATAAATTAGGAAAAAAAGTAGTAGCTGAGGGAGTTGAAACGCAAGAGCAAAAGGAGCTTCTTCAACGATTATCTTGTGATTACATTCAAGGGTATTTGTATGCAAAGCCTATGCCAAAAGAAGAATTTATTGCATTGTTATCAAATCAAAAAGAAGTCGAGCTTAGTTTAAAATAGTAATTAAAAGAAGATAAGGCTACTACCTTATCTTCTTTTTGTAGTTTTGTCCTTCATATTCCTATAACTTGTATCATAATATATAGCATAATACTAGTAAGAAAGAAGGACAAGTGATGTCAGATAAGTTAGCTACACCATTGTTATTATTAGATAATAGTAACATGATTACGGTTATTAACCAAGGAGAGTTTAAATGCACAAATCTGTCCTTTGAAGAAGCAAAAGCTATAATGGAGTTGCATACACAAGATGAAGTTCTGCGGTGTTTCACGAATAATACAATTGAAACCATAATTTTTGAATATCTGGGGATAGCAAAACAAAATTATCAATATAAAAATATAAGAAATATGAGAGTAGGGCAAGATGCCATTGTATTCAAGCTTTATACTACCCCATCTGAGACAAAACCTATTATTAAAACAATAGAAGGAATTGAAGCCAAAAAAATTCAAAATGTCTATGTATATTGTCAGTTTATATCAAGATTAAAGTAGGACATTGTAAAACGGAGAAAAATTTTCTCCGTTTTACTTGTAGTAATTTGCGCTTTAAATCCATTGAAAATAGGCTTCATCCATATATTTTACATAAAAAATTTAATTTCAATGATTAATTTAGTGCAAGTTAGCATTGACAAACTCAATCAATAGTGTATAATATGAGTTAGCATATGCAAACTTGCATGGATATATGATATAAATATTAGAAAATGGCTTTTAAAATGGTTAGGAGGATAAATGGCAACATTAAAGAATTTACGTCCCGGCGAAAAGGGTATTGTAACACAAATTGAAACAAAAGGCGCATTGAAACGTCGTTTGATTGATATGGGCATCACGCCTGGTGTTGAAATCATGGTAAGAAAGGTAGCGCCGCTTGGCGATCCAATTGAAATTAACCTAAGAGGATATGAACTTACCATTCGTAATACGGAAGCACATAGTATTCATATTATAAAAAATGATAAAAAGTAAACGGAAAATTTGGAGGATTTATGGCTCATAAAATGGCACTAGCCGGAAACCCCAATTGCGGTAAAACAACGTTGTTTAATGTATTGACAGGAAGCAATCAATATGTTGGAAACTGGCCTGGGGTTACGGTTCAAAAAAAAGTTGGAAAAACAAAAGTAGGACATAGCGAGATAGTAGACCTTCCAGGAATTTATTCGCTATCGCCTTATACAATGGAAGAAATCGTTACGAGGGACTATATTATTGATGAAAATCCCGAAGTAATTATTAATATTATAGATGGAACGAATTTAGAGCGAAATTTGTATTTAACTGTGCAATTGATGGAATTGGGACGTCCAATGGTTATTGCAGTGAATATGATGGATGACGTTGAACAAAAAGGTTGGAAACTAGATTGTAATAAACTAGCGGTTGAACTTGGTATACCTGTTGTACCAATTACGGCTCGACGTGGATATAATGTTGATCAAGTATTAAAAAAAGCGGAAAAGTTAGCACATGGAAAAGAGTATTGCATACCGAAAATTGTTTATGATACTAAGACACAAAATGCGCTAAATGATATCTTGTTTATTATAAGTGAAAAGCATTATGATAAAGCAATTCCATTACAGTTTTTTGCAGGCAAACTATTGGAGGGCGACGAACAAGCTGCTAAAAAACTGGATTTATCTAAAAATCAAATGGCTCGTATTGAAGAAATTATCGTAGCTTATGAGGGCACAGCCGAGTATGGAGATCGTGAGACTATGCTCGCAGATGCAAGATATAAATATATTGAGCAGGTAGCAAAAAAATCATTGAATAAAGGAAAAGATGCGAACAAGCTAACGGTATCGGATAAAATCGATAAGATTGTAACCAATCGGTTTTTAGCTATTCCTATCTTTTTATTGATGATGTTAGGTATGTTCTTGTTGACCTTTGGTCCGATAGGGACAGTATTAAGCGATTGGGTAGACTATTTATTTCAAGGATTATTAGCACCAGGAGTGAAACTGTTATTGGATAATGCAAGTGCACCTGATTGGGCATATGGCTTATTCCTAGACGCAATTATAGGCGGCGTTTCCGGAATCTTGGTGTTTTTACCTCAGATTACGATTTTATTCTTGTGTTTATCATTGCTTGAGGATAGCGGATATATGGCAAGAGCGGCATTTATCATGGACAGACTTTTGCGAAAACTTGGATTATCAGGAAAATCTTTTATTCCAATGTTGATGGGGTTTGGGTGCACTACCCCAGCTGTTATGGCAGCACGAGCATTAGACAATGAAAAAGACAGAAAGCTCACCATGATGTTAACTCCGTTTATGTCATGTGGTGCAAGATTGCCTATCTATGCTTTATTTGCTGAACTTTTCTTTGAGAAAAATCAAGGCCTTATTGTTTTTACAATGTATATCTTAGGTATCGTTGTTGCAATTATAACAGGTGTTGTTTTAAAGAATACATTATTTAAGGGAAATGTTGCACCCTTTGTAATGGAATTGCCGCAATATCGCTTACCGTTATTGAAATCAATTTTATTACATGTATGGGAAAAGGTAAAAGGCTTTATTATTAAAGCGGGAACCATTATTTTTGCAATGAGCATTTTGGTTTGGGTGTTCCAAAACTTTAATACATCTTTCCAAATGGTAACTGATGCAGATCAAAGTATGTTAGGCCAGTTTGGTGCTTGGATTGCGCCAATCTTTATTCCATTAGGCTTTGGAACATGGCAAGCAAGTGTGGCTTTATTGACCGGCTTGATAGCAAAAGAATCGGTAGTAAGTACAATCACTGTTTTATTTGCAGGTGGCTCTCAAGCTGCATTGTCATCAGCATTAGCGGGAGCATTTACTCCATTATCTGCATTTGCATTTATGGCGTTTTCACTTTTGTATATGCCTTGTATTTCTGCTTTTGTTACCATACGTAAAGAAATGGGAAGCATGAAATGGGCGTTGGGAACAGCTGTTATGCAAACCGGTATTGCTTATTTTGTTGGCTTGCTGATTTATCAAATAGGTTCGTTGTTTATTCACTAAAAGAAAGGATATTATTAAAAGGATACGATTATGGAATGGATATTTTATATTATTTGTGGGCTTATCGTAGCACTCGCAGTATTTATCGTAGTAAGAGAAATTCGTAAGATGATGAAAGGCAAGTGTTGCGAGAATTGCAAGAGCTGTGGCGTAAAGAATCAATGCGGCGCAGTAGACCATAAAGAAGAGAAATAGTGAACAGTCTTTCGAGGGGACTGTATAGAGGAAAAGGATGGTTATATCCATCCTTTTCCTGTTTTATGGGCTATATTATTGACGTGGCATAGATTGAAATGCTATACTTGGTACATATCATTTAAATAGTACGGAGGGAGATAAACGCAATGCTGGTTGCTTTCTTGTATAACAATAATAAAATTAAGTAATTAAAACACTTAGATTTAAACGCCTATAATTTATAGGTTTTATTGTTATACACAAAAGGAGATAAATATGATTATTCAAGATAATATTATTAAGTACAATTTGAAAAACGTTATTTTCGTCTGCGGTACAGCTTGTGGTGGAAAAACTACCATGTCAAAGTTGCTGGCAGAAAAGCATAACTTGTATCTCTACGATATGGATAAAATGTATGAATACCACAGAGAAGTTGCAAATGAAAAATATCAGCCAGATATGTGTTATCATATGAAAGACTTCTACCAGCAATGGACTCGCTCTGCAGAGGAGCAGGCTCGATGGAATATGAATTCACTAAGAGAGCAAACAGAGATGGTGCTTATTGACCTAATGACCTTATCACGCAACCAAAGAGTTATTGCTGATGTTTTATATTCACCGATTTATACTACAAAAATTCTTGATTATAATCAACTTGTATTTTTAACTGTAAATAAAAGCATAATTCGAGATGTTTATTTTAACAGACCTGAGAAAAGAGATTTTTTTGAGTTTGTTGCTAAGCAGGAATTGTCGCATTTGTATTTTGAGAATCTCTTTAAGGGGCTTGAGTTGACAAATGAGCTGGAACAAAAACAGATGAAGGCAAGTGGTTTGTTCGTCTATGAAAGGAAGGCAACAGACACACAAGAAAGTGTATTGCATCTTTTAGAAGAACACTTTCATTTATAATTTTTGAATTATAGATTATAAGAGATCATTGATTATAAACATTATGTGACACAAGCCTCCAAAAGCATTTTAGCTTTTGGAGGCTTGCTATATATTCTCTAAGAATTCCAATCTTTTGCAAGATTTAATGTTTTGTTGAATAAGAAGCTAAAAAAATACAGCTATCGTATTTGATAGCTGCTGCTCTTCTGAGGGTGAGTGGAAGGATTACTTTGCAATTAGTATAGGAGTATCGTTATGATTTTTTGATTTCATTTGTTGTTGGTATTGAATGGAGTATTTGTTTGCTTGTGATTTTATAATATCATATGGCGGAAGAATATTCACTAAAATCATAATAGATAAAAGCACCAATACCATACTTACTAAAACGCCAATATAAACGCCCATACCTTGCGCTTTTTTAGTCTCCGTCGTATTGATTTGATTTTGTTTCATATTCTCACGCTCCTTCTATTATTAATACGATTCAGAACCCCAAAAAGTTTCAAAAAATAAAAATTATTTGAAAAAATTTATTTTATAATTTACCATTTATATTACATAACGCATAGATAGCTGTTTTATGGTATAGTATAGCTATATTTTATCAATAGTAAAAGTCCTCTCAGAATTTCCGAGAGGACTTTTGGACTAGTTTTCAATTTTTAATAAGCGTTTGATGTCATGCGTTGTATCATTCTTAATCATCAACATAATAGTGTCTTTGCTTTTTAATTCTGTATCACCACGAGGAATGATTATAGAACCATCACGGTTTATTGAAATAACAACACACATATTAGGAAGCTTAATTTCATGCAGCTTTTTGCCATTGAGTGCATAGTTGTCAGGAAGATTGACTTCACAAATAGAAGCTTCTCCATGACTGATACTAACTAATTGTTTAATCATAGAAGTATCAACTTCACGCTCTAATAAATGAACGATGTTGTTTGTACTGCTAATGACAATATCTACACCAAGTTGTTTCATAACTTGTGCATTTTTAGGGTTGTTTACTTTAGCTATTGTTTTACGTACATCAAACATTTTTTTTGCAAGTTGACAACTGATTAAGTTATTTTCATCTTTTCCGGTAACACTGATTAGTGCATCGCTACCTTTAATATTTGCAGCTTCTAATGTTTCAATACTAGTACCGTCACCACAAATAATTGGAATATCTAGATCATTTGCAATAAAGTTGCAAGTAGCCTTTGATTGCTCAATTATTGTTGGGTAATGGCCATGCTCTAGTAAGGTTTTCGCAAGATAATAACCTACCTTACCTCCACCGATAACTATAATATTCATATAAAGACCTCCGATGTCCATATGATATGGATTTTTGTTTATAATATGTCAACTAATCGACAATATGAGAAATAATCACTTTGTCGCCGGCAGCTAAAATAATTTTTTGTCCTTGATATAAGGTTAGGCTTAAATCTTGATGTTGAATTGCATAGAGTGATTGGTGAGAATCCAACATAATTTCGTTTGCATTTTTACCGATTAGTGACTTTGGAAGCTCTTCTGTAGAAAAAGAAATGGTATGGCAGTCAATATTGATAACTTGTGGCTTTTCTTTTTCTGTAATTGCAGAGCGAACTGCTGCAACTGTTAAATTTGTTGGGCAAACAGTGTGTAGTCCAAAATGAGAGAATACATCTTCTCGTTTTGGATCATAAATTCTTGCAAGAACTGTAGGTACTTGAAAAATTTCATGTGCCAATTGAGAAACCATGATATTTACATTATCATCTGAGCTAACAGCTGCTAATGCGTCACAGCTTTCAATTCCTGCACGTTTTAAAACGTCTTGGTCAATTGGTATGCCGCTTGTTTTAAATCCTTGAAAATCATCTTCTAATAACTCAAATGATTTCTCTTCTCGATCGACTATTGAAACGTCATGCCCTTCACGGCTCAGTTGTGAAGCAAGTTTTGAACCTACTTTACCACAACCAACGACTAAAATATTCATGAAATAGCTTCCTTTCAAATCAAAAAAAATATATAAATTATTCGTAAATAAACAGTGAGTTTAGGTAATTACATAAAATGTAATTACCTAAATATATCATTAACCTGATTAAAAAATAGTGTAAAATTTATTATACATTGAATCGGAATAATACAATGTCTCCGTCTTGCATTACATATTCTTTACCTTCTAAACGAACTAAACCTTTTTCTTTTGCAGCCGCCATTGAACCACAATCCATTAAGTCTTTATAGGATACAATTTCAGCACGAATAAATCCACGTTCAAAGTCAGTATGAATTTTACCAGCGGCCTGTGGTGCTTTTGTTCCTTTGGTGATTGTCCATGCACGAACTTCTTGTACACCTGCTGTAAGGTATGAAATAAGTCCTAATAATGCATAGCTTTCTTTAATAATTCTATCTAAGCCTGACTCCTTAAGATTTAATTCAGCTAAAAACATTGCTTTATCTTCGGCATCCATACCGGAAATTTCTTCTTCGATTTTTGCACAAACAGGTAATACACCGGAATGTTCTTCTTTTGCAATTTCGCAAACCTCATGATAAAACTTGTTGTTATCAATATTATTTACAAAATCTTCTTCACACATATTTGCCGCATAAATAACAGGCTTAGCAGATAGTAATTGGAATGATTTCATCAGCTTTTCTTCTTCTTCGTTTAAGTCAAGCGTACGAGCAGATTTTCCTTCTTCTAAACACTCTTTAATGCGAAGACAAAGATCTAATTCCAATTGATAGTTTTTATCAGATTTTATTAACTTTCTTGTCTTATCAATTCTTCTTTCAAGAATTTCTAAATCAGAGAAGATAAGCTCTAGGTTGATCGTTTCAATGTCACGTCTTGGGCCAATTTCCCCGTCAACGTGAATGATATTAACATCTTCAAAACAGCGAACAACATGGATAATTGCATCCACTTCACGAATGTTAGCTAAAAACTTATTACCAAGTCCTTCACCCTTAGAAGCACCTTTTACAAGTCCGGCAATATCAACGAACTCTAAAATAGCCGGAGTGAATTTTTGAGGGTTATACATAACAGATAATGCATCAAGGCGTTCGTCCGGAACAGCAACAACTCCAACGTTTGGTTCAATTGTGCAGAAAGGATAGTTTGCTGATTCCGCACCAGCGTTTGTTATTGCGTTAAACAGCGTACTTTTTCCGACGTTTGGTAAGCCTACCATACCTAGCTTCATAGTTTAAAAATCTCCTTTATTTTGACAGTACAAACCGTACATTTTCATTCAATTTATTCTTTGCTCGAATACTGTAGTATTATACACCAACTGTAAGATTTAAGCAAGTGTTCATTAACGTAGAAAAAGAAAAAGTAGTAATAACTACTTCTTCTTTTCAAAACCCATTCTAAGGGTATTCGTTCATGTTTTTCTAAAGGATGAATTGCTTTATATATTACGAAATTGGAGCATAGTTATCTTTTATATGTTCAGGAGGACACCATAAATAAAAATCAGTAATCATCCAACTACCTTCCATACACTCGAAAATGAGAGGATAACTTGCTTGATATTTTGTCCCGTTTTCATTAAAAGTAACAATAACATTTAATTCAATTTTATCCTGGCTTTCAGAAACCTTCTCGAAGCTATGACTGATATAATCTTGTGAGCGTTTCATACTTTTTTGAATAGTTGGTGGGATTTTACCACTTTCATCAAAGTAAAATCCAGATAACAATCTTTCTTCAATATATCCATTATCAAAAAACTCGAGTAAGTAATTATAAAAATGTTCCCCTTTCGGCAAGAATTTCGGAACTTTATTTCCAAATGCATCAATCGGGTTACTATCAGAATACATAGCTCCTGAGTAAACCCATTTATAGGCTTCTAAACCTTTCAAATACTTTTGTTGTAATTCTTTGCTTACGGGTGGAAGTGGTTCACCTGTTGGAATTGTAATTTCAGAAGAAACAGCTTCACTGCTTGCTTTTTCACTACTACTTTGAGTGGTTGAAGAAGATTTCGATGAAGCACTTTTACTGCTAGCAGAATGAGAACTTGTTTTTGAACTGCACGTTGATGAAACTGAGCTTTGTGAACTAGTTATGGAAGCAACATTGCTGCTATTTGTTGAAGTAACACTTGATGTAGCAGTAGATTCTTCTGATGAACTGTTTTCTACAGATGGCGCTTCAACACAAGCCGTTAGCAAGGTAATCATAATGAGTGAGGTAATCAACAAGGATAATTTCTTCATTTAAGCCACTTCTTTCAACAATAGTATACTAATAATAATCCAAATATTAGTAAAAGTCAAACCTAAATTTACAGCAAAATCCCCACTCATATAAGTGGGGATAATAGAGGGGTTACTCTTGTTAGTTTAACGGAATTTCAAGGTCACCGATTACGATAGAACGAATGTCATTCAATTTTATCTTTTTATCAAAATCGAATGTAATGATACGTTTTACGTCATTTGCGTAATCTTCGCTATTTACTTTTATTTTGGTATTATCTTTCATGTTAATATAAATATCTGCAAATGAGTAGTAATGCACACTTTGAGGATTAACCTCTTGTAACATAAATTGTATTCCATAAGAAGAATAGGCAATCTTTTCAACTAAGATTTTTTGTGTGATCTCTTTCTTACTTGTGTTTTCGCTATCATTCATATATTCAAGAAGTGTTTCTGAAACAATTTGTTTCACAGTTGCCGTTTTATTGATTTCATTTACCGTAGGTATAGCATCAAAATTAGATTTATTGATTGGAAAAACACATTTTAAATCTCCAACGTTAATTTCCTGTACTTTATATTCTGGTTTGCCTTTTAACTCCCAGTTTTTTAAATCATTTTCCTTTACATCAAAGACATATCTATATCGAACAAGGTCTAAATTTTCAAACTCACCAATATCTTGACCTTGACTTTGAGCTTTCCAATAAAATTCATTTAGTGTACGATAATCCCAATATGCTTCTTTTACTTCACCCGTTTTCTTGTTCTGTAATACAAGCTTTGGTACTTTCGTAGCTGTACCAGTTTTCGTATCAAATGGGATGGAAAGAACCATTTGCAATTTTCCATCAATCATAGCGGCCGTTTGTATTTTATAATTTGTATATTTAGAAGTAAATGATTTATTTAATCTTGTCTTATCAGGAAGAAAATAATATGGAGTACGATCATATTTAATACGCTCTTCTTTGTTTAACTGATCAAATGTTTTTGGTGGAAAATCGATTGGATAAAAAGAGCCTTCGCCTTTTATGGCATATTCATCCCTTTCTTTGAAATAAGTACAGTCGTTCAACTCCACTTTTCCTGTTTGCTTTACTAAATTTTTTAAGTTTAATGAATTTAAATCTTCCGTTTCTGTTTGCTGTAATAGATACATATTTTCAAAGTTGACTATAACATGATTAAGTGATGGCAATTTTAAAGTATTTAACTGAAACTGAAAACTTATACGATTATCATTTGGATTTCCATCATCTAGTTGAATACAACCTGCTAATGGCGAACTAGTATCAAGTATATCACCATTCACATCAACACTTGCTAAATGTGCCATATTTCGTACTTTAATCTTATCATCTAAATCTTTATTAAGGGGGTAAGTGATATAACTACCACAAAGTGAATGTCCATCGTTTGCAATAATATCTACTAGAACAAGAGCTCTCGTTGCATTGATGGCTTTAATTGCTTTTAATTCCATTGTATATTGATCGCCTTTAACTATTTGAAGAGGCGTATTGCTTCTATTTGGAAAAACTTCGTCAACCGTTTGTACTCTTCTTCCATATGGTAATTGTTTGACAGGAAAAAGCATTTGTCCAGCCGCAAATACTGTTAAGCTTGACACCACAATAATTGCTGCAATTAATGAAATAATTACTTTCTTGCTCATACGTTTTTTTATTGGTTTTGCTTTGCAGTTAATGTTTTCCATAGTAAGCGAATAAATACGATTGATTTTGTCTTCACTTAATTGTGTATTTTCAATAGGAATATTATCAAATTGGTTTGGCTCTAGAAATCCCATTAAATCATCTGTATTTTTCATAGTACTACTCCTTTCTAAAAGTAAAGCTAAGAGAGAATAATCCCTCGTTCAAGTAAAATACTCTTTAACTGTTTTTTGCCGTTATAAAGTTTATTTTCTACTGTTTTGTTTTCAAGACCTAGGTGCGTCGCAATTTCTTTAATACGTTCAAAAAAGAAGTAACGTCGAATAAAAATTTCACGATCAGGTTCGCCCATTTCAGAAACAACAGCATTGATTAGTTTGGCATTTTGTTCGTTTGCAATATCTTGTTCCATATCAATTTCTATACCACAATCATTTTCTTCAATTGGAATTAATATTTCACTGCGTTTGAGCTGTTTTCGCTTGTTAATTGCGGTATTTCTGCCAATAATACTGAGGTAGCTTTTTAGCGTTCCTTTGGATAAATCAATTTTATCAATGGATTGCCATAGCTTTGTAAATGTGTCGGATATACATTCTTCTTGATCTTGAGGATTTTCAATACCTACCCGTATTGAAATTGCTTTCACTAATCCACCATACAGTTGAATCACTTGTTTGATTCCATCCGATGGGGAAGCCTTGATTAACTTTAATAATTCAATGTCTTCCAACAATGTCATCTCCTTTTAGTGGCTAAAGATATCTTCACTTATATATACAATGTAATTTTGAAAGTCACTAAATATATTTATAATATTTTCAACAATTCGTTGCCAGCAAGCCACCGCCCTACTTTGTTTTGAACAGTTCCTCAAACAGAAAAAACCATATTAGCCTTCCTCTTAGAGGAAGGTGGATTTGCGTAGCAAAGACTAATAGAGTTTAAAGTCGGCGACATAGTGATTTCGTTAATTCGTATTGTTGATGTAGGCCAAGGGTTTGCTCTTGCCGTTGGCCGTTTCAAATAATGCTTATTTTATCTTACCCTAATTTTACCACAAACTTATTCATTTGTAATGTAACATTCTTTCAAGTTTCTTTGTAGATTTGTTCATAAATTATTCACTCATTTAACCGCCAAAAGGGTATAATTGTAAGTGTAAATTAGTTAAATATAAGAACTTTATTCAAAATTGAAAATAGTATCATTTTAAAGGAGGAAATTAAAATGTCAGCAGAAAAAATATTAGTAGTAGATGATGATAAGAATATATGCGAGCTTTTAAGACTATATCTTGAGAAAGAAGGATACTCTGTTATCCTTTGCCATGATGGTCAGGAAGCAGTTGTAAAATTTAACGCATTAAATCCGGACATGATTTTATTGGATATTATGCTTCCTTCATTAGACGGTTGGCAAGTATGCAGAGAAATTCGTAAAAAATCAAATGTGCCAATCATTATGTTAACTGCAAAAGGAGAAACATTTGATAAAGTATTAGGCTTAGAACTAGGTGCAGATGACTATGTGGTAAAACCTTTTGATACAAAAGAAATCGTTGCACGTATCAAAGCTGTTTTACGAAGAATTTCTCAAGGCAACGCAACAGAAGAAGTAAAAGAAGTTGTTTTTGATAAACTTGTTGTAAATATGACTCGTTATGAGTTGAAAGTAAATAATAAAGTTATCGATACTCCACCAAAAGAGCTTGAGTTATTATTCCATTTGGCATCAAACCCAAACAGAGTATATACTCGTGACCAGCTGCTAGATGAAGTATGGGGATTTGAATATTATGGTGATTCTCGTACAATTGACGTTCATGTAAAAAGATTGCGTGAAAAATTAGAAGGCGTTTCAGATAAATGGGCATTAAAAACTGTTTGGGGCGTAGGCTATAAATTTGAAGTAAACGAATAACAAGAAAACGTGGATTATATCCACGTTTCTTAATTCAGCCTATGATAAAATGGTAGGAGGAAAAATGCAAAAAAGTATATTTGTAAGATATTTTACAGTATGTGCATCACTGGTATTTATAAGCATCACCATTTTAGGGGCACTATTTTTAGTGTTTGCCTCTCGATATTTCAAAGAGGATAAATTTAAGTTTTTACAATCTCATGTTGAACAAGCTGCAATTATTGCTCGATTTGATTTAGAGGAAGACGGCGATTTGGATGTTGCTAAATTACAAAATACATTTCGTGCTTTATCTTTAACAGTTGATGCAACCATTTTTATGACAGATGCGCAAGGCCATGTTATGTTTTGCACTGAACAAGGAAATTGCCCGCATAAGGATAAGCAAATACCGCAAAGTGTGTTGAGTACACTATCGAGTGATGGTAAATATTCTGAAATGGGCAAGATGGGAGATTTCTATTCAAGACATTACTATACAGTAGCAACACAAGTATCAACGAGAACGAATACTCGAGTAGCTTATGTGTTTACTTCGATGCATGCTTCTAAGCAATTACAGACGTTCTTGAATGAAATGTTGAAAATGTTTCTATTTTCGTCTGTTGCAGTCTTATTTTTGACTTTTATTATTGTTTATTTCGTAACATTGCAAATGGTAAAACCATTGCGTCAGATGTCGCTTGCGGCACAAAAGTTTGGCAAGGGTGAGCTCAATACAAGACTAGAAGTATCCTCATATGATGAAATGGGACAACTTGCAATGGCACTAAATAATATGGCGCAGTCATTATCGACTCAAGAGATTATGCGACGCAGCTTTATCGCAAATATTTCGCATGAGTTAAAAACGCCGATGACATCTATTTCAGGATTTGTCGATGGTATTTTGGATGGTACAATTCCACCCGAAAAGCAAAAATATTATTTGCAGATTGTATCAGATGAAACAAAACGACTTTCTCGCTTAGTAAAAACTATGCTTAATTTATCAAGAATTGAAGCAGGCGAAATGAAAATCAATAAATCTCGAATTAACATAGTTGATACCATTTGTCAAACCGTATTCAGCTTTGAACAGCAAATTGATAAAAAGCATTTAACGATTAAAGGATTGGATCATGAAAAAGTAATGATAGAAGCTGATCCCGATTTAATGCACCAAGTAGTTTATAACTTAACAGAAAATGCAGTTAAATTTGTAGACGAAGGTGGTTTTTTGGAATTTTCGATTTATGAAATTGGAGATAATACATTTGTTAGTGTAAAAAACAGCGGCGTAGGTTTAACAAAAGAAGAAATGAACAAAGTGTTCGAGCGATTTTATAAAACAGATAAATCAAGAGGTCTTGATAAAAATGGAGTAGGATTAGGACTGTATATTGTGCGTTCCATTGTGAACTTACATGGCGGTGATATTACGGTTAATAGTGTGGAAGGCGAATATGTTGAATTTGTTTTTTCTGTTCCGTCAAAAGTCCCTCCTAAAAATCCGACAACAGCTTTACAGAATAAGTTTAAAAAAAGTTAATTATTTTTTCGTAGCATTTCAAAATTAGTTAATTTGAGTGAAATAAAGATATACTATAATAAAGCCATGATAAAAACAGAACAAATCACATAGGAGGTAGTTTATGAGCTTTAATGATAATAACGATTTGTTTTCCAATAACAATCAAAATAATAATGGTGAAAACAAATCCGAACAACCAAATACTAACCCAACATACCATTACTCTTATCCGCCAAAACAAAATGATACGAATAATCCTCAGCAACCACCACAACAGCCTTATTCTCCAAACTTTACTACGCCACCCCAACAAACGCAATGGACTTTTGAAGAATATGGACCATTAGATAATAAAAATGGGAAGAAAAAGAAGGATAAGAAAGAAAAGAAACCGGTGAACGGCTTAAAGGTATTTGCTATTATTGTATCTATTCTTTGTATCGCTTCTTTAGGAACTTTGGGCGGCTACATTATATATGACAAGATTGATGAGAATGGGTCTTCTGTTCAAGGAAAAGGCGATGCGCCTACACTTGACATACAAGGTAGGCCGGAAGGTTCAAAACAAGAAACCACTAGTCCTGATGGCAGATTAACAACGCAAGCAGTCAATAAGATTGTTAATCCATCTGTTGTTGGAATTGTAACTTATACAAAAACAACCGGATATCAAGTTTTAGGTCAAGGCTCTGGCGTAATTATGACCAAAGATGGTTATATTGTAACGAATCATCACGTTATCACACCTGAAGATCCAAGAATGCGTGTAGCAAAAATTGAAGTGATTACTACCGATAAAAAAACATATACAGCAAAAGTAATTGGATCTGATAGCAAAACAGATTTAGCAGTCATTAAAGTAGATGCAAATAATTTACCAGCGGCAACTTTTGGCGATTCAAGTAAACTTGAAGTTGGGGAAACGGTTATTGCAATTGGTAATCCAAACGGAATGAAATTCTCCGGTAGTTTAACAAAAGGCGCTGTATCTGCTGTTGACCGTGTATTGGATAGTGCAACACTAGGTGATACGATGAAATATATACAAACAGATGCTGCAATTAACCCTGGTAACTCCGGCGGTGCATTAGCAAATGAGTATGGTCAAGTAATTGGCATTAACACAGCGAAAATTGTTGCTGAAGGATTTGAGGGTATGGGATTCTCTATTCCAATTAACACAGCAAAACCAATTGTAGATTCCTTGATGAAAAATGGCTATGTACGTGGAAGAGTTCGTATTGGTATTACCTATATGCCAATTTCTCAAACACTTGCTGATTTGAATGGTATTCCAAAAGGCTTACGAGTAGTCGATTTTGACCCGAATGCAGATATTGCAGCAAAGGGCATTCAAAAAGGCGATATTATTTCTAAAATTAACGGAAAAGAAGTTTACGATGCAACCACTATTTCTGCAGCGCTTGATGGTAAAAAGCCTGGTGATACTGTAGAAATGGATATCTATAGAATCGGCAGCGATGGAAGAGCAAAAACATTTAAAATCAGTATTGCTTTAGGAGAAGATGCTCCAACAACATCAGAATAACCATATATTCTATCATATAAAAATACTCGTGGCGTTTCACCACGAGTATTTTTAATGTAAGTATACTTATCCATAGAACATAAGATAAGTATATATAAAGCAGGCGAGTTAAGCTGTTAAGCTTATATTACAAGCGCTTAAAGGTGTTACTTTTTTGTTGTAAGTGAGGATTGTATGAGTCACCACTCGTAAACACTCGCCTGCGTGTTTTATGGAATAAATTACATAGTGTTTTATTATGTAGATTTATACCAAAGACGTATTATTCTATGCCATTGATATAAAAAAGCTACACCCAAAGGTATTTCTTTGGGTGTAGCAAAAATTATTTTGTTTGTACTTTTTTACTGTTTTGATTTTATTATTAGATTTTATATCATTTTTGTTTCAAAAAAAATTATATTAATTTTGAAAGAATTTGATAAAGAAAAATGATGCCTGGAATTGTAACAATGCAAGTGACATTCGATAAAGTTAAAAGCTTAGAAGCATATGCAGAATCTCGATCAAATTTGCTGGCAAATAGTAAAGTAGTTACTGCACAAGGGCAAGCTGTTGAAACTAAATTAACAATAAGTAAGTTTGAGTCAAGTGGTAAGAATAAATAGATTATCATAGCACATAAAGGTACTAAAACATTCATTAAAAATACAATATAATAACATCTTAATGTTTTAAAAGCGCTTAATATTTTCGTTTGGGCTAAGCTAACACCAGTAACGACCATTGCAAGCGGAGTATTTAAAGATGCCATTGCAGATACCGTTGTAGCTAAAACGAAAGGAAGCTTTAAATTCAGATAGAACATAATGATACCAACAAAAACCGAAACAACAACAGGTGATACTAAGGATTTTAACATCGCTTTTTTATCGGCTTTTCCTGACATAGTAACATATCCATGAGTCCATGAAAGCAAATTAAAGATTGTAACATAGGCACTGGCATAAAATACGCCTTCGTTGCCGAAAAGTGCGTTGATTAAAGGCAATGCCATAAACCCGCAATTGGTGTAAATTACAGAAAAACGCTCAATAGATGCACGATGTTGATTATTTTTTCCTTGGATAAATAAATAAGCAATCCCCATAGCTAAAATGTGGCTAAATACAGCTAGTCCAAACGCAATGAGTAAGTTATTTGCTAACTGTGGATTAAAATCAATTTGATAAGCATTGATAACAACCATTGGGTTTACAACAAACAGCAATAGGTTGGTAAGCTGTTGCTTTCCACTATCGTCAATTAATTTAATTTTAAAGCAAAAATATCCGATTGCAATCAGTGCAAACATAACCAAAACTTGATTGAGCACTGTTAAAGATAAATCCATATTACACCTCATGATTTCGTAAATAATACCTATAATAATGTAAGATATTGTAACAGCAATTCGTTTTGAATGATAATAAATATTTGAATTTGAGTGTTACCTTTATTTATTATAAACGAATGTGCTGAATAATCAAGAAAAATCGAATAAATTTGTTGACTGGAAAACAAGAAAAGAGTACAATAAATTTGGTAGCGTCTGTCTTTGTTTTAATTCTATATTGTGAATATGATTTTGAAAAAAAGACATTCACATAGATAAATTGCTAAGAAATTAACTAAAGGAAAAAGTAAAATGATTAAAGTATCTCCTTCTATTCTTTCAGCAGATTTTGCTAATCTAATTCATGACATAAAAAAAGTAGAAAATGCCGATATGCTTCACATTGATGTAATGGATGGGCATTTTGTTCCTAATATATCAATAGGTGTTCCTGTTGTGCAGGCAATAAAAAAAGCGTCTCACCTTTTTTTAGATGTTCATCTAATGATAAGTGATCCGCTGTTTTATGCTGAAGCATTTTTAAATGCAGGTGCAGATTTATTTTGTTTTCATATTGAATCTGATTCCGACGCTCAAAAAGTAATTGATGTTGTTAAAAAACATGGAAAGAAAGTCGGAATTGCATTAAAGCCAAAGACCAGTCCAAGCGCAATTGCTCATCTTATTAATCAAATTGATATGGTATTAATTATGACAGTAGAGCCTGGTTTTGGTGGACAAGCGTTTATGGAAGATATGCTTCCTAAAATTCAAGAAGTGAAGTGTATGGCTGCTGAGAAAGGACGATCCATTGATATTCAAGTTGATGGCGGCATTAACGAAACAACAGGTAAGCTTTGCGTTGATGCCGGCTCTAATATTTTGGTTGCTGGTTCGTTTGTATTTCAAGCAAAAAATCCAAGCGAAATGGTTACAAAATTACAAAAACTATAAGCATTCGCTTAAGGTTTCAAGCGCTTCTGTGGCAATGATTTCTTGCGCATGTTCTTGAATAATTGAAGATACAAGACTGCCTTTTCCGTAAAATTGGCCATATTCAGTTAATAAATGAAGTAGCTGTTCATCCATTTTGAAATAGGTATAGATTAACAAATAGTATTTATCTTGTTCAAGATATAATGCGTTTTTTAGAATGATATGCCCATATTTTGATATGAGTCGTTTAGATAAGTCGGCGAGTGCATTGATATCTTTGAAACAAAAGGCGATTGGTGTATCAAAACTGGTTTTATATTTATGACATCCTTGTTTATTTTTTTGAGTGCTATCCAGTAAATTCACATATAATATACATCCGCCGTCTGCATAAGGAAACGCTTCAATAAAGAGCTTTCCGGTAGAAAGGTCGATGCTTACTTCACGCTTAATCTGATCGACAAGCTGTAAAATAACACGCTTTGTATCTGGATTTTTATAATCCATTTCATCATATGTTAGATTAAATTGCGCCATATCAGCGTTTGAAAGAACAACCTTTACTGTCTTGTCATCTAACAGCTCAATCTTCAAAATGTATCACTCCGTTTCCACAATGGGGTAAGGATTATGAATTTCATTATTTTCCTGTTACTACAGTATACTAATTTTATTGAAAAGTGCGACTAATAATGCTGAATGATTTGCAATAACTTTTCTAAAACAATATAGCCAAGCGATATGGTTTTCAATTCGATTTTGGGCAGAAATGAGGTATGTATGGAAAAACAAACTACTATGAAAAAAAAGTATATCAATATTATTTTGACGTTACTTGCGGTTGCGGTGATGCCGTTCTATTTATACGGACAAATGATAATTCCTTTGTTAATTGTGGGTGTGGCAACTGCTATAGTTTTTGAATTTATTTGTAACCGGTTTGCGGGCAAAAAGAAAATTGAAAATCAAGATTATTCTTGTATTATAACTGCACTCATAACAACGCTATTGCTTCCTGCAACTGCTCCTTGGTGGATTGTTGTTGTAAGCGTTTTTGTTGCGTTGGTAATTGCAAAGCATCCATTTGGTGGAACGGGATTCAATATTTTCAACCCAGCAGCAGCTGGTCTTGCTTTTGTTGCAATTTGCTGGCCGGAGTATGTATTGCGTTATCCAATTCCACAAGCTATTAAATCAGTAACAGATGCTTCTATGATTCAATATGTGGATTCTTTCTCCAGCATCTTGAAAGGTGGAGGAACTCCAAAAACTCATTATTTTACTGTTCTTTTAGGTGATTTTGCAGGCCCTATGGGGGCAACCTGTATTTTAGTTTTACTAACATGTATGATTTATTTGTTAATCCGCAGAGTGATTAACATACGTGTAGTTTCCTCAACTATTCTAGTTGTTGCAATTACAGCTTTGCTTTTCCCTAGAGTACAAACCAATTTGGTATCCTCATTGGTATTTGAATTTACTTCCGGCGTATTGTTATTTGGAACAATCTTTATGGCGAGTGATCCCGCAACAATGCCGAAGACCAAAAATGGCCAAGTTTTATACGGCTTGATTCTAGGAATTTTTGTTATGATTTTCAGGCATTTTGGTGCGATGGAATTAGAATTTGTATATGCAATTTTAATTGCAAATATCTTTGCAATTCCATGTGATCGTTATGCGAATGCTTTACACAATAAAATGAATGCATTTATGGATTCATCAAAAGCAAAGCAAAAGAGAGAAAATACTTCAACAGAGCAAGAAGCAATGCAACCGATTGAAAAGCCACAGCCTGAATTAAGCAAGGCTAGGATTGTAGTAGTTGGCGAAGTTGATGCAAATGAAAAAGTTGAAGAAGTTGTTGTATTAAAAGAAACTCAACCTGCAAAAGGCAATACTAACCAAGCTAAAAAGAGTAAGGCAAATGCAAAGGCCGGGAAGGCAGGTAGAAAATAATGAAAAAAACATTTTATTTAAGACATAAGAAGTCATTTGAAAAATTTAACGGATTGTTATTGGGAAACACCGTTTTGGAAAGAGGTTTGGTTTTATCACCTGTAATTGTAGCAAGCTATAACTATCAAAATTCTATCATTCTTGGTATTTCTTTTGTTATGATTACATTTTTCACTGTGTTGTTATCTTCCTTTATTCCGAAGAAAATTCCGTATACGATTCGTTCTATCTTTTATACGTTGATTGCTTGCGCCATTTTTATCCCTACTGCAATGTGGATGGATTCAATCTATCCAGAACAGGTATTTAAATTAGGAATTTTCTTGCCATTGCTTGTAGCAAACTCCTTAATTGTTGTAAAAAGTGAATCACGATTCCATAAGCATAAAAAAGGAATGATGATTGTTGATTTACTTTGCCATACTATTGGATTCTTCCTTGTAATCGTTTTAGTTGGTACCATTCGTGAAATAATAGGCAACGGAACTTTAATGGGTCAAGCAATTAGCTTACCATTCAAAGTACCTGCTATCATTTATCCTTTCAGTGGATTTATTTTAGTCGGATTTTTAGCTGCACTTGTGAAACGAATCAAATACAAGCTTGAAAATCCGAAGGAGCGCAATCCAATTGCTGTTCCTGAAACAAAATAATAGAAAGAGGGGAGGAACGTTCATTGAACAGTTTTTTACAAATTACAGGTTCCTTTTTTAAGGATATGCTGACTTTTGCGCTAATAGCTATCTTTTTAGAAAATACTATTTTCTCTAGAGCAATCGGTACCAGTACTGTGCTGTATACTGTGAGAAAAAAATATAATATCTTTTTGTTTGGATTAATTATGACAACAGTAATTACTGTGTCGTCCATTATAACCTATTTTGTTAACCCACTTCTGCAAGGGCTATCTTATAGGTATTACATTACTCCCGCAATTTACGTTGTTATTATCGGTATTGTATATCTTACAGCGTTAATCGTAACATCAAGCTGTTTTCCAAAATATAAAAAAGTTATTTTGCCTATGATTCATGTCAGCACATTTAACTGTGCTGTTTTAGGAGCATTACTTCTAAGCGCAAATATTGCAAATTTAAACTTTGCTGGTTATATAGGCTTTGGAATAGGAACGGGTATTGGTTATACAATTGCATCTTATTTTGTTGATTTAGCGTATGAGCGTCTTTCCAGTGAACATGTGCCAAATGCTTTTCGTGGATTTCCAATAACGCTAATATATATCGGTATTGTTTCTTTAGCGATTTATGGTTTGATTGGCCATGAGCTACCATTTTAATCAATATGAAAAGGAGTAGGATTGTATGTCCAAACAACGTAAGATAATTCGTACAAAAAGAATTTACAAACGAAAGCGTACGAAGAGCAAAGCATTATCCACAATTGTATTTATATTATTTTTGTTTGTCTTAGTTGGCTTCGGCTTTATTGTAAAAGGTGAATGGTCAAAACGATTTGGACCAAATGCACCTAAGCCATCATCTAACACCAGCTCAGATTATTCCGAGAGTAAGCCTTCTTCTCTTGTCTCAAGCGGAACCAATAGTAAGCCTGATACCTCCGATTCCCTTAAGGAGATTAAGGCCGCCTATCTTCCATCTTCTCAATTGGCCCAACATTCTGCAGACCAATTTAAGGCTGTTATGCAAAAATTCAAAACGGATGGGTATAATGCAGTATATGTAGAATTAAAAACTCCGGAAGGAAAAATATATTATAATACACAAAATGAATCTGCAAAGAAATTCAATGCAGTTGCTGAAAACCCAATTGACTTGAATGTTTTGGTGAAAGCAATGAAAGATGCAGGACTAAAACCACTTGCACAAATGAGTGCTTTAAAAGATGGAATAGCTCCTCATGTAAAGAACGAAAACTCTTATGCTTTCGGAACAACCTTAACAACAAACTGGTTGGATAATTCAGTTGATAAGGGCGGAAAGCCTTGGTTAAACCCTTATATGGATAAAGCAAGAAGTTATATTTGCGATTTAACAAAAGAACTTTCTACAGCAGGCTTTGAAGCTATTGTATTAGATAATGTAATGTTCCCTGAAAAAAATACAGGTAAGTTAAATTTAATCAATGAGAATAAACCAAAACCTGAAATTTTAAAACAATTGTTGCAAGAAGCGCAAACTGCTGCAGGTAAAGCTAAGGTGTTGCAAGGAATTAACATCGAAGTATTTGCAAATGTAAATGCTTCCGGATATAGCAATCAAGCTTCTGCAATTAGCTATACAAATCTATCTCCTATAATAAATATGGAAGTAGTAAAAGCAAAATTACCTGAAATAAAAACTGCTGCTCAAATTGAGGGCAGCGAAACTGATATTGTAAAAGCAATTTTACAAAAGATTCAAAGTGGTAACAAAGATGTTCAATTTATGCCTGTAATCAAACAATCAGACTTAACAGTGTTAGAGCCTATATTAAAAGAATTAAAGATAGAAAATTATATTTTGATGTAAATAGGTGCATCATAGGAATAGTGGGAGGATTAGGAATGGAAGAAATGCAATTGTATAATGTATGGACAAGAACAGAACTTGACGATACAGATTTAAGAGACGAGCTAGCAGCAATTAACGGTGACGTTGATGCAATCAAAGACCGATTTTATCGTGATTTAGAGTTTGGTACAGGCGGTTTGCGTGGAGTAATTGGCGCTGGAACAAATCGTATTAACGTTTATACGATTCGCAAAGCAACTCAAGGACTTGCAAATTACTTGATTGCGGAATCAAATAATCCAAGCGTTGCAATTGGCTATGATTCAAGAATTAAATCAGATTTATTTGCAAAAGAAGCAGCAAGAGTTTTGTCTGCTAATGGAATAAAGGTATACCTTTATGATAAGTTAATGCCTACACCATGTTTATCTTTTGCTGTTAGAGAACTAAACTGTGAAGCAGGAATTATGATTACCGCTTCTCATAACCCTGCAAAATATAATGGCTATAAAGTATATGGAAATGATGGCTGTCAAATTACTATTGAAGCTGCTGATCGTGTTTTAAGCGAAATTAACCAAGTGGATTTATTTCATGTTGAATTAGAAGATTTTGATAAAGCACTTAATGAAGGCAACATTGAATATATTAGCAAAGAGGTGGAAGACCGCTATCTTGCAAATGTAAAAGCACAGTTAATCAATCCAAAAGCTGTAGAACAAGCAAACTTAAAAGTAGTTTATACTCCATTAAACGGAACAGGTAACTTACCAGTAAGAAATATCTTATCTATGGTAGGCGTAAAGGACGTTGTAGTAGTTCCTGAACAAGAAAAACCGGACGGAACATTCCGCACTTGTCCGTTTCCAAATCCTGAAATTCCGGAAGCATTAAATTTAGGTTTAAAACTTTGTGAACAAGAAAAGCCAGATTTATTGTTAGCAACAGACCCTGATTGTGATCGTGTTGGCATTGCAGTTCCTGACCATAATGGTAATTATGTTTTAGTAACGGGTAACGAAGTTGGATCATTATTGTTAGAATACATCTGTGAACAGCGCACAAAAAATGGCTCTATGCCAAAGAACCCGGTTGCGGTTAAAACAATTGTTACTACGGAACTTGCAAAGAAAATTGCACAAAATTATGGCGTAGAAATTATTGATGTTTTAACAGGATTTAAGTTTATTGGTGAACAAATTTATGTTTTAGAGCAAAAGAATGAGCAAGACCGCTATATTTTCGGATTCGAAGAAAGCTATGGCTATCTTGCAGGAACTTATGTTCGTGATAAAGACGGCGTTGTAGCATCTATGCTTATTTGTGAAATGGCTGGATATTATAAGCTGAATGGAATATCCATTCTAGATGCACTCAATCGCATTTATGAAACATACGGTGTTTATATTCATGAGCAACAAAGCTTTACTTGCGAGGGTGAAACGGGTATGCAACGCATGAATGAAATCATGAGTGGACTTCGTGAACAACCTCCTGTTACCATTGGGGGATTTGAAGTAATAAAGATTGCTGATTATCAATCAAGTGAAATGACAGATATGAAAACTTCGAATAAAACAACGATTGACTTACCAAAGTCAAATGTGTTAAGCTATGAGCTTTGCAATGGTGCAAGTGTTGTGCTTCGTCCTTCCGGTACAGAACCAAAAATCAAAGCATACTACACTGCAACAGGCAAAACAAAAGAACAAGCAAAATCGGTTTTAGCCGAGGTTCAAAAGGATTATACAAAAATTTTAGGTTTTTAATTTTCAACAGCAAAGCAAGCTTTTTGTTGAAAGATTTAACGAATTTCCATATTAAAATTAAGTATCCAAAAAAAAAACTTGCAATTCAGTATTTCTTATGTTAAAATACTATATTGTAAGACTACGATTTGAAAGAGGTGAATTTAATGAAATCAGGTATTCATCCAAAATATCAAAAAACTACAATTAAATGTGCTTGTGGTGAAGTTATCGAAACAGCATCAACAAGAGAAGATATAAAAGTTGAAATTTGTTCTAAATGTCATCCATTTTATACTGGTCAACAAAAACTAAGCAATGCTGGTGGCCGTGTGGATCGATTCAAAAAACGTTTTGGCATGTAGTTTTTTTATATCGCAAGATAAAACAATAAAGCGATGCAGTATTTCTGCATCGCTTTCGTTTGTCGAAGTTGGTTTTACAATTATGAAAGTACAATTGCATTTTGAGGAGGTATATTATGGGTTACAAAACGATTCAAGCTTACGCAACGGATGAGTTTATCGAAAAAAAATCTCGGTTTATTGGCTATATTATGCCTGTTACAACGGAAAAAGAGGCTACTGATTTTATAGCTAAAATTTCTAAAAATCATTTTGATGCCACCCATAATGTATATGCATATATTTTAAGAGAAGGGCAAATTAAACGATATTCCGATAACGGAGAACCACAAGGAACTGCCGGAATCCCTGTTTTAGACGTATTACAAAAAGAAGGGTTAGTCGATGTTTGCGTTGTAGTAACTCGCTATTTTGGAGGAACTATGCTTGGAGCAGGGGGGCTGGTACGGGCATATTCTCACGGCGCCTCTATTGCAGTTAGAGCCGCAAAGATTATGTATATGACAGAGTGTAATGTAATCACATTAGAATGTGAATATACTTTATACGGAAAAATCAACTATATCATACCAAATTATAATATTAAGGTTCAGCGTTGTGATTTTACAGCAGCAGTACAGCTGGAATTGTTAATTGAGCAAGAGAAAACAGATGCATTTCTAAAAGAGATTACGGACCTTTCCAACGGGCAAGTGACTCCATATATAACAGGGCAAGTTTTTGCCGATATGGCTTAAAAAGAGTAGAAAAATACTGTAAATTAACCTTCCAGAAAAATATGTCGAAATAAATGAAAGAATTTAAAGGTATATTTCTACTAATCTTGTATATATAATATGTCGCATTCATAAAAATAGTTTTATTTATAAGAAAGGTGGATGAATAATCTTATGATACGGGAAGATTTGGAACGGCTTGAAGTCAACATACTTTCACCATATGCATCCCTTTCTTCTAAATCTAAAGGAAGAATTATTGAAACCGAAAAATGTGATTTTAGAACAGAGTATCAACGTGATCGTGATAAAATACTGCATTGTAATTCGTTTCGAAGATTAAAACATAAAACTCAAGTGTTTTTATCTCCACAGGGCGATCATTATCGTACTCGTTTGACTCATACGTTGGAAGTATCCCAAATTGCAAGAACGATTTCACGTTGCCTTCGCTTAAATGAAGATTTAACTGAGGCAATTGCACTTGGCCATGATTTAGGTCATACGCCTTTTGGACATGCCGGTGAATATGTATTGAACGAACTTCATGATGGTGGATTTCTTCATAATATACAAAGTGTTCGAGTAGTTGACCATATTGAAAACTACGGAAAAGGGCTAAACTTAACTTATGAAGTGAAGAATGGTATTGCTTGTCATTCCGATAATCTAGTAGATGCAACTACGCTAGAAGGACGAGTGGTTCGCATATCCGATAAAATTGCGTATATCAATCATGATATTGAAGATGCAATTCGTGCAGGAGTGCTTCGAGAATCCGATTTACCATATGATAGTATTTATATATTAGGCCGCACAAAAAGCGAGCGAATCACTACTATGATTCAATCCATTGTTGAATACAGCAAAGATGATATTCAAATGGCTGATGAAGTATTAAAAGCACATAACGGCTTAAAAGCATTTATGTTTGAAAACGTTTATAGTAATTCTGAGGCTAAGTCTGAAGATAAAAAAGCGCAAGATATTGTAAAAGTGCTTTATGAATATTATTTGCATCATGTGAATGAGTTACCTGATTTTTATCATACTATTATCGAAAAATTCGGTATGAAACAGGCTGTTTGTGATTATGTTGCTGGAATGACTGATCAATTTGCAGTGGAGCTATATAAAGAGATGTATATACCAAAATTCTGGAGTAGATAAGTGCCGAGCATTGACGTTGCATATTGAGTTAATAAGAAATCTAGGAGGTGAGTGAAATGATTCCACAAAGCTTTATCGACCAATTAGTTCAAACTTGTGATATTGAAGAAGTGATTTCTTCTTATGTAAATGTCAAAAGAGCGGGACGTAACATAAAGGCATTGTGTCCGTTTCATTCAGAAAAAACACCTTCTATGGTAGTTTACCAAGATACACAATCTTTTTTTTGTTTTGGCTGTGGAGCCGGTGGCGATGTTATCAACTTTATTATGCAGGCTGAAAACTTAGATTATGTAGAAGCAATTCATTTTTTAGCAAAACGAGTAGGTTTAAATGTACCCGATGAAAAAAGCGATGATACGCAAATGCAGCTAAAGCAGGCGATTCTTAAAATAAACCGAGAAGCTGCAAAGTTTTTTCATATGTGCTTAAAACAACCATTAGGTGCTAAGGGATATGCTTATTTTAAAAATCGTGAATTATCAGATAAAACAATTACGACTTACGGGTTAGGCTATGCTCCTGATTCATGGACTTCATTGACCGATTATTTAAAGAGCAAAGGCTATAAGGAAGAAGAATTAGTTGCAGCAGCGGTGTGCTCCAAAGCGAAAAGTGGAAGATGCTTTGATATGTTTCGTAATCGGGTTATGTTTCCGATTATTGACTTGCGTGGAAATGTCATTGGATTTGGCGGTCGTGTATTAGACGATAGTAAGCCCAAATACTTAAACTCCCCCGATACTTTAGTATTTAAAAAAAGCAGAAATCTATTTTCTTTAAATTTCGCAAAGCATGAAATTAAGGACACTTTAATTTTAGCAGAAGGCTATATGGATGTTATTGCAATCCATGCGGCAGGCTTTCATAATGTTGTTGCAACATTGGGAACGGCGTTAACGGAAGAGCAAGCAAGGCTTATCAGTAAATATGCAAGTCAAGTAGTAGTAGCATATGACTCCGATGAAGCAGGTCAAAAAGCAATTCATAGAGCAATCAATCTTCTTTCTCAAGTTGGAATTACTACAAGAGCATTGAAGATGGAAGGTGCAAAAGATCCTGATGAATACATAAAAAAATTCGGAGCAAAGCGATTTGAGCTGCAAATTAACGGTGCGGTTGATGTAATTGAGTATGAATTAGCGAAATTACGGGAACAATTTGATATGGCGACTCCAGCTGGTAAAGCGGAGTATTTGTCTAAAGCAATTAACATTTTATCGGATATTGAAAGTAAGCTTTCCCGTGAAGTATATGCAGGGTTTGTAGCAAATGAAACCGGTGCAATGCCACAATCCGTTGTAGAACAGGCAGAAAAATTGCGTATTAAAAAATACAAAGCACAAGAGAAAAAAGAATGGCGGGAAATTGAGCAAAATAAGTTCATGATCAAAGATAAAGTTAACCCTGAAAAGAAAGATAATTTGAAAGCTGCACTTGCAGAAGAAGGAATAATTGCTTTCTTGTTTAGACATCCCGATTGTATTAAAAATACAAAAGAGAAGTTATCCCCAGAGGATTTTGCAACGACGTTTAACAAGAGAATTTATGAAGCGATGATTGAAACGTATGAAAAGCAAAATGAATTGGTGGTATCTTCGTTAAACTATGCATTTTCTCCAGAAGAAATGGCGGGAATATCGGGGATATTAGCAAGAAATAGTAATATTTCTAATAATTTGGATACACTAATGTCGTACATTGACGCCTTGTTAATTGCGACACAAACATTAAAAAAAGATGAGATACTGACAAGTGATATTGATGATTTAGAGCAATATCGAAAGCAACTATTAAACAAGAAAAAGTAATGTATACTTATTTGCATTTAAACAATGATAATTATTTAAAAAAAGCTTTCATTAATGCGCTTTTTTAAATGCAAAAAGAAGATTTAAAGGTAAATTAGTATTGATACAATAGATGATAGTGACACTTAAATTTTGAAATGGAGAATGATTATGGCTGAAAATGGCAAAAAAATGACGGTTATGGAGCTTTTGGAGCGTGGTAAGGCGCAAGGAAAGCTTACAACACAAGAAATTACCGATACATTGGAAGAACTCGATTTTGACATGGAACAAATGGACAAGTTGTATGAGTCTTTAGAAGCAATGAATATCGAAGTAATCGAAGATTTTACTCCTGATTTGGATATAGAGATAGATACAACTGATCCTGCGATTGTTGAAGTTGAGTTACAAGCAGAAGGCGTCAATATTGATGACCCAGTAAAAGTGTATCTAAAGGAAATTGGACGTGTTCCATTGCTTAGCTCCGATGAAGAAATCGATCTTGCAACCAGAATGGCAGAAGGCGACATTCGTGCTCGCAAAAGACTTTCTGAGGCCAATTTAAGATTGGTAGTAAGTATTGCAAAACGTTATGTTGGTCGTGGTATGCAATTCTTAGACTTAATCCAAGAGGGTAACTTAGGCTTAATTAAAGCAGTAGAAAAATTTGATTATACAAAAGGCTTTAAATTTTCCACATATGCTACTTGGTGGATTCGTCAAGCAATTACTCGTGCTATTGCCGACCAAGCAAGAACAATTCGTATTCCTGTTCATATGGTTGAAACAATCAATAAAGTAAAAAAAGTGAGCAGCCAATTGCTTCATAAAAACGGACATGATCCAAGTGCAGAGGAAATTGCAAAAGAATTGGATATGCCTGTTGATAAAGTGCGTGAAATTATTCGTGTTGCTCAAGAGCCAGTTTCTCTTGAAACTCCTATCGGTGAAGAAGAGGATAGCCACTTAGGTGATTTTATTCCGGATGATGATGCATTAGCTCCGGATGATGCAGCTTCTCATATTCTTTTAAAAGAGCAATTAAGCGGCGTTTTATCCACTTTAACCGATCGAGAGGAAAAAGTATTACGTTTACGTTTTGGCTTAGAAGATGGCCGTTCTCGCACCTTAGAAGAGGTTGGTAAAGAGTTTAATGTAACACGTGAACGTATTCGCCAGATTGAAGCAAAAGCATTAAGAAAGCTCCGTCATCCTAGCCGTAGTAAAAAGTTAAAAGATTTCTTAGATTAAATTTGACTTTTATGAAAAAAAGGATTAAACTATATAAATATAGTATAGTTTTAAATTTTCACTAGGAGGATCATATGCATATTACATTAGAAGCAGATTATGCAGTAAGAATTGTAGTATATTTAGCTGATGCGAAACAAAGAGCAGATGCGAATACGATTTCTGAAGCTACAGGCGTATCTTTGAGATTTGCATTAAAAATATTAAGAAATTTAGTTTCAAGTGGTATTGTAAAGTCTTTTAAAGGAACGCAGGGCGGTTACGAATTGAACCAAGATCCAAAGCAAATTACGCTGAAATCTGTTTTAGAGGCTGTAGAGGGTGAATATCGATTTAGCCGTTGCTTAAATCCCGAGTCTCCTTGTACACGTCCAAAAGAATATGATTGTAAGGTGCAAAAGGTTTTTTGTAAGATTACAAGCGAAGTGCAAAAAATGTTGGATGAAGTTACAATTGATAGCTTGTGCTAATCATTACATAAAAAGCAGTTCTGTGTATTTGTTTAGAAATTTAACTCGGTAATTAATATAATAAAATATGAAAACCACGACATTTCGTCGTGGTTTTTTTGTATATAAAAATCATTGTAACATACGAAAACTGATTTCTTTTATCTCATCATCAATTTTCCTTTCTTTTTCAAACAATTGATGAATGCCAATTATTAAGATGAAAAATGCAAAAAGCTTAGATAATAGTTTGGCATCTAAAACAGTTGCAACAAATACTCCCAAAACGGCACCGATACTACCTGTTATAATCGCTTTGAAAGCAATTTTCTTAACAACAAGCTTATGTCTAATATGAATAATAAGAGAAATAATAGCAATGGGAATAAAAAAGACAAGATTCATAAGTTGTGCTTCTAGTTGGTTTGTTGATAAAACAGCGGTTAAATAAATTAAAAGGACAAAGCCGCCACCGATACCTAATGCAGCACAAATTCCGGATAGAATTCCAACCATTATTAATATAACATATTCCATCATTTCATTAAAATCCGAATAGCGGAAACAATCATAATAATTGCAAATATCTTTCTTAGCCATCTGTTTTTTAATCTCATTAGTAAAAAAGAACCTGCAATTGCTCCTACAATACCAGCAGATGTAATGGTTAAAAAGCTCGCTGGATCGAATCGTATTCCTTTCATAAAATAAATGACAGTACTGAGGATGCTTAATGGCAAAATAATTGCAATGGATGTAGCGTGAGCTTTTCTTGGCTCAACTTCTAAAGCTTGCAGCATAGGAACTACAAGCAATCCACCACCTGCGCCGAAAAAACCATTTAACAGTCCTGCTATAAATCCAACAAGATAGTATTTCGTTTTAATTATTATTTGTTTCATTCATCATACCATTTAAAATAAAAATATTAAAAGGGAAGTAGCATTACTTCCCTTACTAGTATGACAAAGACTAAAATAAATATTCGTAGAATAATTTCTTAAAAACATTTCATTTTAGTAATTGAGACAATCCGCCAATGAATATAATGAAATAGATAAAACAAAAGGCTCAAACCCGAAGGTTTAAGCCGTGTTTTTAAATACATCCACCTTGAAGTCGTATAGCATAATAAAAACCCGCAGTAAAGCAGGCGGGTAGCCTCCTCAAGAACATTGTGCTCCCAACGTCCGCTTAAAGCGGGAGGTCTGCATTCCAGTCAAGAGAGTACCGGCTCCCTAGATTATAAGTGTTGGATTTATAACAACTATACTAACTAGGCAAGGCAGAAGATTCGGAAAATTAGAAAATGTATCTTACAACATTATTATAACGCATAATGTGTAAAAAGTACATTGGTAAATAAAGTTATTCTTGTTCGTCTTCGAATAGCTCTTCTTCGAACATTTTTGAAAGTTTCTCTAAGAAAATGTTACCAACTTTTTGGTATTCATCTTCATCATCAATAGAAACCATCATTTCTTCACCATTATCATCTAATTGAGATTTTAAAATAATTAAATCGCCGTCATCGTCAACAGTTTCTTCAGGATTTTCATAATAAGGAATTAACGCAAAATAACGTTCATCGTTTAGTTCCATTATGTCTAAAAGCTCAAAAGTTTGTTCTACGCCTTCTTCGTCAATTAGTGTATAAATATCTGGGTTGAAATCCATTTCATCAGCCATTTCAAATTTCTCCTTTCATAAGCTCAATCAAAGCATATAGCCATATTAGATATCCATTTTCAATATCAAGCAGCTATCACCGGTTGAGCACCCAAATTGGGTATATAATGATTTTACAAGCAATTTGGTTAAATGTCAATCACTCCGACTATATTAGACAAAATGTCTATAATTATTCAAACAAAATTATAAAAACTATTGACAATGCATATTGCATGTGCTATATTATAGACATAGAAGATAACCAAATATCTTTTAGGAGGTGTTACCGATGTACAGCGAAGACATTTCATCGGAACCATCAATTCAAACGAATGCAACTATGAGTTCTTCCTAACAAAGAGGTATCAAGTGTCCATCATATAGAGTTTCTATTATATTAGATGGAGCGGTACGTATTAAAACATTTCGTTATAGTGAAAGTTCTCGTTATTGTTTTGAATTGAGTAATGAAGGGCGATTCGTTTTCCCTAATAAAAAGAAAAGGTGAGTCCAATGAAATAATTGCAGTTAAGTATTGGAATATCAAAAGAAAAAGGTGAATCCAATGGCTTAAACTTGGCAACTCGAAATTTGATATAGTAAGGTGAGTCCAATGAAATAGTTAGACTTTTTCCGGATTATATTAGAAAGGTGAGTCCAATGCAATAGCAACATAAAATTGAATCATTTCTATCAGAAAAAGGTGATACCCGATGGGCAGTTGAGTTAGAAAAATCAATTGCGAAAGAAAGGGTGGATGCTATGATTGTAAGTAAACGTAAAAGGTATTTGCTAATCGAATAAATTGATGGGAGTGAGACCGCCAAACAATTAAACTTTGGCTAAATTAGAATATATCCTGTTCATAATATACTCAAAACCTCAGGCTATGGCTTGAGGTTTTGTTTTTGCTTGCATTACCCTAATGTGTTTCCATCCGAAGCGTCATCATCATTCTCATTGCAATACCATTGTTTTTCGTGTACAATAGTATTATTCGAGAAAAATAGGTAAATTAAATAAGAAGGATGGTGAACATTATGGCATTAGACGGCGTATTTTTAAGTGTAATTGCAAAAGAAATAGAAACGAATGTGTTAAATGCCCGAGTGGAAAAGATATCTCAACCGTCTAAGGAAGAAATCATCATTTCTCTTCGCTATAAAAACGAAACAGGTGCAGGAAGTAAGAAGCTATTACTTTCTGCAAATGCAAATTCCCCTAGAATTCATTTTACAAATATTGCGTTAGAAAATCCGCAATCCCCACCTATGTTTTGTATGCTGTTAAGAAAGCATTTAAATACAGGTAGATTAATAGCAGTAAGACAAAGTGGGCTTGACCGTGTTTTATGTCTTGATTTTGAAGCAGTCAATGAATTGGGCGATTTAACCACGAATACAGTTGTCATTGAAATTATGGGTAGGCACTCTAATATTATTTTAATCAACCAAGACAATAAAATAATTGATTCTATTAAACGTATAACAAATGAGGTTTCGAGTGTTCGTATGGTGTTGCCGGGAATGAGCTATCAAGCTCCCCCAGCGCAAGACAAGCTAAACTTATTTACAGCATCAATGGATGAAGTGATACAGCGTTTTTATAAAACTCCTTCTATTGATGTCGCAAAATCCATTATGCAAACGCTAGAGGGTATCTCTCCGTTATTAGCAAGAGAGTTAAGCTATTTAGCTTTAAAAGGGCAGGATATCGAAAAAGACAGATTGTCTGATTACTATAAGCAACGTATTATAGACACGCTAAATGAACTAAAACAAAATCTGCAAATAGGGAATTTACAATTAACTGTCTGCATTGAGGATTCGTTAAAACTCAATGATTTTACTCTTTATGATATTAATCAGTACGGCAGTAAACCAAAGAAAACGGTATATGAAACAACAAGTGCGTTGTTAGATAGCTTCTATGCAGATCGAGATCAGCAACAACGTATGAAGCAGCGCTCAAATGACCTTTTAAAGCTATTGATGAACACAAGTGAACGTATTACGAAAAAGTTGGCTTTACAGCAAGCTGAACTTTTAGAATGTGCCAACCGTGACACATTAAAAGCATATGGCGATTTAATCAATGCAAATATCTATCGAATTGAAAAGGGTATGCATGAAGTGACACTAGAGAATTTTTACGAAGAGGCTTGCCCAAGCGTTACAATTAAGCTTGATCCAAGAAAAGGACCGGCACAAAATGCACAGCACTATTATTTAGAATATAGAAAAGCACAAACAGCAGAGCAAATGCTGCATGATTTAATGGCAAAATCCCAAATGGAATTGACCTATATTGACAGTGTATTTGATGCAGTTTCCCGAACAAAAGGGGAAAGTGAATTACTTGAAATTAGAGAAGAGCTTGCCGAACAAGGTTATATTCGTGCTACAAAACAAAAGAGCAGGATGTTAAAGGCACAACCACCAATTGCATATCGATCAAGTGATGGGTACTCTATTCTTTGTGGACGAAACAATAAACAAAATGACAAGCTTACTTTGAAAGTTGCACGAAACAGTGATTTATGGTTGCACACGCAAGAAATTGCAGGTTCACATGTTATCATTGAAACGAATGGCGAAGGTATGGATGTACCTGTACGTACGATAACAGAGGCTGCGATTATTGCTGCAACAAATTCGCAAGGTAGAAATTCAGCACAAGTAGCTGTAGACTACACCCTTGTGAGATACGTTAAGAAACCGAATGGAGCAAAACCGGGTATGGTCATCTTCACCGATTATTATACAGCCTATGTCACACCAGACGCCCAATTAGTAGAGAGTTTACGAGTGAAGTAAGAGAGTTTTATATTGTTTAAATAATTGGTGGTGACTGTTATGGATTTACCGCAACGGAAAAGGATAAGATTAGTAAATTATGATTATTCGCAGAATAATGCTTATTTCATTACGATATGCACTCATAATAGAGAAATGTTGTTTGGTTCTGTAGGGGACGATTCCATATCGTCCCGCGTGATTAAAGAAATATTTTTAAGGACAATACATCAATTTTCTTGTGTAAATTCTCCTAAATTTGTTATTATGCCAAATCATTTTCACGCAATTATTGTGATAGAACGGGCGGATATGGAATCCGCCCCTACATTATCGGATATTATACAATCATTTAAACGCTATTCTACAATTGAATACATAAAACTAGTGAAGAATGGTGTTTTACCATCATTTGAGAATCGAATCTGGCAACGTTCTTTTCACGACCATATTATTCGCAATGAAAATGAATATCAACTAATCTGGAACTACATTGATACTAATCCTTTAACATGGCAGGACGATTGCTTTTATATCAATAAAGCAATTCACTAATATTCATTTAAGAAAGAGACACTATTATGCTAAAACAACTAACCAACAATATATATTATCTTCCTGCAACAGATGAGGCGGATCGCCCAACTTTAGGTTATATCAAAGGTACGCGATGTTCTTTGATTGTCGATGCAGGAAATTCAAAAGAACATACTGATTTATTTCAACAAGAACTATATAAAGCAAATCTACCAATAGCAGACTATGTTGCCATTACGCATTGGCACTGGGATCATACCTTTGGAATGCATGCGATAGCAGGAAAAACGATAGCGAGCAGACTAACCAATGAGCGACTTAAAACTGTTGCAACATGGGAATGGACAGAAGAAGCAATGCAACACCGCTTACAAACAGGTGAAGACATTACATTTTGCGATACACATATTCGTGTGGAATATCCGAATCGAAATCAAATTGTTGTAAAAACAGCTGATGTCGTTTTTGAAAATCATCTTACCATCGATTTAGGAAATTTAACATGTGAACTTATTAGAGTTGGAGGCCCACATAGTGAAGATTCAGTCATTATCTATGTGCCGGAAGAAAAAGTTTTGTTTATGGGTGATGTGGATTGTAGTGATTATTATCACAATAATGGTAAATATGATAAAGTAAAACTAGAAGAATTGATTCAAATTTTAGAAGCAATTGATTTTACAATTGGTGTACTAGGTCATGATTTACCACAAAGCAAACAAGAGATTATTGATTATCAAAAAGAAGAACTAGCAAAGATATAGAACGAATCAATAGCGTGTCATTGACACGCTATTTTTGCAAAATAAAATTATTTCCAAATCCTTGTAACAAAATTGTCTTAATTGTGACTAATAATATGAAAGGGGGAATTTCGTGTTACCAATAGAAGAATTGTACGTACGAAATAAACAAGATGTTTATTATTATCTCATGAGTTTAACACATAATCCAACCCTTTCAGAGGACTTGTTGTCAGAAACTTTTTTAAACGCAATCAAATCATTGCCAAACTTTAAAGGGGATTCAACAATTAAAACATGGTTATTCTCTATTGCAAGAAACTTATGGCTGCAAAATTTAAGAAAGCAAAAGCCAACATTAGAATACGATGACCTTTTAGAATTATATGTAACAGATAGTTTTGAGGAGCGATACATAGCAAAGCAAGCCATAACCCGTTTGCAAGAATTGCTCCTAACAAAAGATGGAAATATGCAAAAGGTATTCCAAATGCGTGTTGACGGATATTCTTATCATGAAATTGCAACGAAGCTTCATATTTCAGAAAGTTCAGCAAGGGTTATTGATTTTCGCATCAAGAAATGGTTAAAAGCGACACTTCAAGAGGAGGAGTTGATATAATGTCATATGAATATAAAATTACTTGTGCTGTATGTCAAGATTTAATTCCGTTAGTAAATGATCATGTTGCAAGTGAAGAAAGTGAACAGTTAGTATTAGAACACACACAAATTTGTAAAACCTGTCGGGATTTATTAGAGCAAATAAATTTGCCACATGAAATACAAGTGGATGATAAAAAAATAATTCAAGCAATAAAAAAATATTATGTTAAAATCGGATTGGCAGTTTTGCTAGTTGGTGCGATTTTGGGAGTAGCAATGAGCCGTTCAGACGCTCAATTTTATAATTTAATACTAATGCCAGTGTTAGGCGTTATTAGCGTATTCTTACTAGGCAAAAAGTTTTGGATTAGCTTAGTTGGTATCATAGTTGTATCCTATGTTGGCGAGATAGTGATTTATGTATTGTTTACTAGAACTATTGAATGGAAATATCTATTTACTGCACCACTGACAATGATGGTAATCTATTTGGTTTTAACAGCAGTTGGTATTATCATAGGCGGTTTGTTAAAATTTGCATTCAAAAAGGAGAAATAAATAATGACAAAAAAGAAATTAGCATTAAAGGTTATTTGCGCTGCAATCGCATTTGTTTTGATATTTTTCATCTTTTTTATTTTAAATAGTTTTGTTGGCAATCCAATATCATCAACCATTGCAAAAAATAAAATTGAAGCATATGTAAGTGAGAATTATGATATTTCGGATCTTGAATTAGGAAAAACATGGTACAATTTTAAAGACGGAAAATATCAAATAAGAATAAAATCTAAAACGAGCAAACATACTGATTTTTACATTGCATATGGAAGACATGAAATCTACGATAGCTATTTAAGTGGTGAAGTGGGCTGCTATTTGACGGATATTATAAGAAAGGAATATTCATATGAAGGAGTAGATTTCATATTTCATTTTGGAAGATTCGAAAAATCTATGATAAAACAAAAAATTCATATACCAATAGATCTGAATAATATTCCTGTTGAGGTTAATTTAAATATCAATGCATATTCTGATAATCCAAGCAAGGAAGAATCAAAAAAGTTAATGATAGAAGCATACAGGATTATGAAAAAGAACAATATCTCTATAGCAAACTATTCAGTGTCGTTAAGAAAGCCTAACATGACAGATGAGGATTTTAAGCATACGGATGAGTGGAGTTTGAGTGGTATTCCAGCCTCTGAAATTGCAAAATGGTAGGGTTGAATAGATTTTATCAAAATTAAGTCCACCCGTTGACATTTTTTGAAATTTTGCATATAATATATATTACATCATATTTTATAAGCGTTGACAAGGAGGAGTACACACTCTTCGAAGCCTTAGAGAGAAAGCGGATGGTGAAAGCTTTCGTGAGGATTGTGTGGAAGGTAGCCTTTGAGCTTTGAACTGAACAAGAGTAATCTTAAGTAGGCTTCAACGGGTTCTCCCGTTATAGAGAAACAATATCGGAAGTTTTCCCGTATTGATTGAGTGCAAAGGTTTTTCTTTGAATTTAGGTGGTAACACGGACATATAAGTTCGCCCTAAGCAAGCGTTAATAGCGTTTGTTTACGGTGGGCTTTTTTTATTTGTATGAGATGATACAATGAATTTACAAAAGTGAAAACCAATGTGATTGCAAGGATATGATTATGCAAAGAATAGTTATAAATTTATAATAATACATGCATAATAGAAACATTTATTTGGGCAAATCCAAGGAAAGAGGGAGTCCCTCCCGAAAAACTAATATTTTATATATTGACTATTCAACACATTAAAGGAGAATGAAAATGAAAAAAGAATTAGCAAAAACTTATGAGCCAAAAGAATTCGAAGACCGAATTTATAAATATTGGCTTGATTGCGAGTATTTCAAAGCAAAAATTGATGAAACAAAAAAGCCATACACGATTGTAATTCCACCTCCAAACATTACGGGCCAACTTCACATGGGCCATGCATTGGATAACACATTGCAAGATATCTTAATTCGTACAAAACGTATGCAGGGCTATTCTGCATTATGGGTACCGGGAACAGACCACGCATCCATTGCAACAGAAGCGAAAATAGTTGAAGCAATGAAAAAAGAAGGCATCAGCAAAGAAGATATCGGCCGTGATGGCTTTTTAGAGCGTGCTTGGAAATGGAAAGAACAATACGGCGGAAGAATTATTGAGCAATTGAAAAAACTTGGCTCTTCTTGTGACTGGTCAAGAGAGCGCTTTACGCTAGATGAAGGCTGCTCTGATGCTGTTAAAGAAGTATTTATCCGTTTATATGAAAAAGATTTAATCTATCGTGGCGAGCGTATTATCAACTGGTGTCCTGAATGTAAAACATCTATTTCTGATGCTGAAGTTGAATATGAAGATCAAGAGGGTAGCTTCTGGCATTTACGTTACCCAATCGTAGGAATGAATGAGTATTTAGAGTTAGCAACTACTCGTCCGGAAACATTGCTTGGTGATACCGCAGTAGCAGTAAATCCAAATGATGAGCGTTACAAACACCTAGTTGGAAAAAAAGTAATATTACCATTATGTAATCGTGAAATTCCAATCGTAGCCGACGATTATGTTGATATCGATTTTGGAACTGGTGTTGTTAAAATTACACCGGCACATGACCCAAATGACTTTGAGGTTGGGTTACGCCACAACTTGCCAATTATCAATGTTATGACAGATGATGCCCATATGACAGATATCGTTTCTAAATATGCTGGAATGGAACGTTATGAAGCAAGAAAAGCAATCGTTGCTGATTTAGAAGCAGGCGGATTCTTGGTTAAAATTGAACCACATCAACACAATGTTGGTGCTTGCTATCGTTGCCATACAACAGTTGAGCCTAGAGTATCTAAGCAATGGTTCGTTCGTATGGAGCCTTTAGCAAAACCTGCAAATGATGCAATTAACAATGGTACAACAAAATTGATTCCAGAACGCTTTGATAAAACATATTTTAGCTGGATGAATAATATCAAAGACTGGTGTATTTCTCGTCAATTATGGTGGGGACATCGAATTCCTGCTTATTATTGTCAAGATTGCGGCGAGGTAATGATTGCAAAAGAAATGCCCAAAGCTTGTTCAAAATGTGGTTCAAGCAAACTGAAACAAGATGAAGATACTTTAGATACATGGTTCAGCTCTGCGTTATGGCCTTTCTCTACTTTAGGTTGGCCAAATGAAACAGAAGACTTAAAATACTTCTACCCAACCAATACATTGGTAACTGGTTATGATATTATTTTCTTCTGGGTAGCAAGAATGATTTTCTCAGCACTTGAATATACCGGTCAAGTTCCGTTTGATACTGTTTTGTTCCACGGATTGGTTCGTGATGCACAAGGCAGAAAGATGTCAAAATCCTTAGGAAACGGTATTGATCCACTTGAAATCATTGACGAATATGGTGCTGATGCGCTTCGTTTAACTTTAGTAACAGGAAACAGCCCAGGAAACGATATGCGTTTCTCTGATGATAAAATTAAAGCAAGCCGTAACTTTGCGAATAAGCTATGGAATGCAACTCGCTTTATCATGATGAACTTATCTGAAGATATTACCGAAATTAAACTTCCTGAAAACTTAAATATTGAAGATAAGTGGGTACTTTCTCAATACAACGAGCTTGTAAAACAAGTAACTGAAAATATAGAAAACTATGATTTAGGTGTTGCAGTTTCTAAGCTATACGATTTCATTTGGGACATTATGTGTGACTGGTATATTGAGCTTACAAAAGCAAGATTACAAGCTGGTGGTCAAACCTCTTTGGATGCACAACAAGTATTGCTTTATGTGATGACCAATACCATCAAATTGCTTCATCCATTCATGCCATTTATCACAGAGGAAATCTGGCAAGCACTACCTACCGATTGCGAAAGTATTATGGTTGCAAAATGGCCTGAATACAAAGAAGAATTATGCTTTACAGCAGAAGAACAAGAATTTGCAAAGGTTATGGATGCAATCAAAGGCATTCGTAATGCCAGAAATGAAATGAATGTTCCACCAAGCAAAAAAGCGAGCGTTTATATTGAAACAGAATTTGAAGAAACCTTCACTTGTGCAAAAGCATTCTTTGAGCGTTTAACATCTGCAAGCGAAGTGATTATAGGACGTGAGCATAACGTAGAATCCGCTGTTCAAGTAGTAACTGAGTCTGCAAAAATCTTTATTCCATTAGACGATTTAATTGATAAACAAAAAGAATTAGAGCGTTTAAATAAAGAAAAAGCAGCTTGTGAAAAGGATATCGCACAACTAGCTAGTAAAGCAAACAATGAAAACTTCATTGCAAAAGCTCCTGCAAAGGTTGTTGAAGAAATTAAAACAAAACTAGCAAAAGCACAAGAATTACTAGCAAAAATCGAAGATAGTATTAACGCATTATAAGAAATATATAATCGGTATGCAGCAAAATTACGCTGTATGCCGATTATATATATTATCTACTTGTAATACAATACTAATTATGATAATTTATAATGATAAAATTAATGAGGTATTAACAATGGTATATTTAAAAAAGTTATCGTTAGGTGATGGTATTGCTATATATAATATGTTGCAAGAAATAGTAGCGGATGATAACGGATTTCATAATAAAGTATATGGAATGACATTTGATGAATTTAAGATTTGGATTGCAAAAGAGTATTCTTATGATAATGGAAACCTCGAAAGTTGGATGGTTCCTCAATCATCGTATTGGATGTACGATGATGATGTTCCAATTGGGTATGGTAGAATTAGACATTACCTTAATAATAATTTAAAAGAAACAAGTGGACATATAGGATATGCTATTGCAGTTTCAAAACGTGGCAGAGGATACGGAAATAGTATATTAGCACTACTAAAAGAAGAGTGTGTTAAGTTAGAATTAGAAGTAATACAAATTGGGGCAAAGGCTGAAAATAGCTTATCTAATAAGGTTATTTTAAAAAATGGCGGTGTTTTTCTAAGGGAAAGCCATGGTAAAAACTTTTATTCAGTAAATCTTTCAAAATAAATATAATGATTTAAATTAGACATACTATTTCAATATTGTAGGGAAAGATATTATCTTCCCAATGATATTATTCAAATTGAATAGGCGAACATTTAGGTTCGCCACAGTCTGAAGAAAAAGCCCGATTTTGGCGTAACCAAAGTCGGGCTTTTGAATATATGGTTGAAAATTTGAAAAAAGTGGAAAGGATACAAAAAGGAGAGTTCACCCTCCACTTATGTATTGCCAGCTTTTTAAGGTTCATGCACGCAAATTTAAGCCTAACCCAGTTTGTTACTTGGGCAAGACCTCGATAAGGTGTATAACGCATTGCGTATTTTTCTTTCGCATCAGCAAAAACTCGCTCAATCGTTTCTTTTCGCTGTGCATAAAGATCTTTGTATTTTATTGCATAACGAATATCTGAAACTTGCTCTAAGTACTCATGCCAAACATGAACTGTGTATTGTTTCTGGAATTCTTTACTTTCAGTGCATTTGTAACGAAACCCACAGATTTTACAGTCGTTTGGATTGCTTTTAAATTCTTTGTATCCTTCTCTATTCGTGGTGGAATAGTGTAAAACTTTATTGTTTGGACATACTACACAGTCAAAATATTCATCATATGAAAAATCATATTTCTTAAAAAAGCCTTGTTTTGTCATTGGTCTACGATATGGTACTAATAAATCTTTTCCATCATCTATAAGTCTTTTTGCAATATAGGGAGTATTGTAGGCACTATCTGCCACTATTGTTTGGATTTCGGGGTGGTTTTCTTTTAATTTATCATACAAATCATCGAATGCTACGCTGTCATGTACATTGCCTGCTGTTACATGAACATCTACAATGTAGCCTTTTTTGTCACAAGCTGTATGTGCTTCATAAGCAAGGCATTTCTTATGCTCTCCTTTATGAAATACACCGCTTTCAGGGTCAGTGGTTGATTCATTGATGATTTTTTCTTCTATTTTAGGTGGCTTTGTATCGTCAAATGGCTTTTTTTTATGTTCTTCTCTATCTTTATTGATTTCGTCCATTAGTTGTTTCTCATAATGTTTTGCTGCTACGGGGATTGATTTCTTTACAACCTTTTTTATATTTGCATTTGCTTTTATATGGGTTCCATCTACAAATACCACCTCTGGGTCAAGATATCCCATATCATTGATTTCATTCAATATCCAGTTGAAAATGCATGCAATAGTATTCTCGTTAAATCTATGTTTAAAGGCATAACTTATTGTTGTAAAGTGAGGTATTTGTTCTGTCATTAAATATCCTAAAAACCAACGATATGCACAGTTCATTTGTACTTCTTCTACCAATTTGCGCAACGAACTTATTCCATACAAATGTTGTATTAAGACCATTTTGATTAGTACTACTGGGTCTATGCTTGGTCTTCCATTATCTTTACAATACAAATCCTCTACGAAATCATATATATGACAGAAATCCACTGCACTATCTATTTTTCTAAGCAAATGTTCTGCTGGAATAAATTCTTCTAAGCACAAAAACTCTACTTGTGTTCGGTCTTTTTTAGCTTTAACTAACATTTAATCACCCTATTTAATTATACCATTTTTCGCGTCAAAAGTCCCCTAAATCATCAAATTTAGGGGACTTTTTCTACAAGCTGAGGCGAACATTTAGGTTCGCCACTAGATAATCCTGTGAATATAAGTTATTTAATATTGACATATGTCATTAATAAGAGTATAATTATTGACATAAGTCAAAAAGGAGGATGTTTATGCCAAGACCAAGAAAATGCAGAATGGTTTGTTCAATGCCCAATCATATGCAATTTGCACCTAAAGGAACGCAAACAAATGCTAGTGTAATCATGAGCGTAGATGAATATGAATGCATACGGTTAATTGATTTAGAACAATGTACGCAAGAGCAGTGTGCAGTTCAAATGCAAATTGCAAGGACAACGGTAACTGCAATTTACGAAAAAGCACGCCGAAAACTAGCGGATGCACTTGTAAATGGTAAAACACTCTTAATTGAAGGCGGCGACTTTGCACTTTGCGATCATAAGATAAATGGATGTTGTAAAGGACATGTAAATCATTGCTGTAAACGTGCAAACAGCTGTCAACTACAAAAAGAAAGAAGTAATGATAAATGAAAATCGCAGTAACTTATGAAAACAATCAAGTGTTCCAACATTTTGGACATTCCGAACAATTCAAATTTTATAACATTGAGAATAACCAAATTGTTTCTACAGAAGTAGTACCAACAAACGGAAGCGGGCATGGCGCACTAGCAGGTTTCTTAAAAGCAAATGGTGTAAATGTGTTAATTTGCGGCGGAATTGGTGGGGGCGCAAAAACTGCTTTAGCAGAAGCGGGCATTCAATTATTCGGTGGAGTAAATGGATCTGCTGATTTAGCAGTAGCACAATATTTAAACGGAACACTTGTATTTAATCCAAATACACAATGTAACCATCATCATGAGGGCGAACAAGGACATACTTGTGGTGACCATGGTTGTGGCAGTCATACTTGCGGCAGTCACTAAGAGTTAGAAGGGCGGTTTGCATATGGATCATGCAACCTTAGCAAAAAGCTATTTTAATCAAGGATTTAACTGTGCTCAGTCTGTTTTATGTGCTTTTTGCGATGAAACAGGGCTGGATATAAACACAGCAAAGCGATTATCCTCTTCCTTTGGTGGAGGAATGGGACGGCTTCGTGAGGTTTGTGGAGCAGTTTCGGGGATGTTTATGATAGCGGGTATTTTATATGGCTATGATGACGTAACCGATAAACAGCAAAAAGATGAGCACTATACTCGTATTCAAAACCTCGCAGAACAATTTAAAAAAGAGTGCGGAACGATTATTTGTCGAGAATTACTAGAACTTCCTGAAGGTGCTGATTCTCCGATTTCCGAAGCGAGAACGCAAGCGTATTACCAAAAAAGACCTTGCGCAGAATATGTGGCGGCTGCCGCAAATATTATGGAACAATATATGAAAAACAACTTGATAAAATAAAGAAACAAAAGTCTTGCCAAAATAAAATAATTTTAAGAAATAAAGCATTTTTTTATCTATTCTTTTTGGGGAAATCCAAAAAGAATGGTCAGGCTTTGGCGGATATTCCAACACAATATAAGCAAGAATCAACCTTATATCATGCAGATATTAAATTAAAATTTACTATTTCTTCAGTCTGAAGTCCTACCGGATTAAAATAATCCGGCAGGACTTTTGAGCATTTTTTACATAATAATCTTATGTTTGCATTGCATTTTGTATAAAATATAGTATTATAGTAATATAAGGTATAGACAACATCCAAATAGGAAGAGGGTTTATTATGACAACAGATTTTAGTAAATCAACGGGTACCTATCAAAGTTCAAATGGAAAAACAACGATTCATTATTACATCATTTCTCCGACCGAGAAACCAAAAGTAATTCTTCAGTTTCTACATGGTATGGCGGAACATTCGCAGCGATACGTTGCATTTGGCGAATTTTTAGCTAAGAATGGAATTGCCTTTTGTATATCTGATCATTTAGGTCATGGCGAAAGTAAAGATAATGATGACGAGCTTGGTTATTTCGGTAAAAAGAATGGTTGGAAAACGCTTGTTACGGATGCAAAAAAGTTAACGGATATTTTGAAACAGCAATATCCTGACGTTCCGTTTTTTATAGGTGGACATAGCATGGGCTCTTTTGTTTGTAGGAGTTATATCTCCCATTATCCAAATGAGGCAAAAGGTGCAATCATTGTGGGAACAGGCAATGCAACACCAATTGTTGCTTTGGGAAAACCATTAGCAAAGACAATCGGCTTTTTCAAAGGAAATCATTATCGCAGTAAATTGCTTGATCAATTATCCTTTGGAGCATATAATAAGCAAATTTCAAACGCTAAAACCTCATTTGATTGGTTATCAGAAAATGAAGAAAACGTGCAAACTTACATAGATGATCCGTTATGCGGCTATTTATTTACAACAAACGGATATGCAGATGTTGCTGCATTGATGTGGTCAGTATCCAGTCAAAAATGGGCTGATTCTATTAACAAAGACTTGCCTATTTTGCTTGTATCGGGTAAACAAGACCCTGTTGGAAACTATGGAAAGGGCATTGAAAAAATAACTGAAATGCTGTCAAACAGCGGTGTGAAGTCTGTTACAGTAAAGTTATATGAAACAGCACGCCACGAGGTATTGAACGAGAAATATAAAGAACAGGTATTCCAAGATATTTTTAGCTGGATTAAGGAGCGATAGACATGAGCAAATACATCATAGGGCTTGACCAAGGAACAACGAGCTCTCGTGCCATTATTTTTGATCAAGACCAAAATATTGTTGAGGTAGCGCAAAAGCCATTTCGACAAATTTATCCCAAGCCAAGCTATGTAGAACACGATCCGATTGAGATTTATACATCACAATATACAGTGATGATTGAAGCACTCGCAAAGAGCGGAATTCCTTTAAGCGAGGTTGCCGCTATTGGTATTACCAATCAAAGAGAAACTACAATTGTTTGGGATAAAAACACAGGTAAGCCTGTATATAACGCAATTGTGTGGCAATGCAGAAGAACAGCAGGTATTTGTGAGGATTTGAAAGCAAAAGGGCTAACTGCTGTTATAAAAGAAAAAACGGGCTTAATTATTGATGCTTATTTCTCGGCAACTAAAATTAAATGGATATTGGATAACGTTGAAGGAGCAAGAGAAAAAGCCGAAAATGGCGATTTGTTGTTCGGAACAGTTGACAGTTATTTGGTTTGGCAGTTAACCGCCGGAAAAGTACATATAACCGATTATACCAATGCTTCAAGAACGATGCTGTTTAATATTAATACCTTGCAATGGGATGAAGAATTATGTAAAGAGCTAACGATTCCAATGTGTATGTTACCAACAGTAAAAAGCTCAAGCGAAATTTATGGAACAGCCAATATCAATGGAACGGAAATACCGATTGCTTCCGTTGTGGGCGACCAACAAGCAGCTTTATTTGGCCAAACTTGCTTTAATAAAGGTGAATGTAAAAACACCTATGGTACAGGATGCTTTTTGCTAATGAATGTAGGCAACCAAGTTCCTCATGTTGATAATGGATTGTTGACTACTATTGCCGCAACGGTAAACGGTGAAATTCAATATGCACTAGAGGGCAGCGTATTTGTCGGCGGTGCAGTCATTCAATGGTTAAGAGATGAAATGCATTTGATTCATGATGCAAAAGATACTGCTAAAATTGCAACTAGTGTTTCTGATAATGGCGGTGTTTATATTGTTCCTGCATTTACGGGCTTAGGCGCACCTTATTGGAATATGTATTGCAGAGGAACGATATTTGGTTTAACAAGAGGAAGTAAGCCTGCTCACATCATTCGTGCGGCAGAAGAGGCAATTGCTTATCAATCAGCCGATTTATTGAACAGTATTTGTAAAAGCACAGGGATAGAGATTCAAGAACTTAATGTAGATGGCGGCGCTTGTCGAGATGAGTTTTTGATGCAATTCCAATCCGATATTTTGAATATACCCGTACGCAGACCGATTATTCGGGAAACAACAGCTCTTGGATGTGCATATTTAGCAGGGCTGGCAACTGGTGTATGGAAAGATACAAACGAAATTAAAGCATTATGGTCAGTTGATAAGGTGTTTACACCAAAAATGAAACCAAGTGATAGAGAACGATACTTAAAGTATTGGAAAAAATCTGTTGAAAGTTGTATGACTTGGAATTTTGAAGAAAGGTAATATTTGAGTAACTATGAAATACGATGTAATTATTATAGGTGGCGGTATTTGCGGAACTGCTTTGGCTTATGAGCTAAGCAAATATCAAAATAAGATATTATTATTGGATAAAGCAAATGACGTTGCCGTTGGTACAACGAAAGCAAACAGCGGTATTGTCCATGCAGGATATGATCCAATACCAAATACACTAATGGCAAAATATAATGTACAAGGCAACAAAATGATACGTGAATTAGCAAAGAAATTAGATGTTCCTTTTAAGAAAACCGGTTCTTTTGTGTTGGCGTTTAACCAAGACGAACAAAAGACGCTTGAAAAGTTACTGGAACGAGGAGAACAAAACGGAGTACCTGAACTAAGCATTCTTTCAGGTGATGAAGCAAGAGCATTAGAGCCGAATTTAAGTGAAGAAGTGGTTGGTGCATTGTATGCGAAAACTGCAGGCGTTGTTAGTCCATGGGAACTTGCATTGGCTTTTGCCGAAGTTGCAGTAAGAAACGGCGCAGAAGTAAAGCTGAATTGCGAAGTAAAAGCGATTACTAAAAATGGTAATGCGTTTGTTTTGCAAACAAATGATGGAGAATTAGAAACCAAATTTGTCGTAAACGCAGCAGGAATTCAATCTGATACAGTGGCTTCCTTTGTCGGAAAGCCTACATTTGAAATCAAGCCAAGTAAAGGCGAATATTATTTGCTAGATAAATCGCAAGGAAACTTAACGAGCAGAGTTATATTTCAGTGCCCGAATGAAAACGGTAAAGGTATCTTAGTTTCACCAACAGCACACGGAAATTTAATTGTAGGTCCGAATGCTCAAGATACAGGCAGAGATGATACAGCCACGAGCATTACAAACTTAGCTTATATTCGTAAGATGGGCTTAAAGTCAATTCCATCTATTAATTTTAGAGATAATATTCGAAACTTTGCCGGTCTTCGTGCTAATGCAACAGAAACGGACTTTATTATTGGCGAAGATCCTAATACAAGTGGTTTCTTTCATATTGCAGGAATTAAATCTCCTGGGTTAACTGCAGCTCCCGCAATAGCTTGTGATGTAGCAAAGATGCTTTTTGAAAGCGGATTATCCAAGAAAAGTAATCCTAACTTTGACGGTACACGTAAAGTCATTCGATTGAAAGAGTTAACGAACGAACAAAGGGAAAAGGTTATTGCTGAAAATCCATTATACGGAAGAGTAATTTGTCGGTGTGAAACAATTACCGAGGGAGAAATAGAAGATGCACTTCATTCGCCATTACCACCTGTTTCTATCGATGGAGTAAAGCGACGTTGTGGAACAGGTATGGGACGGTGTCAAGGTGGATTTTGCGGAGTGCGGGTTCATGAAATATTAGCTCGTCATTACGGCGTTTCATTGCCTGAAATTATGTTAGATAAGCAAAACAGTTATATCCTAACAGGTGAAACGAAAGGGGGTAGCTGTAATGAATCATTATGATGTAGTAGTTATCGGCGGCGGTCCTGCTGGTCTTGCTGCGGCAATTTCAGCATATGAAAATGGAGCAAAGCAAGTTTTAATTATCGAACGAGATAAAGAGCTTGGCGGTATCTTAAATCAATGTATACATAACGGATTTGGACTCCATTACTTTAAAGAAGAATTGACGGGTCCCGAATATGCGGGACGATTTATAGAAAAACTAAAAACTACTAATGTAGAGGTACTACTCGATACAATGGTTTTATCTATCACAAAAGATAAAACAATCTATGCTACCAATCCAAGCGGTTATCATGTTATTACTGCGAAATCGATTGTATTGGCTATGGGATGCAGAGAACGAAGTAGAGGTGCAATTGCAATTCCTGGCGATCGTCCAGCTGGCATTTTTACAGCAGGAACAGCACAACGCTATGTGAATATGGAAGGCTATATGGTTGGAAAACGTGTCTTGATTTTAGGCTCAGGCGATATCGGGCTTATTATGGCAAGACGTATGACTTTAGAAGGAGCAAAGGTATTGGCTTGCGTAGAGTTGATGCCATATTCAGGTGGATTGAACCGAAATATTGTACAATGCTTGAATGATTACAATATACCTTTATATCTTTCACATACTATTACCGATATTAAAGGTAAAAACAGAGTAGAGCGGGTTATTGTATCTAAGGTCGATGAAAACCGCCAACCAATTCAAGGTACAGAAATGGAATTTGATTGTGATACTATTTTGCTTTCAGTTGGGTTAATTCCTGAAAACGAGTTATCCAATGGATTAGGGGTTACTATCGATCCTAAAACAAACGGGGCAGTGGTATATGAAAACTGCGAAACTTCCATTGATGGCGTTTTTGCTTGTGGCAACGTATTGCAAGTGCATGATTTAGTCGATTTTGTTACAGCCGAGAGTATTAAGGCAGGTAAAGCAGCTGCCCAATATGCAAAAAGCGAAACACACACTAAATTGGATTGCATAGAAGTTCATGCAGGAAAGAATGTGAACTATACCGTTCCTCAAAAAATACGCATTGATTATGTTGATAAGTTTACGGAACTGTTTTTTAGAACAAATGCGATATACCGAAATATGGAAATTCGGGTATATACAAAAGACACCTTGCTGGCTAGTTTGAAACGAGAGCATATGGCACCCGGCGAGATGGAAAAGATTATTCTTCCAAAAGCAATTCTGCAAAAAGCAAATGGCGAGATGATTACTGTTGCTGTTGTAAAGGAAGGAGAAGCAATATGAAAGAGCTGATTTGTATTGTATGTCCGAAAGGATGTCATTTAACAATAGACGATTCACTGAATGTGAGGGGAAATAGTTGCGAAAAGGGAGCTGTTTATGCAAAAGAGGAGCTTACAAACCCAATGCGTGTTGTAACCTCTACTGTGAAGATAAAAGGTGGAATACATAATAGATTGCCTGTAAAAACAAATGCACCAATACCTAAAACGATGATTATGGATGCTATGAAGCTGTTAGACCATATTGAATTACAATCTCCAATTTCATGTGGGACAGTTATTGTGGATAATATTTTAGGAACGGGTGTTCATTTCGTTGCAGCGCGAGACATGTAATATGGAAAACAGATAAAGCCACGCTTTGCGTGGCTTAGCTTTTTAGAAAAATTGAAAACGCAAGTAAAAACTGAAATAAAGAAGTAATTTCATTGCGAAAGTTGTTTTTTCGAAAATGACATGTAGAAAAACTCACTTGTTAATCAAATATTAATCGCGTGGAACAATTGCTGGTCGCATAACGGTTCTACAAAAAATTATCTTGGGGAGCAAATAAAGAATAAGATAGCACAAGCTTTACCTTTATCAATTTCGTACAAACTATGACGCGATGTCATATAAAAAAACAAATTTTGAGAAATAAAGCATTTTTTCTCCATGCTTTTTGGGGCGATTGCCAAAAAGCATGGTCAGGTTTGGGCGGATAGCCCAATATGCATAATAGCAAGAAAGGAACTGAAATCTAGTAAATATGAAATTAAAATTTACTTTTTCGACAGATAAAGCCACGCAACGCGTGGCTTTATCTGTTTTGTAAGGTTAGTCTATTTCAGCCTTAACGGGGTTGCCAATGCTTACCTTCTTCTATTTCGAGTACAAATATATATTGGATATGTGAATCCTTCCAATAGCAATCTAAAACATAATTTTTTACATTGCTTGGTTCGGGAATCGTTGGAAAATAGTAGCTGTAATCAAATGGATTCAGTTCTAACTGAATTTCTTCAAAAATATTGTTACTCAAATTTGTATATAAATGAACCATTTCCGGTCGGAAATCTTTAAAGTTGACGATAGCTTCACAGATGCCTTTTACAGTTTGAGGCTTGATATTTGCATCTTCTATCTTTTTTGTGAACTGATTGATGTCAACAATAGGTTCCGATATTTTCTCGCCTTTCCATTCAACAACATTTGTGTAATATTGAAGATTTTTCGTGACAATGATGTCCTCTATGACTGATAATTGCAGTGGTATTTCGTTGTAGGATTTTAATTCGTATAAGTCGTTATCAACAAGCATGATACGAAAACAGATTGTTTGTATTTGGGAATTAGTCCATTGACAAGTGAAAGTATAATCGTATGTTCCAGCTTTATAAGGTACACCAATTGTAAAGTTTTCGCCAATACTGCAATCAGTTTCATAATTTCCATTTTTATATATTGTACCTGTAATTTTTTCAGGCTTTTTATCCGCAAATTGGAGTTGTAGATGAAAGTTGTTTAAGCCTTTAGTGTTCAATAACAAGCATGGGTTAATATCAAATTGCTTTTGCAATTTTTTAATATCAATATGATCAGATTGATAAGCTACAACATCTTGAAACGAAATGGATTTGTCTAAACTTGAAATTGTAATTGGATAATAAGGTGATTTTGCTTGTAGTTCAGGCTTTTCACCTTTTTTACTATTGGTTTGAAGACTGGTATATATATTATTAGCCCCATATTGGTAATAGTTCATTATTCCGTTTCTCTCTTCTATGAAATAGTGAGGTCCAAAGCTATAATTCATATACGAGCCATGCATTGTTGGCAAAGTAATTCGATAAAAAGCTGCATCACTTGTCTTTTGAGGCGCTTCTTGTAAAGGCGTTGACTCAGCAATCATTTTGTGTATATCAGTAAGTAGCGTGTCACTTACAATGAATATTTCCGATTTTGCAGAATCCTTTTGTATGATTCCAGAATACGTAATAGCTTGCAAGTCGATGATCTCATTTGGTTTGCTGATTAACTCAGTGATATAGTTTGAATCTCTTTCTGAATTATAGTAATAGGACTCATAGTTATTATCAGAATTGCATTTCAAATAATAGCTTTGATAAAATATATACTTCGTTTTATTGCTGCTTTCAATTGTTTCTATGGAAAGAGGATAAGGAAAATTTGCATCATTTGATAGTTTAGTTTCATCTATATAGAGTGAACGTTTTTTACTTGTTATAATTTGTCTTATTTTTGTTGCAGGAACAAAACGGTGTATGGTCTGTTGATTACAGTCGATATTATAAGCGTCATACATAGAATCGTTCGTTTGTGTAATACAGTTTAATTGTTTTTTCAACGCTTCACTATTGGTTATTGCATATGAAAAGCTTGGCTTTACTCCATCATCAATCCAAAAAGTAGAAAACGACTCATTAAAGTTGTAAGTAATTCCAGATTTATCATCAGCGTTTTTGTATAATGTCATGGTATAACGCTTATCTCTTGTTGCGCTTCTGTTTTGATCAATTTCTTTACTGTTGCATCGTGTCATTTTTAGTAATCCGATTGCTTCTTCTTGCTTTGCTTGTTCAACAAGTGACCATTGCGCTTTTTTAAGGGTGTCAGTCAAAATAATACGGTGAACCTGTTCAAAATTTTTTTGAGAGTATACAGATTTTACGTCTAGCAATAAAACCTCTTTGCCTTTTTTCATATAAACCAGCTCTATCATCCCGCAGATAAATAAAACTAGCAGAACGGCAGAAATCCCAACAATATATCGTTTGGTTTTTACATCCATATCAAAATACTCCTTAAAATAGATATTATTCTGCATAAATTAACTATATTATATATCAATTTCTATTCAATGTCAAAACAGATACAGATAGAGTTATTATAAAGAATAAGCCGTTTTTATATGTGATTTTACATTACCATTATTATAGTGTAAAATAGAAATACTATAAAAATAAATTATTTTAAAAAAGTTGAAGAAAATTTTAATCTTCATTCGTTTTAATCAATGGGTAGTTGATACGGAGCCTATTAAAGATAATGGCGAATTATTGAAAATGGATTTCGTATTAGAAAGGTGGTGGCAAATACATAAATATGAATGATAATCAGTTCACTCAGATTGTGAAGTCTTATAACAAGTTAATATTTACTGTTTGCTACCAATTCGTAAAAGACTATCAAGAAGCAGAAAATTTGACGCAAGAAACATTTCTTACAGCCTATAAAGCAATTGATAATTTCGTTGGTGATCATTACAAAGCATGGCTTGTAAAAATTGCAACAAACAAGTGCAAAGATTTTTTAAAGAGTGCATACGTAAGAACAACCAACGTAGTAGAAGATGAACATCTCCAAGCAATTGAAGACAAAAAAACTACCCAAAATATTGTCGAAGAGAATGAAAGAATTACATTTATGAAACACGCTTGTGAAAACCTAGGAGAACCATACTCGGAAGTCGCGGTGAAATATTTCATTGAAGAAAAAACTTTCGCAGAAATAGCAGATGAGCTTAACACCCCGATAAAAACGGTACAAACAAGGGCTTATCGAGCGCGAGATAAATTAAAAGTAATATTAAAGGAGGTCATATGTGATGCTGGATAAAACTTATTATGTAAATGGACATTTAACACAACTGGCATTATTAATGCTTGAAACAGGAGCATTAACCGCTCAAGAGCGTGAATTAGTTTTAACCCATTTATCCAATTGTGAAGAGTGTATGCAACTTTATCTTGACAATTTAACAGAAGAAGCACTAATTGAACCTCCTGAGAATTTAGAGCAAAATATATTAGCTGGAATATCAAATGAAAGCAAGAAGAAAAGGCAATCCAAAATTATAACTATGCAATTCGTAAAACTTGGAATTGCTGTATGTATGACGATGGTATTACTTGTAGGTGGCATTTTTGATTTTATCACTTTTGTACCTCCAACAGATAATCAACCACCAAAACCTCAACAAAAACAGCATCAATTCTTTAATTTTTCTAATCAATTCATGGACGGATTTAATCAGTTTGCTTATAATTTTAACAATTCAATAAAAGGGGAGAAAGAAAATGAATCCAAATAACGCTTATACAAGTCCCAATCCAAACCAAAATTATCAATCTCAGCAACCACCGATTTATACTATTCGCAAAACCAAAAGCAAATTCTTAACTTTTATTTTTTCTTTAATTCCGGGTGCAGGTCAAATGTATCAAGGACTTATGAAGAAAGGTATTTCCATTATGGGAGCTTTCTTTGGGATTATTGCATTTAGTGTGTTTTTATATATTCCGGTAATTAATTTTGCATTGCCAATCATATGGTTCTTCGCTTTCTTTGATGCAATTAACCGTATTAACTATACTGTTGATGAGCTAAAAGCAATTCAAGATAGCTATATTGTTAATTTAGGAATTAAGAGCACAGGAAAATTTGCTGAAATTATGAAAAAACGCCATTTGATTATTGGATGGGTGTTGATTGCAATTGCAATTTATGCGCTAATCAATATTTTGTTAGTTAATAATTACGATATGATAAATTATATGTTTGGTCGTGATGCTTATTTCTTTATGCATATGGTTACTGGATTCATTCCTAAGTTGATTGTTCCAATCGTTTGCTTGTTAATTGGTATTAAGTTAATTAAAGGAACAACTAAAAAACAACTAGATGATCTAAACACATCAAACATCGGAGGAACGGACATTGAAGAACAAGAGCATTAAAAAAATATTAGTTTCATTGATTGCAATATTAGCTGTGATCATTCCTATCAGTTATTTCGTTTCTAAAAGAAATCATTATATATCAGATGGGGGAATCTACTAATGAAACAAAGAAGAGTTGGGACCTTTACGCTTGGTATAGCGTTGATTTTAATCGGAATTATGATTCCGTTAGCTTTGATTTTTAAAGCCAGTGCATTGCAAATTATCCAATTTTCACCTCTCATTTTAATTGTATTGGGTGCTGAAATATTGGTATATGCAATTCGGTTTAAAGAAGAGAAATTAAAATATGATGGCCTTTCTATCTTTATGGTTATCATGATATCTGTTGTAACAATTGGAACCTCAGCAATTGCACCGGTTATCAATCGAGTGAACGAAGTGAATCAGATTTATTACCAACAAGAAAGAAAAGCACGTATCGCTTTAACAAAAGTAGTTGATGAATTAAAGCTAGATGCTGATTTTAATATGCGTAATGACAGTAGTTTCAATGGTCCACTATTTTTAGATCCTGATAGGCATGTTTCAGCGGATGTGACTATAAATTCAGACAAAGAAGTAACAAAACAAGAAGTAGCTTCTGCAATGTATGCTTTTGTAAAAAGTGTAGTAAATGATGATATATCAATGTTTAGTATTAGTATTATGTATAATGACTCTAAAAATCAGTATATGATGTTTATGTATGAGGACGAGATTGCAAATGTTACTTTGGATGAAGTAACCAAGCGAATTAAGGTAAATCCTAATGCAACCTCAAGCTTAGATGAATAATATTCTATAGCATTAAAAATCGCCACAAGTTTGTTCTTGTGGCGATTTTTATAGTTATTTGCAGTAAATGATTGACATTTATAGGAAAGCTATATTATGATGGAAATGAATAATTACAATAATGAATATCAATGATTTGTAAAAAGTAATAAAGTAAGGAAATGTGTTATGAGTAAACAAGTTTGTGTTCTTGGGTTATTGATATGTATATTTTTACTATCAGTTTCATGTAATAGCACTCACCCTCCTATAAGCCAAGATATTTCCAGCAATGAAGCAAGTCAAATTTCGAATGAGGATAAATCGTCAGATGTGAAAAGTGAGACGAATGCATCTTCACAATATTTAATAAAAGAAGAATTGATTTTATTTCAAGACGTAAAACCTTTAGATATAAGCAAATGGAAAGAATATAAAAATAAAATTTATCCTTTTACATTAAAGTATCCATCACAATATCAAATACTAGAGGAAAAATATCGCATAGAGGATCAATCTAAGGGAAGAGAACGCGATCCCGATAATGGAGTGCATATATTTTTTTCAAGTAATAAACAGGATTTTATTTATGTAAAAGGAAATATTTCTACACCTCAAAACCCTTACGATGATACTTATAAACAAGAGGGGAAAGAGCTGTTTCGCACGAACAACGGAAATCTTGCTGAATTTGTTTATTATTATGATGGAAATAAGATATTAGCTTATATAGAATATTTCAAGGACAAAGATTTGCATAATAGTCCGAATAGAAGCACTCATCATGATGCAAGAATAGAGATGTCAAAAGATTGTTTCAATAATAAAAAGGATGTTATTTTTGCATTATTGAAAAGTGTTACTCCAATAATTGATTAAACAACAAAGAGATATGGAAAGCTTTTGTTTTCTATATCTCTTTATTTTTGTATATTAACAAAAGTAGTTATATTGTTTAATTCTTTTGATTTATTAGAATAAAAAAAATAAAGCAACTAATTAGTAAAAATAAGTAGTTTTATAGGGCATTTTAACTGTAAAAAGTTCACAAATAATTTGTGAAATTGTACTCAAACTATTGCATTTTTTTTATTTACACTTTATAATATCTATTAAGTGGTGAAAAGTGGTGTAATGTGGTTTACTTGCCCTAAAAATTAAAGGTGGTGGGGAAATGCTAATTGGAGAATACAGTTATAGTATTGATGTCAAAGGCAGATTAAATTTCCCTGCAAAGCTACGTGAAAATTTAGGAGGACGCTTTATCATCACAAAAGGATTAGGCGATAATTGCTTATTTGTTTATTCAATGGAAGAATGGCAAATTGTTGAACAAAAGATAAAAGGATTGCCGTTATCAAAAGCAAGAAATTTGCAAAGATTTTTCTTTGCAAGTGCATTAGAAGTAGAGCCAGATAAACAAGGCAGAATTGTAATTCCAAACAACCTAAGAGAATATGCAAATCTTGATAAAGATGTCATGATTATTGGTGCATCAACTCATTGCGAAATATGGAGTAAAGAAAACTGGGATACAATTTGTACTGAGTTAGATTCCAATACAATTGCACAAGCAATGGACGAGCTTGGATTCTAAACTTTTTCAAAATAAAAACAGCCTATTGTGGAAATTTGTTTTGAAGGGGCATACTAACAAAGTATTGAAATTTCCAACGAGGTGAATAGATGGACTTTAAGCATATATCCGTTATGCTCGATGAGTGTATAGAAGGATTAAATATAAAACCGGATGGCATTTATTTAGATGGTACAGCCGGTGGTGCCGGACATTCAAGTGAAATTGCCAAAAGATTGACTAGTGGAAGGCTTATTGCACTTGACCAAGATCCTGATGCAATTCAAATTGCAACCGAACGATTAAGTGAATACAAAACAGCTCAGGTTGTATCTGCAAACTTTCGTGATATGGATAGCGTTTTACAAGAGTTGCAGATTGATGGTATAGATGGTATTTTATTAGATTTAGGCGTTTCCTCGCATCAGCTTGATGTAACGGAAAGAGGATTTAGTTATCATGGCGATGCTCCTTTAGATATGCGAATGTCACAAAAGGGTATTTCCGCTAAAGATATTGTAAACACTTATTCAGTCAATGAGCTTACTCGTATCTTAAGAGAATATGGTGAAGAGAATTTTGCAAGAAAAATTGCGTTTTCTATTGAAAAAGCAAGAGCAATAAAACCAATTGAAACAACAGCAGAACTTGCAGAACTTGTAAAATCATCGATTCCTGCTGCAAAAAGGCGAGAAAAAAATCCATGTAAAAAAACGTTTCAAGCAATACGTATTGCGGTAAACGGTGAGCTCGATAGCTTATCTGAAGGATTGGATAAAGCATTTTCATGCTTAAATCCCGGAGGCAGACTGGTAATAATAACGTTCCATTCACTTGAGGACAGAATGGTGAAACATCGTTATTTGGAATGGTGCAAGGGGTGTACATGTCCTCCTGATTTTCCTGTATGTGTGTGTGGTAATCAACCCAAAGCACGATTGGTAAATCGTAAGCCAATTGTAGCAACAGAGGAAGAGTTAGAATACAACAGAAGGAGCAAAAGTGCAAAACTCAGAATTTTAGAAAAACTATAAAATAGCTAACAAGGTATAGGTTGATCCATATTATTTTATAGTTAGGATGTAGGAAAGGACGGACTTTTATGCAACACAATTCTAATTTAGCTTATGACTATGGCAGATTTGAAGAGACAAGTGTAAAGAAGCAACAGCAGATAGAAAAAGTACCCAAGCCAAAACGTGTTGCAAAAAGGGTGAGCGTAGCTCGTGCTTGTGCATATATGTTAGTTGCAATGAGTATGATTTCGCTTCTTTTATATGGACGAGCTCAGCAAGCAGAAGTAGATAAAGAGTATAAAAAGCTTACTGCACAAATCAATGAAGTGAAAAGTGATAATGCAAGATTGCAAATGCAATTGGAATCCAAACTATCATTAAACAATATAGAGCAAATTGCAGAAGAACAATTAGGTCTTACCAAACTAGATCAAAGTCAAGTTGAATATATCAGCTTTAATACAGCCGATAAAGCTGAGGTATTAAAACAAAAAACATTATGGTCTTCCATCTCAAATTGGTTTCAGGGCTTGTTTAATTAGCAGAAAAAAGGAATATTAGTGGGGTTTAAATAATAAAATATAAAGAGATGAGGGGAGGCGAAATAGCTATCCCCTCGCTTATTCCGTAGTATGATAAGCTACTTGTCCCATGCAATAAAAAGGGGGTTTTAAATAACAATGTCGAAATTACCTACCTTGAAAATGAAAAAGCGCCTAAATTATGTGGTAATAACAGCTTTTATGCTGGCGTTTGTAATTGTAATATACAATATTGTTAAAATTACAGTATTTCAATATGATTATTATTCTCAAAAGGCAACGCAACAACAAATGCGCCCATCTTCGATCCCTGCAAATAGGGGAACTATCTATGACCGCAACATGCAAGTGGTTGCGCAAAGTGCAACTGTTTGGGATGTTATTCTTTCGCCGGTAGATATTAAAGGTAATTTGAAAACGGACGCGGAAATAGAACAGCGTAGGAAAGATATTGCAAAACAGCTTTCTACCATCTTAAAAATAGATGAAGCAAAGGTATTAGAACAAACGCACAAAAAGAATCAATATGAAATAATTAAGAAAAAAGTTGAAAAACCTGAAGCAGACGCAATTCGTGCACTTGTTAATGACCGTAAAAGACGTTGGTATTGCATTACTTTGCAAGAAAATACCAAACGCTACTATCCAAACTCAACCTTTGCCTCTTCAGTAATTGGTTTTACAGGTTCTGATGCGCAAGGATTATATGGATTAGAGCAAACATATGATAAAGAGTTAAAGGGAATTCCGGGATACATAGTAACAGCTAAAAATGGTATTGGCGAAGATATGCCTGTTAGTTATGAAGAACGTTTTGCACCAACTAACGGTAATAACCTAGTATTGACTATTGATGAAACGATACAACATTTCTTAGAAAAGTCATTAACGCAAGTAATGAAAGAACATACGCCGAAAAAAGGTGCCGCAGGAATTGTAATGAATGTTAATACAGGCGAAATTCTTGCAATGGCAAATATGCCGAATTTCGACTTAAATAATCCTTATTATATTTTAGATGATACAGTAAGAACGGAAGTAGAAAAGCTACCGGAAGATCAGCAAAAAGATGCAAAGACAAAGGCACAGCAAGCACAATGGAATAACAAGGCTATTTCTTATGCTTATCAACCTGGATCTGTATTTAAAACAGTTGTGGCTTCCGCTGCACTAGAAGAAAAAACATCTTCATTGCATTCTGCTTTTAATTGTCCCGGATATGTTAAAGTTGGCGATAGAACAATGAAATGTCATAAAACAACCGGTCATGGATCTTTGGACTTTACGGGAGCAATCGTAAACTCTTGTAACCCATCATTCGTAAAAATCGGTTCGGATTTAGGCTCAAATTTATTCTATAAATATTTTAAAGCCTTTGGGTTAACCGAAAAAACAGGAATCGATTTACCTGGCGAAGGAACTAGTCTTTACTATACTGCCGATAAGCTTGGCGCAGTATCACTGGCAAGCTGCTCTTTCGGTCAATCTATGGCGTTAACACCAATTCAAGTAGTTACTGCTGTAAGTGCAGTTGTGAATGGTGGTAAATTGGTAACACCTCATGTTGTGAAAGATGTTATGGATCAGAACAATAATATCGTGAAAACAAACGATACGATTGTAAAACGTCAAGTAATCAGCGAAGAAACATCTAAAACAATGCGTGGTCTTATGGAAGAAGTCGTAAACGCAAAAGGCGGAACGAACGCCTCTATTAAAGGCTATCGTATTGGTGGTAAATCAGGTACTTCTCAAAAGCAAACTCCTGGTGATGATCAAAATGCGTATATTTCTTCCTATGTTGCAGTAGCACCAATGGAAAATCCACAATTGGCAGTTTATATCATGGTAGATGAAGCAACTTCAGGTCAATATTACGGTAGTGTAATTTCAGCTCCGGTTGCTGCTAGAGTATTATCTGATACATTACCTTATTTGGGTTATAGCCCAAAATTCACAGAAGAAGAAATTGCAAATAGTGAAAAGGTTGTTCCTTTTGTTTTAGAAAAAGGAATATTGGAAGCACAAAGTGCATTATCTGCACAAGGATTTACAAAAGCAAAAGTGGTTGGTTCGGGAAGTAATGTTGTAAAACAAGTTCCAAGCTCCGGCTCAAAAATGCCACGAGACGGAACAGTGATTTTATATACTGAGGATGTCGCAGAAACAACGGCAAAAGTACCAAAAGTAACTGACCTTACTCCAAGTGCTGCAAAAGCGTTGCTGGAATCCAAAAAATTCAACGTTTTAATAAAAGGTTTGGCGACAGGTCACCAAAATTCATCTATCACCGCACAATCAATAGCACCGGGTACAGATGCACCAATTGGTACAGTTGTTGAGATTACATGTTTAAATATTAATACCGAATAGAAAGAGATTGGGGTAAGAGGTTTAAAGGTTAGGAAAGAAAACGATTCTATAAATGAAATTCATTTAGGAGGGGTTTTTATGCTACTATCGGCGCTTCTTAGCAAAACAAAGGTTTTATCGGAATATAAAGATTGTGAAGTTTCAGATGTAAAGGTCAATTCAAACGAGCAACTGAAAAACGCAATATATGTTTGCATCCATGGGGTTAAAATAGATGGTCATCAATTTGCAGCTGAAGCATTGAGAAAAGGTGCTTTATACGTTATTTGTGAAAGCAATTTAGGGTTGGAAAAGCAAATCATTGTAGAAGATACAAGGCTTTGTTACGCAAATATGTGTAAGATTTTATTTGAAAACAAAGCAGATTTACTTACGTTGATTGCTACAACGGGTACTAATGGGAAAACATCTGTGAGTACCATTATCAAAACCTTGTTAAACAATGCGGGAATTGAAACGGGATTGGTTTCAACAATACGAGCCGAATATGCGAATGAAATCGAATCTTTAGAGCAAACAACTCCAGATCCGTATATATTGCATCAATTGTTCCACAAAATGGAACGAAAAGGCTGCAAAGCCGTTTCTATGGAAGCATCTTCTCATGCACTTGACCAAAAACGGTTGAGCGGTTGTCAATTTGAAATTGGAGTTTTTACAAACTTAACACAAGATCATTTAGATTATCATAAAGATATGGAAGACTATTATCTTGCTAAAAGAAAACTTTTTAATATTGCAAGGTTTGGTGTAATCAATATTGATGATACTTATGGAAAACGACTCACTGAAGAAATTCAAATTCCGTTTTATACTTATTCCATTGTTAATCCCAAAGCTGATTTTTATGCAGATCAAATTATATGCAGTAATCAAGGTGTTCAATTTAACTTACATCATAAACAAATTGAAAGCAAAGTTTCCTTTGCTATACCCGGATTATATTCTGTTCAAAATGCATTAGCAGGGATAGCAGTTGCAACAAAGCTTGGGATTTCATTATTCAATTCTATTTCTTCTATTGCAAAAATAAAAGGCATTATGGGAAGAAACGAAATTGTATATGCGAATCCTTCTTATCAAATTATATGTGATTTTGCACATACTCCTGATGGCTTAGAAAATATATTAAAAAGCACAAGACAGTATGCAACAGGAAGAGTCGTATTGCTTTTTGGCTGCGGAGGAGACAGAGATAAAACCAAACGTCCTAAAATGGGAGCAGTGGCTTCAAAGTATGCTGATTTTTTAATTGTAACATCCGATAACCCAAGAACAGAAGATCCTGAATTTATTATCAATGATATATTAAAGGGAATTCCCGAAAATAAAGATCATGTTGTAATTGTAGATCGCTCTGATGCAATATGCTATGCAATAAAGAATGCGATGCCAAATGATACAATTATATTGGCAGGAAAAGGACATGAACAATATCAAATAATTGGAACAAGGAAATATCTTTATGACGAAAGAGTGATTGTGCAAGATTGTGTAAACAATAAAGATGGAGACGAATATTAACTTAAAATCCTATATGAAATAGGATAATGTTTGAATAAGAAATATCAAACAAGCATGAAAAGGATGGGTATAGTAAAATGGAAAGACTATCGTTACAGGCAATAAAAAACGCTGTCAATGGATGTGGAGAATATGATTGCGAAATCGAAAGCGTTTGCATTGATACAAGAAAAATAGAGCCAAATTGTCTGTATATTGCAATCAAAGGTGAAAATTTTGATGGACACACTTTTATAGAACAAGCATTACAATCCGGAGCAAATGCAGTATTATCTGAAAAACCGATTGAAGGCGAATCTCGGATTATTGTTGTTGAAGATACAAAGCAGGCACTTTTAGATTTAGCAAAATATTATAAAAGCTTATTTCACGTTTTTACTGTAGGGGTAACAGGTAGTGTAGGCAAAACTTCAACAAAAGAAATGATCTATACCATACTAAATGCAAAAGGAAAAACGCTTAAAACACAAGGAAATTTTAATAATGAAATAGGAATGCCGATGACAATGTTTGCGTTGGGAAAAGAATATGAAAATGCAGTATTGGAAATGGGTATGAGCGATTTTGGCGAAATCAGTGCATTAACAAAGGTTTGTACACCAAATGTTGGCGTAATAACAAACATTGGTGTTTCTCATATAGAAACGTTAAAAACACAGGAAAATATTTTAAAAGCAAAATTGGAAATAACAGATGGTATGGAGCATGATGCAACACTCGTATTGAACGCAGATGATCCTTTTCTTAGCAAAGTGAATACAATGATTGATAGACCTGTGCTTTATTACGGAATTGAAGCTTCTGCTGATGTAACAGCATCAGATATTGTGCAAAATGAAACTTCAACAAGCTTTACGATAAACTATTATGGAAAATCCATTCAAGCTGAAATACCTACAATAGGAAAGCACAACGTAAAAAATGCGTTGGCAGGTTTTTGTGTTGGTTTACTTGCCGATATACCGCCTGAGCAGATTGTAGCTTCTATGAAATGGTATAAAAATGCAAACATGCGACAAAACGTAAAAAAAATTAACGGAATTATAGTGATAGAAGATTGCTATAATGCAAGCCCAGATTCTATGAATGCAGCGATTGACGTTATTTCCAATACAAACTGTAATGGAAGACGATTTTGTGTATTAGGCGATATGTTAGAGCTTGGAGATATCAGCGAAGAAGCACACGTTGAAGTCGGTAAAATGGTTGGACGTTCCCGAGTTGACGTATTATTGTGTTATGGTGAGTTAGCAAAGGAAATCAAACGTGGCGCTATTATGATGGGTATGAAAAATGTATTCCATTTTGAAGAAAAAGAGAACTTGGTTGATTATATAAAAGCAAATGTTGAACCTGGCGATGCAATTATTTATAAAGCAAGTCGTGGTATGAAATTGGAAGAAGTAATTCTTGCGGTAAATGAAGATTGGCTTAATAATTAGTTTTTGCATTACAACAAAAGAAAGGATATCCTATTACATCCTGTGATAGAAGTATGGTGAGTAAATGAGTGGTATAACAGTCATCCTAACAGTGATTGTTGGCTTTACAGTAACAGCAATACTCGGAACTGTAATGATTCCGTTTTTAAGAAAACTAAAGTATGGTCAAACCATTAGAGAAGATGGACCAACATGGCATAAACAAAAACAAGGTACACCAACAATGGGCGGTATGATGTTTATAGTGGGTACCGTGGTTGCTGCTGTTGTGGGCTTTTCTTATCTGGTTTTCGTTCAAAAATCGGTATTACTCGAAACAAAAGGAATTGTTCGCTTATTAGCAGGGCTTATTATGGCTTTGCTGTTTGGCATGATTGGATTTTTCGATGATTATATAAAAGTAGTCAAAAAGCAAAACTTAGGTCTAAAAGCCAAACAAAAGTTGATGCTGCAAATACTTGTAACAGTCTTTTATCTTACTATTTTATATGCCTTTGGTGATCGCTCCACTATTGTAAATCTTCCATTTTTAGGGCAATGGCAGTTTGGTGTTTTATACTATCCAATCATGGGCATACTCATAATTGGAATTGTAAACTCAGTTAATTTAACTGACGGAATTGATGGATTAGCAGGTTGTGTAACCTTTATTGTTGCTGTTTTCTTTATGGCTGCAACAGCAGTTTTAAAGCTTTCCGCAATCAATGTTTTAGCATCTGCATTAGCGGCAAGTTTATTGGGATTTTTGATTTACAATATTCATCCGGCTAAAGTTTTTATGGGAGATACAGGTTCCTTGTTTTTGGGTGGAATGGTGGTTGCATTAGCGTTTGGCGTAAATATGCCGTTTATCTTATTCTTCGTAGGATTTATGTATTGTGTGGAATCCTTATCTGTTATTCTACAAGTTATTAGCTTTCAAACAACGGGAAAGCGTATTTTTCGAATGAGCCCAATTCATCATCATTTTGAAATGGGTGGAATGAGTGAAAGTAAAATTGTAACCATGTTTTGTTTGATTACAATAGTTATGAGTGTACTTTCCTATTTTGCAATTATCAATATGTAAATCAATTTATTATTATATTTAATATAACAAATTAAGGGGTGGTTCAAGCTGGCTAGAAAAGCAGAAAAGCAAAATAAACAAAGAAGACAAATAGGCCAAGTAGCTGCCCCAAAGGCACCACCTAAAAGGTTTAAACGTCTAGATTCGGTATTTGTAATTATTGTTTTGGTGTTGTTAACCTATGGATTGTTAATGGTATTTTCAGCAAGCTATGCATATGCAGTATACAAGTTTGATAACAGTTTGTATTATGTTTTGCGTCAAGGCATATTTGTTATTATGGGCGTAATTTCTATGTATGGTATTTCGTTTATTGATTATCACGTTTATCGTCGTTATGTATTTCCCATTTTCTTAATTGGTATTGCTTTGTTAATTGCAGTTTTGTTTATAGGGGAACGGTTAAATGGCGCTAAAAGATGGATTAACATAGGATTTACTACTTTCCAACCTTCCGAAATTATGAAATTTGCGTTGATTGTCATGTTTGCTCATTTATCAACGCTCAACTATAAACGAATGGGCACATTTACTTACGGCGTATTACCTTATGCAATTTGCTTAATGACAGTAGCTGCACTAATGATGCAACAGCCTCATTTATCCGGAACTATCTTAATGTTTTTAATCGGGTTTGTTATGATGTTTATTGCAGGAACGAAATTTCGGTATTTTGCAATATTAGGTGGTGCGGGTGGCCTTGCTGCAGTGGCTTTGATTTTATTTAAAGGTAAATATATGGCTTCACGTATTACAAACTGGTTGCACCCGTTTGAAAATTTATCTGACGAAAACTGGCAAACTGCACAATCGTTAATCGCAATTGGCTCCGGGGGTATTATGGGCCGTGGAATCGGTAATTCGCACCAAAAGTTTTTATATTTACCGGAACCATACAACGATTTTATCTTTGCAATTGTTTGCGAAGAATTAGGATTAGTGGGTGCGCTATTAGTCATCGTATTATTTGTATTATTTACATTCAGAGGGTTTTCCATTGCATCAAAAGCGCCCGATAAATTCGGATATATGCTTGGAATCGGGCTTGTTGCGCAAATTTGTATTCAAGCAATTCTAAACATTGCCGTTGTTACAAACACAATTCCCAATACAGGTATTAGTTTACCGTTCTTTAGCTATGGCGGTACAGCATTGATGATGCAGCTGGGACAGATGGGAATTTTGCTCAATATATCTCGGCAAGCGACAATGGAAAAAACATAATATATAAAAGGATAACAATAAAAGTTATTGGAGGTTTCTATGAGAGTAATACTTGCGGGTGGCGGAACGGCAGGCCACATTAACCCGGCAATCGCAATTGCGCAATATATTAAAAAAGTGGATAAGAAAGCCGAAATACTATTTGCAGGAACGCCAAATGGAATGGAAGCTACTTTGGTAAAAAAGGCAGGCTTTGCGTTTACGCCAATTGAGGTTATGGGCTTTTCAAGAAGCTTTGCACCCAAAGAAATGGCACATAACGTAAATGCACTGGTTAAAGTGCTGCGATCTAAGTCAAGGGCAAAAGCGATTATTAAAGAATTTAAACCGGATATCGTAATTGGTACAGGCGGTTATGTTAGCGGCCCGATTGTGTTAGCAGCTACTAAAATGAAAATTAAAACTGCTATTCATGAACAAAACGCATTTCCGGGAGTAACGACTCGTGTGCTTGCTAAAAAAGTAGATATTGTATTTTCAGCAGTAGAAGAAGCAAAAGAGCATCTAGAAGTCAAAAATCGATTTGAAGTTGTTGGTAATCCCGTTCGGGAAAGCGTAATCATGAAAACAAAATCAGAAGCTCGGCAAGAATTGAATCTAGATGATAGAATGTGTATTTTATCGTTTGGAGGAAGCTTGGGAGCTGATACAATAAACAAAATAGGCGCTGATATTATTGAATGGCATTATAAACAAGGACTTGTTAATCATATTCATGGATATGGCCGTTTGGGAAAAGAAAAGTTTCCTGAATTATTAAAAGAACATCATATTGATTTGAATGTAACAAGAGATGTAAAAGTATCGGAATATATTGATAATATGGATACTTGCTTAGCAGCTGCAGATTTAGTGATTTGTCGTGCAGGTGCAATCACAATCAGTGAAATTGAAGCTACGGGAAAAGCAGCAATTTTGGTTCCATCCCCTAATGTAACTGCAAATCATCAGTTCCATAATGCGATGGTGTTAAAGAAAAAGAATGCATGTATTTTGCTTGAAGAGAAGGATTATTCAAAAGAAAAGATTATAGCAATCGTAAAAGATTTATATAATAATCGTAGTAAGCTAACGGAGATTTCAAGAAATTCCGCCAGCCTTGCAATATTTGATACAACAAAGCGCATTTACGATAGTATTTTAACGATTATTTAAAAAAGGTTCGTTTTACGTTATTTGTATTTCATTTTCACCAATCCTTTCAAAAAAGCATAATATGGTTTGCAAACGAATTATTATGCAGCGAAAGGGTGTAAATAGATGGAAAGACTTATTGTCGAGGGAGGAAAACGTCTAAATGGTGAAATAGATGTTCACGGTGCAAAAAATAGTTCTTTACCTATTCTTGCCGCAAGCCTTTTGTATGGTGGTCAAACTGTACTAAAGAATTGTCCCAAACTGTCTGATGTAGATGCGGCTATCAAAATTCTTACTTATCTTGGTTGTACGGTTGAACGTGAAGGGGATACCGTTATTATAAATAGTGATCATATTGCACAGACCGAAATTCCAGAGAATTTGATGCATGAAATGCGATCTTCTATTGTATTTTTAGGCGCAATTATATCAAGAATGGGAAAAGCAACATTATCTTTCCCGGGAGGATGCGAACTTGGACCAAGGCCAATAGATTTACATATCTCCTCGCTGCAAAAATTGGGAGTAGATATCGTTGAAGAGTACGGCAAGCTATGTTGTCAAGCAACAAATGGCTTAAAAGGCTGTAAGATAAATTTGTCATTTCCAAGCGTAGGCGCAACCGAAAATATTTTATTGGCGAGCGTTATGTCAAAAGGGGAAACAATCATATTAAATGCAGCTCAAGAACCTGAAATTATCGATTTAGCAAATTATTTAAATCAACGTGGTGCAAGAATCAAAGGAGCCGGAAAAAGTACAATTGTTATAGAGGGAGTTGAAAAGCTCAATTCTGTTGAATATTCTGTTATGCCAGACCGTATCGTTGCAATTACATACCTTTGTGGTGCTGCAATAACAGGCGGTGATGTATTGGTAAATCATATTAACACAGATGATATTGAAAGTGTTTTACCAATCTTAGAGCAAGCTGGATGTAAGCTTTCCGTTTACAGCAATAAAATCAATATATCAGGACCAAGTATCATTCGTCCGGTTAAAAATATAAGAACAATGCCTTATCCGGGCTTTCCAACCGATGCACAAGCTCCAATAATGGCAATGCTGACAGTTGCAAGTGGAACGAGTATGTTTGTTGAAAATATTTTTGAAAGTCGATATAAACATGTTGGTGAATTAACCAGAATGGGAGCCGATATTAAAGTTGAAGGCAAAGTTGCCGTTGTAGAGGGCGTTAAAAAGCTATATGGAGCTTCTGTAGAAGCTACTGATTTACGTGGTGGAGCAGCATTGGTAATTGCAGCATTAGCAGCTCAAGGCGTGTCAAAAATAAATCATATCTATCATATTGACAGAGGATATGAAACGATAGAAGAACAATTTAATAAACTTGGGGCAAAAATCATCAGAGAATAAAAAGAATAACTTTTCAAGCTGTCATTTGTGCTTGTACCGTCATAGCCGATAAAGGTTATTGTGAATATGACGATATTAGCACAAAAACAGAAAGGAATTATCATAAGCATGAAGTATAATCAAGAACCGCGAAGTGCAGTTGTCGATGAGCAACAATTGAGAAATCAAAGTAGGCAAAGCAATGCAAAACGTCATAAAAAACGTCATAAAAAAAATTATGCTTTGCACTACATCATATTGCTATTTTTGTTGACAGTGACGTTGGTTACACTGTCTTTTACGGTATTGTTTAATATAAAAAAAATAACGGTATCAGATAATAAAATATTGGCATCACAAACCGTTATTAAAAATAGTGGTGCAAAAATAGGCGATAATCTGTTACTTGTTAATACTAAGCAAATTGCAAATGAAGTATTGAATAAAAATATAGCAATAGATGCTGTTGAAGTAAAAAGAAAGTTTCCTACAACGCTTCATATTGAACTAAAAATTGCAAAGACCAAGTTAATTATTCGAAATGAAAAGCAGTTTTATTATTTTAGCAATGCTGGTCGTTTAATTAAAATAGCCGACACAGTAGATGAACCTTCGGTAATTCAATTTATCGGTATCAACATCAGTAATATGAAGCTTGGTGAATACATAAAGAAAAGCGATAAAAATCATTATCAAGATTGTTTAAAAATATATGACACAATTGCAGCAGCAAAGATGCCAAAAATAACAGGAGTAAGTCTTGAAAATCCGTCTTGTATTACTTTGAATTACAACAATCAAATACAAATTAAAGTCGGAAATATAAAAGACCTTACATATAAATTAAATGTTGCAAAGGAAGTAATTAAAAAAATTGGCGACAATGAAAAGGGGGTAATAGATGTTCAAATTAATGGAAAAGCCTTTTTTAAGCCAGAAGTAAAAAATCCAAATTTGTAAAACCGATATTATTTGATGAAAAGCTTAAAAGTTGACTGAAAGATATTGACTTAAAGTTAAATAATGTTTAAAATATATACTAAGGATATTAGTATAATTTTATATAAATTTTATGAAACTCAAGGTTATTTGAAAAAGGAGTACGCTTTGTGCTTGATCTTTATAGAAGACAAGAAAGTGTGCATGAGGGTATTCGGGATATTAAAATACAGGAGGAAGAGATATGCAATTCACCCTTGATAACAACGAAAGCGATACTATCGTAAACATAAAAGTCGTAGGTGTCGGCGGGGGCGGCGGAAATGCTGTAGACAGAATGATTTCGAGTGGCATGAAGAGTGTTGAATTTGTTACAATCAATACTGACCAACAAGTTTTAAGAAACTCAAAAGCTACATATAAAGTTCAAATAGGTAATAAATTAACTAAAGGTCGTGGCGCAGGCGGAAACCCTGAGCAAGGTGCTCTAGCTGCTGAAGAAAGCAGAGACGAAATCGCTTCAATCTTAAAAGGTTCGCAAATGATTTTTATAACAGCAGGTATGGGTGGCGGAACCGGTACCGGTGCTGCTCCTGTTGTTGCTGAAATAGCAAGAGAATTAGGCATATTGACGATTGGCGTAGTAACTAAACCTTTCCTATTTGAAGGTAAGCGTCGCTGCGAAAATGCAGAACGAGGGGTTGAAGAGTTAAGCACACATGTTGACTCTTTGGTTGTTATTCCAAACGAACGTTTGAAATTGATGTCTGACCAAAAGCTTACTTTAATCAATGCATTTAAAGCAGCTGATGAAGTGTTGCGACAAGGCGTACAAAGTATTGCCGATTTAATCAATATTTCCGGCGTTGTAAACTTAGACTTTGCTGATGTAAGCTCTGTTATGCGAGATGCTGGCTATGCTCACATGGGCGTTGGTCGTGCTTCCGGTAAAGATAAAGCAGAACAAGCAGCATTAGCTGCAATCTCCAGCCCATTGTTAGAAACATCTATTGATGGTGCTCGTGGTATCATTATTAACATTACTGCTTCTCCTGATATTGATTTGGAAGATGCTTCTTTTGCTTCTTCTATGATTTCCGATGCAGCACATCCGGATGCTAACATTTTCTGGGGTGTCGCTTTAGACGAATCCTTTAATGATGAGATGCAGATTACCGTTATTGCAACCGGATTTGATCAAAATAAAAATATGCCAATGTCATCTTTGGCAGAAACAATTCTAGGGAATACCGAAACACATGCAGATCCTGATAGAGATTTAGGATTTGATGATATTATCGATCTATTTAAAACCAAAAGATAACTATCTTTTATACAAAAAGTCACCGATATGCGTACCGGTGACTTTTTTCGTTATGGTTAAATTGTGAAAAAGGTGGCAGAATAGATAAAAATAAAGATGTCATTTCGAGTAATTCATGTACTGTTTTCCTTGTTTTATTGCCCTTTAGTGTGGTATAATTAGTTATATGCAAAAATACTAATTAATTTCCGAAAAAAGGAGGAATAATCGATGTTGAGTTTTTACAAAACAATCAACAACACTGTAGTCAGTGTAGACGAAATAACCGAAGGATGCTGGGTTAATGCCGTCAGTCCCACCGTTGAGGAAATTAACTTCTTAACAAATGAATTGAATTTAGACCGTGATTTTGTAAGTGCTGCTCTTGACGAAGAGGAATCATCTCGTATTGAAATAGAAGATGATCAAACGCTTATCATCATCGACACACCTCTTTCCATTACGGAAGGTAATAACACTTTAGTTTATACAACAATGCCGGTCGGTATAATTATAACTCCAACTATTGTTGTTACGGTTTGCCTAAACGAAACCAATGTGATTACCGAAATAGCAAGTGGGTTTGTTAAAAACGTTCAAACTACAATGAAAACTCGGTTTTTATTAACGGTTCTTTTAAGAGTTGCACAAAGCTTCCTTGTTCGTTTGAAACATATTAACAAAATGTCTGCTCATATTGAAAACCAACTGCATAAGTCTATGAAGAATAAAGAGTTAATCCAATTATTAGGACTTGAAAAATCATTGGTTTACTTTTCAACTTCTTTAAAATCAAATGAAATTACATTAGAAAAGATTTTACGAGGCAGAGTCATTCGCTTATATGAAGAAGATCAAGAATTATTGGAAGATGTGTTGATTGAGTTTAAACAAGCAATTGAAATGTCTAATATTTATTCCAATATCTTATCCGGAACAATGGATGCATTTGCTTCTGTTATATCAAACAACTTGAATATTGTGATGAAGGTCTTAACAATTATTACAACATTGATGGCAATTCCAACAATGATATTTAGCTTCTACGGAATGAACTTAGACTTTATGGTTGCTCCTCCGGCTTGGGTTACATTAGTTGGTGCGGGAGTCATAGTAACAGTTGCAGGTGTCATTCTCGCAAAAATGAAATATAAATAAGAAATAATAAAAATCCTAGACATTTGTCTAGGATTTCAGCTTCTAGAAAAACTTAAAGCGCAAGAAGAAAATGAATATTAGAGGAATTTTACTTGCGAAAATTGTTTTTTCTAAAATGACATATAGCAACATTTAAATATTTTATCAAATGTTATTTGCGTGGACCAATTGCTGGTCGCATTACGATTTTACGAGAAATTATCTAGGGGAGCAAATGAAGAAATAATATAACACAAGCTTTACCTTTATCAATTTCGTACAAACTAAGACGCGGTGTCATATAAAAAACAATTTTGAGAAACAAAGCATTTTTTATCCATGCTTTTTGGGGCGATTGCCAAAAAGCATGGTCAGGTTTGGGCGGATAGCCCAATATACATAATAGCAAGAATAATCCTTATATCTTGCAGATATTAAATTAAATTCTACTTTTTCTTCAGTCTGAAAAATCCTAGACATTTGTCTAGGATTTTTTGTAGCCAATTTTGAAATTGAACTAAAATAGATTTTTATCGATTACTCCACGAGCACCACCAATTTTGCCGCCATTTAAAACGTGTTGCTTGATATTACGTTGTAGTGATGTATCTTCAGGAAATTGTTCAGGTGTTAAGTTGCTATTTTTAAATACCCAAGTTTTATATCCTTCTTCATCTTCATCAACTTTAATAATACTAAAATCGCTTAAAAATTGAATGATATTAGAAGTCTCGGGCAACACCTTCTTTAAATTCGGAGAAATAATCCAACTATTGCAATAAAACATATTATAATGGAATTCAGGATAATACTTAGCAAAGAAAGCATTTGCACGATGATAGGAATCATGGTTGTTTGCTTTATCAATACGTGCATCGGATGGAATGTGGATAGAGAGATATGGCTCATTTTTTTTTAGTAAGGTCTTACCGTTTACAACAATGTCCTCTAACGGAAAAACAGCTAATTCAAATTCTAATGTGCCAATGCGGAAAAGGCTTTGTGCTAATTGGCGATAGGACCAGAAGAAACGATCAAATCCATAAACGCCATAGCTAACTTTATGCTCTTTTACAAATCGAGAAAAACAACCCATTGTATCATAGAAAATGTCATCACTAATACCTTTTTCATGATATTGTTCTTGCGTGTATAATGCAGCACTTAATGATGTTGCAAGTAAAATAAACCCCTTGTCGGCTTCATCCTTTAGGATTTCATTCATTTCTTTTACAGCAATATCACCTTTTTTTACATCAAATAAACAGTCAAAGTAAGGCTGTAAGTTGGAAAAATCATATGTATTCATAACACGAATTGTTTCATCAGTTGCCTCTGTTGGCATATTGATATGATTACATAATGAACGAATTTCGTTTTCTTTTAAATGTGTAAAGATATTCAAATAACCCACCTCATTTTCAAAATATGTTTTTATCATACACCTTTTTGTTTCATTCGTCTACTAAATATCAAGAAAACGATAAACAAATATAAAAGCCGCTCAATCGAGCGGCTTTTGCATATCATTTTATGAGAATTTTAAAACACTATCTGGGAGTGCAGATTGATCAGCGGAAATTGTAAATACAATTGTTACATCAGAAGGAATTTGTTTATATAGTCTATCTAGTAAAATGCCTAAGCCATCTATGTCTTTATTGCCGATTTTCAAAATGCCGTCAACAAATATTTCTTTAATGTCATAATTACAAGCTAGAATACCGGTAACAAAACCATAAAAAGCATCATAACCTTTTATATTATATTCTTCAGCGTCGATTAACCTAACCTTGTGATCGAGTTCAAAAGCAAGCTTCATTCCTTTTTCAATACATACAACATCACCGTTTGTGGATTTTACAGCGTTGTTAACTTTGTCAATGAGTATTTTAGTTTTTCCGCTTCCTTTGTTGCCAATGATAAGTTTAATCATAATGACTCCTCCAATTATTTGTCTTTGTACTAATTAAATAGTACTATAATAACTCACAAAAGTGAGTGATTACCGTTTGCAAATTAGCATCAAAGCTTTCCTAAAAGCTTTTCACGTTCTGATTCAAATCCCGGTTTGTTTAATAAAGCAAACATGTTCTTTTTATAGCTTTCAACACCTGGTTGATCAAATGGGTTTACACCTAAAATGTAACCGGAAATCGCACAAGCTTTTTCAAAGAAATAGACTAAATATCCAAAGTTGAATTCGTTAATTTCTTCAAGTTCTAATACTAAGTTAGGAACACCACCCTCAGTATGAGCTAGGATTGTACCTTTCATTGCATTTTGATTGACAATTGACATATTTTGATTAGCTAAGAAATTTAGTCCATCAAAATTATCTTTATCTTCTTCAATGAAGAAATCTTGTTTTGGCTTTTTAATATCCATAACGGTTTCAAAAATATTTCTTGTACCGTCTTGAATCCATTGACCAAGAGAATGTAAATCTGTTGAGAAAGTTGCACTTGCAGGGAAAATACCTTTATTGTCTTTTCCTTCGCTTTCTCCGAATAATTGTTTATACCATTCTGCCATCATAGTGAAAGCAGGTTCATAGCTAACTAAAAGTTCAATTGCTTTGCCTTTGCGGTAAAAAATGTTGCGATAAGCAGCATAACGATAACAATCATTTTTCGATAAATCGGTTTCCATAAAGCTGTCTTGTGCTTGTTTTGCACCATCCATGATTTTTTGAATATCACAACCACTTACTGCGATTGGTAATAATCCAACAGCTGTTAAAACGGAGAATCTACCGCCAACATCGTCTGCAATAACAAAGGTTTCATAGCCTTCTTTATCGCTTAGCTCTTTTAATGTGCCACGAGCCTTATCGGTTGTAGCAAAGATACGCTCTTTTGCACCATCTACGCCGTATTTATTGATTAACAATTCACGGAATACTCTAAATGCGATTGCAGGTTCTGTTGTTGTACCTGATTTTGAAATAATGTTTACACAGACATCTTTTCCATCGCAAAGAGATAGTATTTCATTTAAATAGGTTGGATTCGTATTGTTTCCAACAAAATAAATGTCAGGTGTATCTTTCTTCTTGTTGTTATAAAATGGGGACTGCAACAATTCTATTGCCGCTCTTGCGCCTAAGTAAGAACCACCAATTCCAATTACGATTAAAATATCACAAGAAGCTTTAATTTTTTCTGCTGCTTTTTGAATGCGAGCAAATTCTTGTTTGTCGTAATCAGTAGGAAGGGTTACCCATCCCAAAAAGTCATTGCCTAAACCTGTTTTATTATGAAGCAGATTATGAGCAGTTCCTATATGAGGTTGAAGCCCCTTTAACTCTAAAGGTGTCACAAAAGATGTTACGTAATTGTCGTTTAAACGTATTGTCATTATTTTTCTTCTCCTATGACCTAGTGTTATTTTATAGTCTTATTCTACAATATTATTTCGCTTTATTCAAGTGATTTCATACAAAAATATTAGCAATTCCATAAAAGGTTTACACGTTTCATGGTTTGTTCATGATTCAAAATCAACTCGGATTACATTTGGAATCATATGCACCAAAGTTTCATCATCAGCATTTTAAAAGCATTTACAAATGACATTTTATCAATGCTTTCATGTGCTTTGATTGGAAAGGTTGCTAGTGTTTCACCATCAATGCATAAAGCAACTTCACCTAATTTTTGTCCTTTTACAACGGGAGCTTGTAAATCGGGAACAATGGTAACGTTCTCTTCAACCTTTTTCTCCTTTCCTGCAGGAATAATGATTTTGTCTAAAACTTCTGTATCAACTGTAACAGTTGGTTTTACACCCCCAATAACCTTTACCGGTTTCAACGCATTTTTGGATATAGCCGTTTTATACATAACAAAATGAGAGAAACCATAGTCTAGTAGTCTTCTTGCATCATTAAAGCGTTCTTTGCCGCTCGCGCAGCCCATAACAACAGAAATAAGATCCATATCACCTCTAGTAGCTGTTGCACTTACACAAGAACCTGCGCCATCAGTTGTACCTGTTTTTAATCCGGTACAGCCTTTGTAAAATCGAACGAGTTTATTGGTATTAGCAAGTGTAAACTTACCATCTCGAACGCTATCCATCCAGATTTTTGTGAAATCAGTTATGCCTTTTTTTTGAAGAAGCGCTTTTGACATTAAAGCAATATCATATGCACTGGTAACGTGACCTTTTGCGTCTAGGCCTGTTGGGTTAATGAAAGTGGTATCTTTCATGCCAAGTTCAGCAGCTTTGTTGTTCATCATCATTACAAAACCTTCTTCACTTCCGCCAACATGCTCAGCAAGAGCCATAGCTGCATCATTTGCAGATGCAACAGCAGTTGATTTCATGAGGTCATGAACTGTCATCTGCTCGCCATCTTCTAAGTAGATTTGCGTACCACCCATAGATACAGCATTTGCAGACGCAGTTACCATGTCTGTCATTTTCAAAGAACCATTTTCAATCGCTTCCATTACTAAAAGCATTGTCATAATTTTAGTAACAGAAGCCGGTGCCATTTTATCATGTGGATTCTTTTCATATAATATCTTTCCCGTAATACCATCCATTAACACAGCAGATTTTGCTGTTACTGTTACGCCTCCGACAGCCTCTTGAGGCGTTTGGGCTGTTTTAACTGCTTCACCTTCACTTGCAAATACAACGGTGCCGCAAAACAGACAAGTTATCAACAGGAAGCAAATAAGTTTTTTCATATATTCACCATTCCTTTATCACAGTTATTGTATTAATATTTATGCAAAACTACAGAATATATGAACTGCTTGGAAATATAAAGTAAAATAAGATGGTTGACAATGTAAAATTGATATAATATAATACATAGAATAATGAAATAGAGGTGAAGTATATGAACAGCAAATTGAGAACTACAATTATTTGGGTATTATACGTTTTCGTTTGGTTGGCAATTGGTTTGTGCTATGCCTTGCCAGAACACAATAGCAGTTTTTCTTTTTTGGATTTGTTTGGACATGGTATTATGGTATGGGCAGTTCCTTATGTGTTGATTGCAACGTTTTATTGTATTGCAATCCAAACAAAGCAATATAAAAAGATACTCATTTTAATTCCAATCGATATTGGTTTAGTTACCTTTATTATTACTTATTTTGATTACTTTAATGAATATCAATATGCTTTTATTAACTGCTTAATTGCTTTTATTGTTATCGTTATTGTTAAAACATTAATTATGATTAAATGGAAGAAGAAAATTGCTGAAACAGTAAAATAAAATATAATTATCCTTTTAGGGCGAACTGTGTGTTCGCCCGTTTTGTTTATTCCGTTTGAATTTTAATACTATTTTTCCCCTCTTTTTCATATATATAAAATAGAAGGAGGAGATAACGCTATGGATGATATACAAGATATTCAATCGCAAATAGAAGAGCTTAGAGCCAAACGAAGACAAAGAAGTGAGAACGTAGATTATTTTGAGGATTTTAACGAAAATGAGCAAAAGGAGAAAAAAGAAAGAAAAGACGATGGTATATTAGGCGTACTTACATTTCAAGGGATCGTTGCTGTCATTCTAGCAATTATCTATGTATTATCCCTTACATTTTTCAAGCCGCAAACAACCCAATTTACAGATGATTTAAAGAATATTCTTCATCACGATTTCAGCTTTCAAGAAAAAGTATATGATGCGGTCGGATCGCTTTTTACATATTTGAATTCTGTTTCCCCTGTGCAAGCTAAATTAGATGGACAGGGTGGCGAATCTATTGAAATTATAGATAATGTAATGCCGTCAAATGTAACGTTTGCACCGGTTATATTTACAGGTAGAATTACTTATCCAATTGCAAAAGGTAGGGTGACATCCAAATTTGAAGTTAGAACAAATCCGTTAACGAAAAAGCAAGATTTTCATAATGCACTTGATATAGCTGCCTTAGAAGGATCACCAATCTATGCTGCAACTGACGGAGTTGTGATAAAAGCGGAAGAAGATAAATCTTTAGGTAACTACATCATTATCGATCATGGTAATGACTTTACTACTACATATGGACATTGCAGCAGACTGATTGCAAAAGTTGGCATGAAAATAAGAGAGGGTGAAGTGATAGCAAAAGTAGGTTCAACAGGCGCATCAACAGGGCCTCACGTCCATTTTGCAGTAAAAAAAGACGGATTATATTTCAATCCGGAATATCTTTATAATACCAAGCTGTTTAAAGGTAAGTAGAATGAAAAGCACAATAACTGATTTGAAAAAGAAAGGGTGACGAGGTTGCTTCGATTTAAGCTGTTTGGAGTTATTGTGCAAATTGAGTTTTTATTTGTAGCATTGGTTACGATCTTTTTATTAGTAGATCGATCGGGTATTGCGACATCAGCATTACTTGTTTGTTTGATTCATGAACTCGGCCACGTTTTCATGTTCTTTTTGGTAGGCTTTAAACCCCAAAAGATTTCTTTTCAGATAACCGGAATTTGTTTAACAAAGCCAACGGCTGCATTAAACTATCCCAAAGAAGTATTGGTTCAGCTAGCAGGCAGTACAACAAACTTTATTATTTTTGCGGCACTTTGTCACACAGTCAATACGATTACTCCTGTTAGTATTTTTGCAACGATTAACTTAGTAATCGGAATATTTAATTTGCTACCTTTAAAAAGCTTTGATGGAGGTAAACTATTAGAGATAACGTTGCTTCGCTTTATGAGTATAAAAGCAACAGACCGAGTATGTATGTTTGTTGATTTGACTTGTATTTTTGCTATGCTAATCGGAAGTGTATATGCATTTTTTACATCCCACCAAAGTTTTACTTTAATTGTGTTGACAGTTTATTTGATGTTAACTGCAATTATAAAATTAAACCAAAAATCGACCTCCTGAATTGCAATCTAATTCAGGAGGTTTTTCTCGCTATTTTTAAATAATTGTGGTATAATAAATTTTAATAATGTATAAGTGCAAAATTTTACTACATAAAAGATTTCAATAACGAATTAAAGGAGTTAAAATGGCAGATTCATTAAAAGATAAATTAGATCAAGTTTTATTAAATGTCCAAAAGCCGGCACGTTATATTGGCGGTGAATTGAATAGTGTAATTAAAGACAAGCAAGATGTTGATATTCGTTTTGCATTCTGTTTTCCCGATACTTATGAAGTTGGTATGTCCCATTTAGGAATGAAAATATTATATTCTCTATTAAACGATAGAGATGATGTTTGGTGTGAGCGTGTATTTGCGCCTTGGCTAGATTTTGAAGAGCAAATGAAAAAACACAATATTCCGTTATATGGTTTAGAAAGCTTAGAACCACTTTCTGAATTTGATATTATCGGATTTACATTGCAATATGAGTTGTCTTTTACAAATATTTTAAATATGCTGAAGCTTGGCAATGTTCCACTACTTTGCAGCGAGCGAAAAGGCTTGAAAAACTTGGTTGTAGCAGGTGGTCCATGTGCTTGTAACCCTGAGCCGTTAGTAGATTTTATCGATTTATTTATGCTTGGCGAAGGTGAAGAAGTAATGCATGAGCTGATGGATTTATACAAAGCAAGCGTAAAAGCTAACGATACGAAAGAGACCTTTTTACAAAAAGCATCTCAAATTGGGGGCGTTTATGTACCGTCCTTATATGATGTAACTTACAATGAAGATGGTACAATAAAAGAAATTATCGCTAAAGAGAATGCACCACTTCCTGTACAAAAACGCATTATTAAGGATTTTGACAGCGTTTACTATCCTGAAAAATTTATTGTACCTTTTATCGGAACAGTACATGATAGAGCAATCGTAGAAGTATTACGAGGATGTATTCGTGGTTGTCGTTTTTGTCAAGCAGGATTTTTATATCGTCCGTTTCGTGAAAAAAATAGTGATACATTAATAAAGAACGGTAAAAGCTTATGTGAAACCACAGGCTATGAAGAAATTTCTCTTTCTTCATTAAGTACAAGTGATTATTCTCAATTGGAAAGCCTGCTAACAGAATTTATTGATTATACAAACGATAACCAAGTGAATTTAACTCTCCCATCTCTGCGTGTGGATAATTTTTCTGAAGAATTACTTGAGAAAATCGCATCTGTGCGTAAAAGCGGTTTAACCTTTGCACCCGAAGCGGGAACACAGCGCCTTCGTGATGTAATTAACAAAAACGTGTTGGAAAGCGATGTTTTAAATTCATGTACCATTGCTTTTGCTGGTGGATATACTTCTGTAAAGCTATATTTTATGTTGGGCTTGCCAACTGAAACATTAGACGACATTAAAGGTATAATTGAATTAGCTCAAAAAGTTGTAAATGCATATTATGAAATGGAAAACCGTCCAAAGGGAAAAGGTGTACAGGTAACTGTTTCTGTTTCTACCTTTGTACCAAAGCCATTTACACCATTCCAATATGAGCCACAAGATACATTGGAAATGATTGACGAGAAGCAAAAACATTTGGTTCAATCTGTTACTTCAAAGAAAATAAATGTGAAATATCATGATTCTAAAACATCCGTTTTGGAAGCTGTTTTTGCAAGAGGCGATAGACGCTTAGGAAAAGTAATGCTAAAGGCATATCAAGACGGTTGCTATTTTGATAGCTGGGATGAATGCTTCCACTATGGCAAATGGATGAAAGCTTTTGAAGAATGTGGCATTGATCCCGCTTTCTATGCAAATCGTAAACGCAGCTATGAAGAAGTTCTTCCTTGGAGCCATTTGGATTATGGAGTAAGCGAACGATTCTTACAAAACGAGCATCAAAAAGCAGTAGCCTCTACTACAACCAAGAACTGCCGTTTGCAATGTTCTGCTTGCGGAGCAAACAAATTGCTTGGAGGTGCTTGCTTTGAATACTAAACAAATTCCAATTAGCGAAATGATTAACATTCGTGTGTTCTATAATAAAAAGTCAAGAGCAAAATATATTTCTCACCTTGATATCACTCGTTGTATGCAAAGGGCATTAAAGCGCGCGGGTTTACCGATTTGGTACACAGAAGGCTTTAACCCTCATATTTACTTAACCTTCGCATTACCTCTTTCTTTAGGATATGAGAGCGAAAGTGAATCAATGGATTTGCGCTTGGTGACTGAAGTCCCATTTGAAGAAGTAAAAGATTGCTTAAATCGTGCTTTGCCACCGGATATTAGAGTAACCAAAGTGCAACTACAAAAAAACAAGCCGGATGTTATTAAAACTGCGCTTTATGAAATTACATTAAAGAGCGATACAGTAACAGGACAGGTTTTAAAAGATTGCTTAGACCATATGTTTTCTGAAGAAAAAATTGAAGTCGTAAAGAAAACAAAAAAAGGCAACAAGATGATTGATATTAAACCTGACTTAGAAATTCAATCTATTGAAGTACTAGATTATGCAATTCATATTGAGTTGATTGCAAGTGCGGGAATTGAAAAAAATATCAATCCAACGTTGATGACGGATGAATTGATTGGTAAATATAATTTAGAAGATATTCAAACTTCCGTTATGCGTAAAGCAATTTATGATGCAAACGGAAACGAGTTTGAGTAGGATTTTATCAAATAATATTTTTGTTTGTGAATGTCAATTGATATACTCTATGCGTCAACTGCGGTTGCCACCTTCCTCAAAGAGAAAGGATAGAGTTGTTTAGGAATGAAAACTTCTTTAAAAGGAATGACAGCAATGAGAATAATAAAAATTTTCGATACCACATTGCGTGATGGAGAACAAGCACCCGGCTGCACAATGAATGTCAAAGAGAAAGTGGAACTGGCTCGTCAACTTGAAGCATTAGGAGTCGATGTCATAGAAGCCGGTTTTGCGATCTCTTCTGAGAAGGATTTTGAAGCTGTATCTGAAGTTTCAAAAGTCATTCAAAAAGCAACGGTAGTTAGTTTGTGCCGCTTAGTAAAGGAAGATATTGACCGCTCATTTGAGGCATTAAAAGATGCAGCTCATCCTCGACTACATTTGTTTATAGCAACAAGTGATATTCATTTAGAATATAAGCTGCAAATGACAAGAGAACAAGTGTTACAAGCAGTCAAAGAGCAGGTAGCTTATGCTAAAACGCTATGTGATGATGTTGAGTTTTCAGCAGAAGATGCTTCTCGAAGCGACAGGACTTTTTTAACGACAGTTTATCAAGCGGCGGTTGAATCGGGTGCAACGGTTATTAACATACCTGATACAGTAGGCTATGCAACACCGCAAGAGATGTACGAATTGGTATCGGAAATCAAACAAGCAATTCACAATGAAGCTGTTACAATTTCTGTTCATTGTCATAATGATTTAGGGCTTGCGGTTGCTTGTACGTTAGCCTCCGTTAAAGCAGGCGCAACGCAAGTGGAATGCACAGTGAATGGAATCGGTGAGCGTGCGGGTAATGCTGCTTTAGAAGAGATTGTAATGGGACTTGATACTCGAGCAGAATATTTTCAAGGGAAAACTCATATCAATACCAAACAGATTTATCGAACCAGTAAATTGCTTTCAACGATAACAGGTATAGCAATTCCACCGAATAAGCCAATAGTGGGGGCAAATGCATTTTCCCATGAAAGCGGCATTCATCAACATGGGGTTATGCGAAATGCCAATACTTATGAGATTATGTCATCTTCTCAAATCGGCATTCCACAAAATAAAATGGTGTTAGGCAAACATTCAGGCAAACATGCATTTCAAGAGCGCTTGTTGACTTTGGGCTATTTACTTTCAGACCATGATTTACAAAAAGCGTTTGAGAGCTTTAAAAAATTATGTGATAAGAAAAAGAATGTTACCGATAAAGATATTGAGGCATTGGTTAGTGAAAATGCAACAACAATGCAAAAAGCGTATGAGTATATTAGCTTTGTCATTAACTCAGGTAACACAATTACTTCAACTGCGAATGTAAAGTTATTAGTAGGTGAAGAAGAAATAGAAAAGGTTGCAGTGGGCGATGGCCCGGTTGATGCATGCTTTAGAGCCATTAACAAGATTGTTAAAAAAGAAATTCATTTGGAAAACTATACGATTCAATCTGTCACAGATGGCGTGGATGCGTTGGGAGAAGTTGTTGTTAAGGTTCGATCCAAACATGGTATGATTACTGGAAGAGGTTTGAGCACCGATATTATTGAAGCAAGTATAAAAGCATATCTAAATGCAATTAACAAAATATAGCTATTATTATCCTATTTTTAATTAAAATAGGATAATTTTTTATAATACAGTGAAATTTTTCAATATGCAGTCGATATATAATATAATCTTACTAATTACAACATAAGGAGAATGACAGATGAGTATTATTTCTATTGATACAACGAAATGTGTTGGCTGTAATTCCTGTGTTCGGGTTTGCCCAACTCATATTGCAAATATTGCTAAGATAAATAATCAAGGAAAACTGATAATTGAAATCGATGACGAAAAATGTATTAAATGCGGTGAATGTATCAAGGCGTGTAGTCATGGTGCAAGAAATTATGAAGATGATACACTTCGCTTTTTAAAAGATGTTGAATTAGGCAAGCCATTTACTGTTTTAGTTGCACCTGCAATTAAGGTTTCTTTCGGTGACCAATGGAAAAACGTAGTTGCATGGCTAAGAAGTATTGGTGTTGAAAAAATAATTGATGGTTCTTTTGGCGCAGATATTTGCACTTGGGCACATATTAAGTTAGTGAAAGAGAAAAAGATTAACCATCTGATTTCGCAGCCTTGTGCTGCTGTTACGAATTATATATTAAAATATAAACCAAAGCTATTTGAAAATCTTTCTCCTGTGCATAGCTCAATTTTATGTGCGGCGATTTATACGAAAAAATACTTAAATTTCAATGGTAACTATGCTGCATTGACTCCTTGCATTGCAAAAAAAGATGAATTTTTGCAAACGGGTATTATTGATTATAATGTTACATTTGATCATTTACAAAAAATGCTAGAATCAAAGCAAGTAAATCTATCTGATTTTTCTTGTAAGGATAGTGAGCTATTTGACAATGAATTATCTATGGATGGCGCATTATATCCACGTCCGGGTGGATTAAAGAAAAACTTACAAGCTCAAATGCCTCATCTATCCGTAATTAACTCAGAGGGAGCTCAAAAAGTATATGATGCAATTGATGCATACGAAAATGAACCGGAAGAAAATCTACCAGTTGTATTTGATATTTTAAATTGTGATTTTGGTTGCTGTTCAGGTCCAGCAGTAGGTACCTCACATAGCGTTTTTTCTATGTATCATACTATGCATGATGTGCAGCATGATGTACAGAAGTTAAGAGCGAGCAAGCAAAGGCATGGAAAAGATCAGCAATACAAGCAATTTGATAAAGAGCTTTCAATACAAGATTTTTTAAGAACATATCCAACCGATTTCGTTGAACTCCAAGAGCTTACTGAAAACGAAATGGAACAAGTATTCCAATCAATGAGTAAGTTTAATGAAAACGAACGACATATTGATTGTCACGCATGTGGATATCGTTCTTGTTATGACATGGCAAAAGCTGTAGCAATGGGCCACAATGTTGCTGAAAACTGTATGCAAAAGGCAAGAATTGCTGCGGAATTAAATAACCAAAATGTTACACAAATGAATGAAGAAGTAATGAGTATTACTTTAAAATTACGAGAAATGAGCCAGATGTTGACTACGAATGTTCAAGCGGTAATAGATGAAGTTCAGCAAATTGATATTGTGAATGAAAAAAACAACGACGATATGAATACTGTATCAACTGATATTATTAAGCTAAGCGAGTTAACCAAACAAATTGATCAAGCAATTGTAAATATCAATGCCAGCGTGATGAGTTATAATACTATGACACATGCTGTTTCAAAGATTGCGAATCAAACAAATATTCTTTCATTAAATGCATCCATTGAAGCGGCACGTGTTGGAGTTGCTGGAAAAGGCTTCGCAGTTGTTGCAGAAGAGGTACGTAATTTAGCTGCAAATTCTAAAAAAGCGGTGAGCAGTGCTGAAATTTGTAATAAGCAAGTGCAAACTGCAATTGAAGATATTAACCACATAGTTGAGATTATCAACAAAACGGTAAATACATTACTTACAATGGTGAAAAGTATGTCTGAAAACATACATTATGTAAATGAAAGTGGAACATCAATCTTTCTATCGATAGGTGAAGTGAGCGATATATCCGAAAACGTTAACCAACTGATTTTACAAACAAACGAGATATTGAAGTAAAAAATGGATGCAACAAATGTTGCATCCATTTTTTTACTTAATTTATACATAAATATTGTTTTTGATTATAAGTTATGATACAATTTAATAATCATTCGCTAAAACCTACCAATTAAGGAGGTATTATGTCTGATAAAAAAGAGAAAAAGGTCAAATCTGTAAAAGGTTTCATGAATAATTTTTATATGATGAAACTGGTTTGGAAAATCAGTCCATCACGAGTGGTATTAAAATTATTAAATGACTTTTGTGGGTTTGCATCTTGGGCGTTCTTTACAGTTGTATTTATGAAATACATATTTGGAGCGGCCGAAATTCAACGCTCGTTTCAAGAAATTGTAACTTTTATAGTAGTAACCCAACTAATATTAGTTGTAATTTTATTGTTTCAAGCATGGTTTAATGAGTATTATTCATTAGTAACAGACCAAAAAATATATTATCATTTGAATAAAATGCTATTTGAAAAAGCAACATCGGTCGATATGTCTTGTTATGAAAATCCGCAATTTTATGATAATTATACTAAGGCTACAACAGAGGTATTTACTCGTGCACAATCAGTCTTAGATAATATGGGAATTATTTTTGCATCGTTTTTTTCTTCTGTTTTTGTAATTTACACAATGTTTTCTGTTAACGTTTGGGCAGGCTTTTTTACTTTTCTGCCTGTTATCGGAAATTTTGTTTTCGGTAAAATTGCAAATAAGTATTATTATAAACGTGAAATGGATAATGTACCATATAAAAGAAGGCAAGATTATGTCAATCGTGCGGTATACTTGCAAAAGTATTCAAAAGAAATGCGGTTAACTAATATTTTTAATGTATTACATAACACCTACGAAACAGCATATAACGGAATCATTCAAAATGTTGAAAAGTATTGGAAAAAGCTGTTTCCCATTGAAAGCGTAAAAAGTTGCATATGCTTTCCTATTGTATTTGAAGGATTATGGTTGTTTGCAGCATTTAGTGCGATGGTAACGAAAACGATTTTGATTGGTGACTTTGTTATTCTTGCCAGTGCAATTGTAAGTACAACATGGATGTTAATTCGCTTAACAGAAGGTATTGTTAAAAGTTATAAGGACGGCTTGTATATTGAAAATTTAAAAACATTTTTGAATTACAAAGAAAAAATAAGTGAAAATCAAACGGGTGATAAGGTTGAATCTATTGTCCATACTTTGGAATTTAAAGATGTATCTTTCCGTTATGATGGTAGCGAGATTGATGTATTAAGCCATGTGAATTTCAAAGTTACAGCAGGTCAAAAAATTGCACTAGTCGGTCATAATGGTGCTGGTAAAACAACATTGGTAAAACTGATTATGCGATTATATGATCCAACTCAAGGCGAAATATTGCTGAATGGTAAAAATGTTAAAGAATATGATATCCAAGCATACAGAGAGTTAATCGGAACGACATTCCAAGACTATCAAATTTTTTCTATGACTGTTTTAGAAAATGTTATTATGTCTAAAATTGAAACAGAAGAGCAGCGTGAAAGAGCAGTTGAAGCTTTAAAAGAAAGCGGAGTTTATGATAAAATTGAATCCTTGTCTAATAAAGCAGATACAATTTTAACACGTGAATTTGATGATGAGGGTGCTGTTTTGTCAGGCGGTCAAGCACAAAAGGTAGCTGTTGCCAGAGCATTTGCAAAAGATAGCCCAATTATGATATTGGATGAGCCATCCAGCGCATTAGATCCGGTTGCAGAATATGAAATGTATGAAACGATAATGAAACTTTGTGATCGGTCAAAAGGAAATCAAAAGAAGCTTTCTATTATTATTTCTCATCGACTATCTTCGGCGGCAATGGCAGATTATATTTATCTATTGGAAAATGGTACTGTAATTGAAGAAGGCACTCACCAGTCTTTGATGCGTCAAGGCGAAGTTTATGCAGATATGTTTATTAAACAAGCCGAAAGTTACTTGCAGGAGGTGGTGTATGATGAAGCCTAATCAAAAGCAAAAAAGTCCAAAGAAGCTAAAGCAATCCTTTACAAATATTTTTAAAAATAATATGTATTTAGTAAAAATTGCGTGGAAAGAAGCACCACTATACACTTTTGATATTCTTGCACAAGGTATGTCAAATCGAATTGTTGTCTTTATTGAACATATTTATATGATAGGTTTTATTATCAATTCTATTGAAATGGAACGTCCGTTTTTACCTGTAGCTCTGTTTATTTGTAGCGTTTTACTTTTTTTAATATGCTGTAATATATGGAGCAACTTCTTAGTAGCCAAAATTCATCCAAAGGCTACTGAAAAAATCAGTAAACGGTTACGCTTAGAGCTTTATCAAAAGGCAACTACAATCGACTTGGAATGTTATGATAATCCGGAGTTCTATAACGATTTTGTATGGGCGATGACCGATGTTGCAGAACGAGTACCGTTGGTATTGCGCTCTGTATCAGATTTACTTGGTTGTATCGTTGGTATTATTATTGTAAGCGGATACTTTTTGTCAACAGATAAAGTTGGTCTTCTTTTAGCGTTATTTGCTTTTGTTGGTATTGTAATTATTGGGGGACGTTCTGTTAAGTTAAAATTTAATATGGAAACAGAACTAAAACCATTGCAGAGAAAACGTGATTATGTAAATCGTGTCATGTATTTAAATGAATTTGCAAAAGAAATCCGTTTGAGCAAAGTAAAAGAAAAATTATATGATGACTTCGGTGAAACCATTCAAGGAATGGATAAAATTATCCGTAAGAGAACGAAGAAACTATCCGTTTATTGGTTTATACTTGAATATTTCTTTAATTTCTTTATCTTTGATGGGATTTATCTCATTTACTTGCTATATCAAACGATTGTAAGAAAAGTATTTCATTTTGGCACAATGGTAAGGCTTTATAATTCTTGCGGATATTTAGTTGATATATTGATGAAGTTTGCAAGAGTGCTTCCTGATTTTCAAAAACATAGCCTATACATCGAAAAAATCAGTAAATTCTTGGATTATGATATGAAGATTCAATCCGGTGAGCTTGCTATGGAAGAGCCAAAATGTGCAAAGACGTTACAGCTTAAAAATGTAACCTTTTCCTATCAAGAATCTATGGAGCCTGTATTGAAAAATATTAATTTAACAATACATAAAGGTGAAAAAGTAGCATTCGTTGGATATAATGGAGCAGGAAAAACCACGTTAGTTAAGTTGTTAATGCGATTATATGATCCGACAAGCGGTGTGATTAGCTATGGTAATGAAAATATTCAAAACTATAATGTTACTGAATATCGAAATTCTTTCGCAACGGTATTCCAAGATTATCAAATTTTTGCTGCATCCTTAGCTGAAAACATAACGATGGATGAAGTAGAAATTGATTATGAAAAAGCAGCTCAAAAATTTAATGAGAGCGGATTTATGTCAAAGTTTGAAAAACTTCCGTTACAGTTTAAAACTCCTCTTACAAAAGAGTTTGATGATGAGGGCGTGAATTTATCCGGTGGTGAAACTCAAAAAGTTGCAATCAGCCGTGCGTTATATCAAGATGCACCAATTGTAATATTGGATGAACCATCCAGCGCATTAGATCCAATTGCCGAATATAACCTCAACAATACTATGCGAAATTTGGATTCAGAAAAAACAGTAATCTACATTTCACATCGTCTTTCCACTACTAGAATGGCAGACCGAATCTATATGTTGGAAAACGGTGAAATCATTGAAGAGGGAATGCACGATGAGCTTGTAAAACAACAAGGAAAGTATGCACAGATGTTTGAATTGCAATCTGAAAAGTATCGGTAGATTATGTTATGAGGTAAAAGTAAAAATGGAGAGATTACATTTACATATACCAACAGTTCAAGAACTATGGTATCGAGAACACATCTTAAGTGATGCAGATACTATGAGCTATAATAAAGGATATCAATTAGAATTTTTGGGCTACAATAATGACAGCGGCTGTATTTCTTTTCCTAAAACTCAGTGGAAAGATTGGTATAATTGGTTTGTTTGCGGTGTGCCAGATCGCTTCTATTCTTATATCGTTCGAAATGAAGATAATGCTTTTATTGGTGACGTTAATATTCATAAGAGTAATAATGATGATTGTTATGAGATGGGTATTGTTATTGAATCAAAATATCGAGGTATGGGCTATGCAAATGAAGCGCTGAAATTGTTGCTTGAACAAGCGTTTGAAGTTTTCAATGCAAAAGCGGTACATAATAATTTTGAAATTAGTAGAGAGGCAGCGATAAAAGCGCATCTTTCTGCTGGATTTTTAGTGAATAGAGAAGAGAATGGAATTATTGACCTTGTAATTAGTAGAGCACAATATGATTTGTTTAATAGTCAAAATCAGTGTAACTAGCCAAATAACAAACTAAAGGGAGTTATCCAATCATTTTGGATAACTCCCTTATTCTTATTTTTGCATTTTTCTTATATAACGAGATCTTGCCGCACGTAAGCGTTGCAGTTTACGATACCTTGCTTTCAAAACAAGGAAGATTAAAACGAGAAGTAAAAGAATGATTAACAGTACTCTGACGATAGTATTATTTAAAAAGCGTTTTACAAGATCGAAACTATATTTCCATAAGCTGCGATGAATATCTTGATAAGCGACTAAATCAACGGATTGTATGATTTCATCGTTTAATTTCAAATCTAAGCGGCCAAGCACATCCCCTTTTTTAACAGGAGCCCGAACATCTTTTAATATGGTTGGAATTTTTTGAATGGCTGTAGCATCAACATCACTTGGAAGTAACGCAGTCACATCATTTTTAGCTAGTAAAGAAACATAGTCTTGTCCAGAGCTTAACCTTACTTTGGCCTCTTCAATGACTTCGCCCTCTTTTATGATGGTTTGATGCTTAAAAGATGTTAATGCCCATTTGTATAAGTTTTGTGCATCCTCAAAAGCGCCATTCTTGCCAAGTGGTTTTCCGCTGGAATCAACTTCAGGTGCGCCTAGCGAAATCAGTAGATAATTGTATCCATCTTTTGAAGCCATAGAAATCAGGTTTTTTCCGACTTCAGGAAGAGTACCGGTTTTAATACCCTTTGCATATGGATAATAATAACTTCCACCCCGAACTTTACTTAGCATATAGTTCGTATGACTAATATTATAGGGTTGACTATGCTTATTTGTTGCTGGCATTTGGTAAGAAGTAGTAGTACATATTTTTTCAAACATTGGTAAGCTTAACGCATATTTTGTAATAAGATATAAATCATATGCAGTTGTAACTTGTCCTTGAGCCATGAGACCGTGTGGATTTTTAAAAACAGTATTTTTAGCACCGATTTCTTTTGCCTTTTTGTTCATCATATCTACAAATTGAGCAATACTACCATCACCGATATAATCCGCAACAATGCTAGCGGCTTCGTTAGCGGATGGTAATATCATTGCATACAGCAAATCAATCATACGAACTTGTTCCTTTTGACGAATATCAGCAGTAGAAACATTCAGACCAAAAAATTCATCATATATATAAGAAGGTGCAGTTACAATCGTACCTTCTAAGTCCTTAACTGTTTCAAGTGCAATAATAGTCGTCATTATTTTAGTAAGCGATGCCGGTATAATTTTCTCATCTTTGTTTTTTTCGTAAACTACTGTATTCGTATCTGTGTTTACCATATATATTGCTTTACTGTTTGTTTCAAAAGGCAATTTATAAGCCGCTTCTACAGTAGATGAAGCAAAAAGTGTGAATACAATAATCATAGTTATTGATAAAGAAATTATTTTTTTTAATATTTCCATATAGACGAAACCTCAACTTAAGTGTATTATATATAGTATAACAGATTTATCAAAAGATTGAAATATGTTTTTAGAATTTCATAAAGTTAGAATAGGGGAAAACAACAGTGATTTTTGTAACAGGAGATATGCATGGCGATCGCAGTCGCTTTAAACAAATAAATAAATCAAAAATCAAAAAAGGCGATACTCTCATAGTATGTGGAGATTTCGGTTTTGTATGGGATGGTTCTAAAAAAGAGACAAAATTTTTAAAATGGATTGGCAAACGTAAATACAACGTTGTGTTTGTAGATGGTTATCATGATAATTTAGACCTTACTTGTAGCTACCCAATAGAAGAATGGAATGGTGGACAAACACGCTTGATTTCGGGTAATTTACGAATGCTGATGCGTGGAGAAGTTTTTCAAATCAATAATAAAACAATATTTGCTTTCGGTGGTGGAGATTCAATTGACCGAGAGATCGATTCCACAAAAGAAACCGATAAGTTGCCTACGGTTCAAGAATTAAATCACGCAATTGATAATTTGGAAAAAGTAAATAATACTGTAGACTATATTATAACACATGATGCACCAACCAAAGTAAAATTATTCATTGATATGGATAATAATGAAGTAAATCATTTGCATGCTTTTTTAGAAAAGGTAAGTAAAGCGGTTTATTTTAAGAAATGGTTTTTTGGTAAATATCATACTAACAAAGTAATTCCACCTTGTTATCATATGATTTTTACTGATGTTGTTAAAATAGATTAGTTGATAAGCATTCTTCATTTACGAAGGATGCTATTTTTTCGACTTTTTATAGGAAAAACTCTGTTAAAAGTTGACAATTCACCATCGAATGTATATAATGCAAATATAGATAGATAAAACAATTTAAGGGTAGGGGTATAGGATAAATGGAAACAAAAAAAGCGGTAAAACCAAAAGCAAAATTAAGCAAAGCAATCTTTTATACAATTATGTCTGTTGTAGGATTACTATTGGTATTAGTATTATTAACTGTTATATTAACTCGTCAAAATAATAATAACCCACCTTCTATTTTTGGCTATCGTTTATTTATCATCAGCTCAAACAGTATGGAGCCGAATATACCAATTCAAAGTGCGGTTTTAGTGCAAGAAACCGATGTGAAGAAATTAAAGTCTCAAGATATGATTACTTTTAAAGAGGGTATTGATGAAAACGGCGCATTAGTGATAAACACTCATCGAATAACGCAATGTGTGCCTACGGATGTTGGAATGACTTTTATAACAAAAGGCGATAGAAATAAAGTGGAAGATTCCAAGCGTAGATTAAGTGAAGATATATATGGAAAAGTAATTTCAATTATGCCTGCAACCGGTAGGTTTATATTATTTGTACAATCTCCAATTGGATTGGTAACTTGCGTTGCTGTACCTTTATTATTGTTGTTGCTTTTTGAAATTCTTAATTTACTGCGCTTATCAAAAGCGCCAATTGAGGATACCAATGTTGTAAAAGAGGAAGAACGAGCTGAATTATTTGGAACACATTCCTTAAAGCCTGCTAAGCATATTGCAAAAGGAATACCGAATAATCATGAAGAAAATGAAGGGGATGCTCTGAAACCACCTGTTCGGAGTATTGGTTCTACATTATATAATACCATTCAAGAAAATCCTAATGTGCAACCTTTAACCAAACAAATCAATAATGAAGTAATTACAACGAAAAGCGATGATGAACAGCAAATTCGTTCAGAACGCATTATTGCAAAAAACAATGCTGAACCGATTTTACGCACAAAAAAAATTGTCACCAAACAAGAAGAGGAAGAAGAAATAATAAATAATATGAACGCATTTGCTATGTTGCGTTCAAAGGGTGAGCCGCAAGATAGTGAACTTCATGTTGTGGATCAATTCAAAAGTCAAGAAACAGACATGGCTGTTTTGATGAATCATTCTACTCCAAGGTTTAAAGGAACTTTACAAAGTAAAGGAAATGATTCTTTTAGCATTGATGGTATAAACGTGGATGTAAAAGCAAATGCCATTAAATTAGCGTTCGATGAGATAACAAATGGAAGAGAGCTTGCAATCACTGTAACGGAAGGCTATACAAATGTTGTTATCGATGGACAAGATTTTGAAGTGAATTTTGGGTTATTTAAGGATGAAAATAATCAACCTAAAGTTACGATACAAAAGAAAAATAAATAGAAAAAAGAAAGTAAAAAAGCTTTGAGGGGAAATAAATAGAATGAGGGATTACTATGCTATTAATGAAACCTTCAATGCTTTTATCATCTGTAAATGCAAAGATTGTACGTCTTATTTTAGGAATCGTATTATCGGTTGGCTTATTGACTGCAATAGCAGTTAATTCCTTTGCAGGATTTTCGGGTACTGTTGCAAACAAGAATAATAAAATTGTAACAGCGAATGTTGCAATGAAACTAATGACCACCAATAAGCCGGTTAATATTTTGCCTAATTCAAGTGGAGAATCTAAAGCGGCGCCGTTACCGACTACAATAGCTGAAATATTTTCTAACGGAAATTCGTTGATTTCAATTGATGAAGAGGACAAAACAAACCGTAAGTTTTTCGAGTATAATGGCAAATCGGAAATTGCAGATATTCAACCGGGATTTCGACAACAAAGGCCGTTAATTGTTCAAAATAACTCTAACGCAGATATTGATTATACAGTTGAATTCATAACTCGAGAAATAGAGAATAAGGGATTATCAAATGTATTTTTCTTTGATTATACAAAAGTCGGTGGAGATATCCCCAATGCTTCTTTTCATCAATCTGATACTACTTTATTAAAACCACAAACGAGTGTGCAAAACATAGGTTCAGCCATTCAAAAAATCGGTAAAGAGAAACCGATTAGAATAAAAGCACACACAACTAATATCTATGTTGTAGATATGGGAATTCAATCGACTGCCGGAAATGCTGTGCAAGGAGCAGGTATGTTATTGGATATCATTCTTTTATCAAACTATGTGGATACTCCGGAAAGCTATCCTTCAAATAAAGAATCTACAACGACAAGTGTTGTTAGTAATACTCCATCAGAAAGCTCCAAAGATGATACTTCTTCTTCCACGAGCTCATCATCCCAAACAGATCCTTTTGCATCTTATATGGATTATAATACTATAGAAGAGAGCAGTGATTATGGTGGAGGAACGGGTGCTACTGCTTCAAATGCATATAAAATTGAAACGATACAACAGTTTAAGCATTTTATTGAAGATACTACTACAACAAAAACGACATGGGTAAAGTTGTGTATTAACATTTCCAATATAAAAAACATACCTGAAAAGGTTCTAACGAAAAAATCAATATTGTTAGTAAGTGATGACAACAAATTCTCCCATTTAGATATTTTAGCTGATAAACCTCAAGCAAACTCAATCAATCCATTTCAACAATGCACATTTTATTATAATAATCGTACGTCTACCGACTATGATATTTTTATAGATACAACAAGTTATCATGGCGAGTTTATTTCATAAAACTTTTTGCATAAATATTAATATAACAAAATAGGGAGCTATCCGTTTTTGGATAACTCCCTTGTTTCTATAAATTTATGGTGTTACGCCAGCAGTTTGGCAATTTTGCTGGTGTTCTTCATAGGTAGCCGCATAATAATAGTTTCCCGCAGTATCATTTACAAAGTATAGATAGTTTGTGCTTTCCGGATTTAATGCTGCTTCTATAGCAGAAATTCCTGGATTGCATATCGGTCCGGCAGGTAACCCCTTGCATTTGTAGGTGTTGTAATAGGAGTTGAATCGGTTAGTATCACCATCTATGTATGGCTTAATAGCGCCCTCCACATATTTGATGGTAACATCGGATTGCAATTTCATTCCGGCTTTTAAACGATTATGAAAAACAGATGAAACACGTGTAAATTCCTTTGTCACATGTGCTTCTTTTTGAATGATGGATGCAAGCGTTATCATTTCATCCATTGTATAACCAAGCTGTGCAGCACGATCTTTATATGCTTGTGTGATTCTTTTATTGCTAACATTGAGCATTTTTCGAATTACACTTTCGGGCTTTTCATTTACATAAAAATCATAGGTGCTTGGGAATAAATAACCTTCTAATAGAAAACATCTGGTTGAAGCGGGCTTAATTTCGTTTACCACGCTATATGCTGAAAAATCAACACTGCCAGCGGTTTGAAAAAGCTCTTTTTGTTTGGCAACTCCTTTTGCTTCCAAAGTGTCAAAGGCTTTTGCCATAGTGGTACCTTCTGGGAATGTAACACGAACGGTTTGAACTGGTTGGCTTGATACTGCGGAAGTAGCATTTTTACTATTATTGCTCGTTGCAGTAGTTGGAGCGCTTTTAGTCGAACTGGATTTATTTGAACTTGGTGCTTGTGATGAAGTAGTAGAAGATACTTCAGAACTACTACTTTCCATTTGACTGCTTGTACTAGACGAATCCACTTGATTATCCTTGCTTGAAATGTTAAGATTAGTAGTATCAGCTTTACAAGAAATTAACATGCAACATAAGCTAATGCTTAAAAAAAGAATCAAAATTTTTTTCATTTTATACCTCGAATATATTTTAAAAGTTAAATTTTGGATATATTATTGCATATAAAGTAATATATCATATTTGAAGGAAAGAATCAATAAAAAGGAGGCATATTTTATGATAACATCGGAACAGTTGGATTATGTTAAGACAGTATTGACATTTTGGAATCACTTAACTCCACCGGAAAGAGCCTTGCTAAAGCAAAGCATGGTTTCAGTAAACTATAAGCAAGGAGATGTTATCCATCGTGGTGATAGCGACTGCATTGGTGTTTTAGTTGTAAAAAGTGGTGGACTTCGCACTTATATGCTTTCGGAGGAGGGCAAGGAAATAACATTATTTCGCCCAAGGCAAGGTGATGTTTGCGTATTATCTGCTTCTTGTATTATGCGAAACATTACGTTTGATGTTCATATAGAAGCTGATGAAGATAGTGAGGTTATTATTCTAAACTCAAGCGATTTTCAACAAGTATGCAATGAGAATATTTATGCTGAAAATTTTTCATATAAAGTGACAACAGACCGTTTCTCAGATGTAATGTGGGCTATGGAGCAAATACTATTTATGAGTTTCGATAAACGTCTTGCCATTTTCTTATTAGATGAAAGTGCAAAAAACGGATCTGACTTCATCACACTTACCCATGAGCAAATTGCAAAATATACAGGTAGTGCAAGAGAAGTAGTTTCTCGTATGCTCAAATATTTTGTGAATGAAGGGCTTGTTGAGGTTTCACGAAAAGGCGTAAAACTATTAGATAAGAAAAAATTAAGGGCATTATTATAACCGAGTGCATTTTTGAAATAAAACAAGCTGGAAGCGCAAGAAAAAACTGAATATTTAAAGAAATTTGCTTGCGAAAATTGTTTTTTTGAAAATGACATAAAGTAAAGTTTACTGCTTGATCAAATGCTAATCGCGTGGAATAATTGCTGGTCGCATAACGATTTTTCAAGAAATTATCCAGGGAAGCAAATAAAGAATAATATAGCACAAACTGAAACTTTATCGTTTTGTACAAACATAGGCGCGATGTCATATAAAAAACAATTTTGAGAAAAAAAGCGTTTTTTATCCATGCTTTTTGGGGCGATTGCCAAAAAGCATGGTCAGGCTTGGGCGGATAGCCCAATATAACCCAAAACAATGGACTTTATATCTAGCAAACATCAAATAAAAGATTACTTTATCAATAGCAAAACGGTAGCAAGAAAACTTCTTGCTACCGTTAGTTTGTTATTCAATCATTTACTTTGTTGTAAACCAAATCTGTATTTTTGAACGATTTCATTGTCATTGCGTTTTTCACATTTTGTAATAACTTAAGAGATTTCTAACTTATTTAATCCGTTATTTTAAAGGTTCATCATATCGATAATAGCACTTTTTGGTTTTGCTCCGATTGATGTATCAACCACTTTACCATCTTTAATAAAAGCTAGCATCGGTATACTCATTACTCGAAAAGCAGATGCAAGCTCAGGCTCTTCGTCAACATTAACTTTGCCAACTTTAACGTCATCTGTTACTTCGCCTGCAATTTCATCTACAACCGGGGAGAGCATTTTACATGGTCCACACCAGCTAGCCCAAAAGTCTAGTAATACCGGTTTATCAGAATTAAGTACTTCTTGTTCAAAGTTTTCTTTTGTAATTGTTAATACGCTCATATGTTTTCCTCCTAATATGATATGTTTGTTTACTAAGGGTAAAGCTATTATTTCGCTTTTGTTTCTTTTGCTATATACTATGCTTTTATTATATTTTTATTGCACGAATTTTCAGTGATTTAGTCACATTATAGGATTTTAAGTCATATTACATTTCAAGCAATCATAGTGTTTTGCAAAAGATCAATCTTAATTTGTTTTAGTATATCTTATGCTATTAGTATACTCTGATTGCAATATTTTTCTGTGAGTTAGTCACATTGAGCTTATACGAGTCGAAACAGATTGTATATAGGTGTTTTCAGTCTATAAAGATATGTTTTTCTATTATTGGATGCTATTGTAATCAATATTTTGGTATGATATAATAACCTCAATGGTACCCAAAATCAAAGATTTTGACCATAACGAGAACATTTTATCACAGGAACCTGTTTTCACTTACGTGCAAACAGACTTTTTATGATATAATCATTTTATTAGGAATATATTGTAAGGCAAGGTGAATGTTGTGAAGAAAAAGGCAATGCGATCTTCGTTGATAGCTATGTTGATTACAGTTATATTAGAAATACTCCCATATGGTGCTGTACTGAATTTTGCTGCTGCACCGAACAAAACCATCAGAAAAACGTTTTCCTATTTTAGCTTAACCCCATTTTTTTATGCGAGTTTTACTCCTCTGCTTACTGCAATATTGACTGTGATAACAATCATAATGTCTGTAATCATTTTAATGAAAAAAACTATTTTACCAAAGCTAGTAAATGCGACATTTGTATGCATCATTATCGCTTTTCTTTTATCCATTACTCCTCTTATTGTTGTAGGATTACGCTGTTTTTCAATTGTTGGAATGCTCATATCAATTTCACTTTTAGTTGCAGCTACTTTTTTAGTAGTATATAAAAAAGTGAATTGTATTTATATCGGTAAAATAATGGAGTAAATAAAAAGATACTAATTATCATATTGTTTTTTCGTAATATGGTTGAATCAATAATCGTTTTCGGTTAAAATGTATTTTAATAAATTAGGATAAGTAGCAATTAGCCCAAGGAGTATAACATGCAAACTGACAGATTAAACATTCGGCAAGCAACTATTGAAGATTTCAATGATTATATAGAAATGCGCAATAGCGAATATGTATTACAATATAATGCTATGAAAAAATTAACTGACGAACAAGCTATGAAGAATTTGAAAGAGTATTCGAATTCCGAAAATGCCTTTTTATTGCATTTACGAGAGAACAATAAGGTGATTGGAGCGGTATTTTTCGAAGAAGATGCATTAAGATATGGAGTAAATTCCATTTGTCTTGCTTATTTTTTAAATGAAAAATATGCATCCAACGACTATATGACAGAAGCCTTAAGCTGTATTCTTGAATTTTTATTTGAAATAAAAAAAGTAGATGTAGTTTCGGCTCGTGTGTTTGCAGAAAATGAGGCATCAAAAGCATTACTGCAAAAGCTCGGATTTATAAAGGAAGGTTGCATTCGAAAATGTGTCAAAGGGTATCGTGATATTATATTCGATGATTTCATTTTTTCTATATTAAAAGAAGAGTATTTAAAATAAGAATAATATAGGGAACGACATTTGTGCCGTTCCCTATTACATTATAATAAAAATTCAATTTTGAATAAACAACCATTATCACTTTCCACTTTTATATTAGCATTATGTCTTAACGCAATCTGCTTTGCAATTGCAAGACCAAGCCCTGTTCCATTCTTGTTTTGAGCCGATTTTGTTTTATAAAATCTATCGAATATAAAAGGCAAATTTTCTTTTGGAATTCCTGGTCCATAATCTCTTATTGAAACAGTTATATTTTTTGTTCCATAAAGTTTTATATCAATTTGTCCTTCATTTGGTGAAAACTTAATTGCATTATCCAGTATAACCATAAACATCTGTCTGAGTCTGCCATAGTCACCTTTAATATCGGTATGATTTGCTGTGCTTTCAAAGTGAATTGTAATGTTTTTGTTTTGGGCAATATTTTTCCCGCTTCTTATAACATCATTCAATATGTCTAACACATTTTGCCTTGTCATCTCTATTTTGAAGTCAACATTTTGCAGCCTTGATAAATCAAGCAAATCGCCCACCAATCGTTGCAGGCTTTTGCTTTCACTCAGCATTTGTTTATAGTATTCTTGTACTTGAGAAGGCTCTGAAATAACACCGTCGTTTAAAGCTTCCAAAGAACCTCTGATAACCGTTACAGGTGTACGCAGTTCATGAGAGATATTTGCAACAAAATCATTTCTAAGCTGTTCCAGCCTTTCACTTTCTTGTGAAGCGTCATAAAGCTTTTTTGATAAAATATCAAGATTTTTTGCGAGTTCGCCTATTTCATCTTGTTGTTGAATATTGGTTTTAACGATATAATTTCCTTCGGCAAGCTGTATTGCAGTATGATTCATTTTTTTAAGTGGCTTTGTAAAGGTAAGTGAAAATCCAAATGAAAGCAAAAGTGCGATAATCAATGCTGTACCAATACTGATTGCTAATATCATATATCCATTTTCTACAGCAGTATCAATTCCTTCTACAGGAGAATGTAAAAGAACAACTCCAACAATTGATCCGTCGTTCAGTTGAATAGGAGTACCTATGGTAAGCATAGGGGCTTCAAAAAGTGAGCTAAAGCTTTGGCTAAATGTAGTTTTGCCTGTAAAGACTTTTTTTACGATATCTTCTGCATTTTTAGGAAGCTCTGATACAGTATACTCCATGTTATGTTTGGGAGTGAGGATATTTAAATCTTCATCAACAATCCAAACATCTGTCATTGCAATGTCATTTAAAAACTTAATATACGCACCATATCCTCCGGCATGTCGCATACCGCCGCTCATAGCGCCATTATCATCAAAGAAGTTTGATAGGGTTTCCGAAATCTTAACAGCACGCTGCTGTAATTGTGTCTTTTGAAGCTCTATTGTATTATTGCGGAAAAGCAGTAAGAAAATTAAGCTTATAATAACAGAGAAAATAAGTAATGCAGCTGAAAAATATCCGGTGAGCTTTGCAACAATTTTATTTTTCATCTTGATTAACCTCAAACTTATAGCCAACACCCCATATTGTTTTAATATCCCAATTCGTATGAGGGTACTTGTCAAGTTTTGCTCTCAAACGCTTAATATGGGAATCCACAGTGCGAGCATCACCAAAATAATCATATCCCCAAAGACTGTTTAATAAATTATCCCTTGAAAAAACCTTGTTTTTGTTAATTGCAAGAGTCCATAATATTTCAATTTCTTTTTTGGTTAAAGATAGAACTTCTTTGTTAATCGTTACGGTATAAGTGTCGAGGTTTATAGTAAGATTATCATATTTATAGATTTGTGCATCATCATTATCTTTTGAGGCTCTGCGGAGAATGGCTCTGACTCTTGCCATAACTTCTCCGGGAGAGAAAGGTTTTACGATATAATCGTCTGCACCAATATCAAGCCCCATAATTTTTTCAAAATCTTCCCCACGAGCGGTAATCATAATGATTGGCACATTTGATTTTTTCCGAACTTCTCTACAAACTTCGAATCCATCCATAATGGGCATCATAACGTCAAGCAAAATAATATCGGGTGAAAATTCATTAAATTTATCAAGAGCTTCTTGTCCGTTATCTGCAATCAACGGAGTATATCCCTCTTTTTTAGAGTATTCAGATATAATAGATGAAATTTGCTCGTTATCGTCTGCAATTAAGATATAATGCATTCTCGTCACCTCTCAGTTTGATAATTTAATTATACTATAAACAATAAAAATGGCAATTGTGTGTTTTTATTAAGAATAAAAAAACTTCAATAAGCTGAATTTTTGCCACAGTTTTGACAAATTAACCTTCTATTATATCAATCGTAAACCATATAAGGGGGTTAAGTTAATGAGTAATAAGAAAAGTAAAAAAATAAGGCACATTGTACAAATCGGATTTTTTATTGTTGTTTTATCCATTGTTATCGGCAAAGCTTTGAATGAAGCAGGAATAATCATACCATTTTTATCAACTGCTTCACTCCATGCTGTTTGTCCATTTGGGGGTGTTGTTTCCATTTATAACTATCTTGCTTCAGGAACATTGGTTCAAAAAATCCACAGCTCATCGATAATATTGATGTATGCGGTATTCTTTTTATCTATACTGTTCGGTCCTGTATTTTGCAGCTGGATGTGTCCGCTTGGAACAGTACAAGAGTTCTTAGGTAAGATAGGAAAAAAGATATTTGGAAAACGTTACAACCATATCATACCCGCAAAAATTGATCAGTATTTACGCTATTTAAGGTATGTTGTACTCGCTCTTGTTATTTATAATACTGCAGTAAGTGCTAAACTCGTTTTCCAAGACGTTGACCCGTATTACGCACTATTTAATATGTTCACAGGTGAAGTTGCAATTTCAGCATATATTGTGCTTGCAGTTACATTGTTATTATCGCTTATAATTGAGCGTCCGTTTTGTAAGTATGCATGCCCATATGGAGCATTGCTCGGAACGACGAACTTGGTCAGATTATTCAAAGTTAAAAGAAATTCAACTACTTGTGTAAATTGTAAAGCTTGTGATACAGCGTGTCCTATGAATATTGAAGTATCATCTAAAAATAAAATATACAATCATCAATGTATTTCTTGTCTTGAATGTACAAGTGAAAGTAAATGCCCGGTGCAGGATACCGTAATGCTCTCGCTGGGAGGGAAGAAATAATGAAAATAAAGCAATTGATATTAGGGATAGTTATTGTAGGCGTTATATCAGCAACAATCATTACAACCAAAATATTAGGATTTTGGAATACAACCAGTACAAAAATACCTGTAAAATATCAAAGCGGTCAATTTGCAGGAGAATATAATCCCAATGATATAAGAGGCTCTTATACATTCAAAGAAATTAGCGATTTATTTAAAATACCCCTGAATGACCTAGGAAAAGCTTTTATATCAAATAAAGATAGCTATGATACCATTGCTTGTAAAGACCTGGAAACCATCTATCAAACGGAAAGCCAAAACGCAAAAGAAGTGGGTACAAATTCAGTCAGAATATTTGTTGCTTTATACAAAGGGTTTAAGATTGAACTTGATAATACAACATATTTTCCCGAAACTGCAAAAGAAATTCTTTTATCAAAAGGAAATTTAACAAATGAGCAAACTGAGTTTATAAATACTCATCTTGTTTCTGTAAAATCTTCCTTAACTAATAATTCTTCAAGTGAATCCGAAGAAAGTGAGAACTTTATTAAAGGTAAAACCATTTTTAAAGAGGTATTCGCAAACGGAGTGAAACAAGAAGAGTTAGAAGAAGTTATGGGGGTAAAGATTGATAATACAACAGCTGTAATAAGGGATTTTTGTGCATCAAAAGGTCTAGACTTTTCAAAGGTTAAGGCTGATATTCAAAATTTAATAAACAAAAAGTAAAATATATACCCAACTTAAAACACAAGAAAAACACAAATTCTATTTATATTATAACCATAGCATATATGCTAAATATATTTTTGAAAAGGAGTCATTTAATATGACAAAGATGAAAAAACTAGTATCCATAGGAGCCGTAGTATTGATGGTTTCCGCATTTTCAACAACCGCAATGGCAGCTTCCAATTATAAAACCCCTGCAGAGGCCGCTGCTGGAGTAACAGGTAAAACTGTAGAAGAGGTTACTCAAATTAAGCAAGATACAGATAAGACATATGGAACAATTGCAAAGGATGCTGGCAAACTGGAAGAGTTTAAAACTGAAATGTTTGATATGAAAAAAGATTTTCTAGCAACAAAAGTTGCCGACGGAACTATCACACAGGAAAAAGCAGACGAAATTATCAATGAAATCAAAGAAAATCAAGCAAATTGCGATGGAACAGGTTCTAAAGGTATCATGAGAAAATACGGCTTAGGTTTTGGAAAATCAAACGGTCAAGGTAAAGGTAATGGACAGGGAATGAGAATGGGCAATGGACAACGTGGATCATGTAATGGTGCTTGCTCAGCTCAGTAAATTCATAATAAAAAGAGAACGGGTATCGCCCACGAGGCGATACCCGTTCTCTTTTTATACTTCTAATATTTTAGAAGCACCTTCAAATATTTTTGCAAAGCCTGCTATTGAAGTAATAGCGGATCGTTCCAATTGCCGATCAATTAATTTATCACTATCAATAGATACCTCGCTTGCGGTTACCTTTTCTAATGCAAAGTTTTTATCCAATGCAATGATTTTACCGCTAGGTATACAAGAAGAACGATATAATGTTGCACCAAGCGGAGTAGAAAGCTTTCCAGTTGCTTGGAAGTTTAGTCCGGTTGCCGGATTTTTCAGTTCCGCAATATTTAATAACTTAACCATTACGTCAGGAGCTACTAGCAGGCGGTTCATTTCAAAGCTTTCAAACTTGCTCCATAAATTGATTAAATCATCATATGTAAGAGTACCTGCAGTTGCAGCTCCAACAACTTCTGCAACATTCAAATTGTCGTCCCCATGTTGAATCACTTCAATGGCATCCTCTAATTGAGATTTTGCAATATAAGCACCGATTTGCTTTAAGGTGATTGCAAATAAATCTAAACGTTGGGATTTCAAAGCTTCATAAGAAGCAAGCAACATTCTTCCACGTTTATACAGCTGAATTAATCGGTCTTGCATCTTAATTTCGGTGGTCGGAATTTGCGCACCTTCTGCAATGCGGTTGAGCTTTTTATCTTCGTCATTGGAAATGCAAGTAATCGGACGATAATCAAAGGAATCGATTTTTGTGTTGGTTGCAATGATATCATGTAAGATGTTTGCTTCTGTTAATCCTTGAATCACACATCGTTTTACATACTCGGGGAATAATGCTGCGGATTGAGTGGTTTGAAAGAATTTAGAAAGTGTGTCGGATTGCTGACCTTTTACTTTGATGTCAAATCGTTTCAATTGACGTTCAAACGCATCTAAATTGGATAAATCGCTTCCTTGGTAGTTACTGGTTGGATCAAGTTCTTCTAAGACTTGTGAAAATGACTTGTTGCTGTGATACATACCTTTTTCTAATGTAATATTATCGTAAAATGCCATATTATAATCCTCCTTACTATAGTAAAATTGTTACTTGCTTTGTTGTAGAATCTACATTTAATACAAGATAAGCACGTCCGGAAGCGGAAACCTTAACAGAGGTTGGACTGGCAGTTTGCAAATTGTTGTATCCAAGTACAGGAGCAGTACCTGTATAGTTTACTGTAACAGCACCTCTTAGTTGAATTCCGTTTAATTCGCATCTTTTTGAAATGCAAACACCAATGATGTCTTTATCGGAAGCTGCTTTTATTGCAACTCCATTGGATGCAATCGTAATAAGCTCACCAATTTCAGCGTTACCATTGAATGTTGCGATTGCTTCGTTTAATCCGTTGTACATTTGGCTCATTTGAATTCCTCCCTATAGTTTAAAATTATCGTAATTTTGATTCTTACCGGCTTGTGTTTTCGCAAGTTGAATGTTTGGCTCGTTTTGCGTTGTTTGCTTATAGTTATCAATAAAAGCCTTTAATTCAACAATATCCATTTTGTTTGCTACAGATTCAATAATTTGCGGAGCAAGATGTTCTTTTGTTAAAAAAGAAAGCCGCTTAACCTCTTTAATTAAATCACAGCGATATTGCTCGCCTAGCTGAGCTTGTTGCTTTAGCTCGTTGATATATTGCGAAATGCCGTCAGCCTCTTGTTTTGTTAAAACAACGGAATCCTGTTCACAATGATTCAGTGCTTTTAATATAGTATCTGTGTTTTGCAAAGTTCTTTCCTCCTTTTGCTGATACGATTTTATTACTCCTGCATTTATTTGAGCCGGAATGGCAACAAAAGACCATTCATATGCATCCGTAACATTACTTAATAAATGATGACATTCTTTGTTGCTGTAAATCTTGCCTTTTATATGCTCGCAATAGCCACTTTTTTGATTAGCCCCGCAAATAGAGCAGGTAATGTCCGCAACACTACAAGAAACGCTGACTTCCTTTTTAATACCACCATCAATTTCAAGCATTAAGCTTTCATTTCTTTGGCTTTTTATCATATATGCCTTTGCTTTTAAGTAACAGTAAGGCTCACCCAGCTTATTGATTTTATTGGTATCAGTTACAAATTCAACTTCAAAAATGCGGGCTGTTTGGTTAGCACCTTTGGGTTCATGATCAAAAATTCCCGTTTTTCCAACAAACAGCTTTTCAAGCTGGAGCAACGCTTCATTGGTAAATCGCTCATGATCTCTATCAATATCATTGTCACAAAGGATTACCGAGAAAGTGTATACTTCATCTTCCTTAAGCGTCCGTCTTGTGTATTGGTTAATGCGGGTTAAATCATCCGATGTTGGTTGAATCGATTTTAAAATGTGCTCACTCATTAAATATCCCCTCTTTCTCTGTTGATTTTTTCAGCCTGTGCGTTGTAAAATGCTGCTCGTGCATGTTCAATTTCGTCTTGCAAATTGATAATACTCCAAGATACCGAAACGCCGCATGAATAGCCATTAAGCCGTAAAAAGGTATTACATATTTTTTGAATAATGGGCGTTAGCAATCTGCGATAATATTCTAGCTCACTAGTTAGAATATCAGCTTGTTGTTTGCTCATTCGTTCCGTTGTGCTCCAATTTAGTCCAAGCAAAAACGGAGGCAATCCAAGCTTAGCAATCATTTGCTCTAACATTTGACGAACGGGAATATTGGTATCAATGATTTGGTTGTCGGAACCAATTGCTTGAATGGAAACATCACCAACACTGATAAAATCGGTAATTTGTCCGTTCTTTGCAGCATTAATCCCATTAGACCATTCTTGTGCAATTTGTGTTGCACGTTCCTTTGCAACAGCAGGATCAATCGTATCATCTTTGGGCCTATATGTGACTGCATATCGAACATTGCCAATTCGCTCAAAATTGTTTCCAATACATTCATAGATTTTCATTAGTACAGAAGCTACGAACGGAAGCCCTTTTAATAATGAATTTCCATAAATGTCGGACGGCTTTGGGTTCAGTGCGGTGAATAGAATATATTCGGGATACGAAACAGGTATGGGTTCGCCTGTATCGGTTTTCACGCATGGAATAAATTCCAAAGCGTTTCTACCTTGCTTTAAGGTAATGTCATTTAGGCTTGCGTTATATAATCCTACTGCTTGTGTTCTACTTTGGTTTAATACAATTTCACCAACTGCGTTTCCGTACAGTAAAAGATTCTCCAGATAAGTACAGATAAAGCTTTCTAATCCTATTGATGCTCCACCCACTTTTACGGTTTGAGTAAAATGCTGTAGTTCTGATTGAGCCAGCTTATCTGAGCAGGTTAACGTAAAACCACCCGTAAGTCGAATGATTTTCATAATTGCTGCATCAATAATAGGAACAGATTCTCGTAATGCATCATACAAAGCATTTTGTGGAGTATGTAGTGGAAAATAGCTGTCTAAGATTGAAAATCTTGAAGTGGTAGATCTTGCAGTTTGCACAACAGAAACTCCGTTTGGGTTTTTATTTCGTTTTGTTCGGTTCAGTTGTTTCACCTCCTTGTTATATGGTGGAAAAAATAGTAGGCTAAATTAACCTGATAATGTAGGGACAGATTCCATATCTGTCCGAACGGGTCAATATGGAATTGACCCCTACAAAATAAACCATCAATGGATGAATACAGAGCCCTCTACTGAACATTACGTTTCATTACAACGCGTAGGGACACGGCGTGCCGTGTCCGCCAAAACACGAAGAGGTTGATGTAATGGACAAATGATTTCAAAAGTCTTCCTCTTAGAGGAAGGTGGCGACCGCAGACGACGGATAGAGTTTTAGATTAAAGGAAATTCCAAAATACCTCCTCCCTATCGAATTGCTGACATTACAAAGAAATTATCTTGCTTTTCAAAAACTACAGTATTCACAAAATAACGAATATCATCCATTGCATGGTCATTTTCTTTTTTGGGACAATCCCCCCTTGCGTTTTGCTCCCATACATAAAGTGAAAACTCACGTATGGTGTCTTTACAGTCTTCAGAGAATAAGAGTTTGTTCGATTTTAATGCATCACTCACTTGACGAATACCTGTTAATACGTCGTTTTTTGCAGGAACTACCTTGTACTTGCCATGTCGACGAATACATTCAATAAAGCTTGCGGCAGATGGATCAACAATTACTGCTCGAATGGGTAGGTGTCCACAAAGATTTTCTAAAGCTTGATAATACTCCTCATCCGTTTTGTGTGCCATATGTACTTTAGAAGCATAATAATATTCTGCTAAGCGATACCATTTTCCGTTTGACTCGCCCCATAATCCCATAGAAGTTGGGTTGACTGTTCCATAATCACAAGAAACATAATAACAAGAACAGGATTGAGGTGGAGTAGCAAACGAATGGCTATCCATATGAAACATTGGATAAATTAAGCCTTGTGCTTGAACCCATTTTCCAAGAACAAACCGCTCGTAGAATGTTCCCGAATAAAGACCTTGATATCGCTTGAGAATATCTTTGGATAGAGAAGGATTGTCTTCCATTTGAAAATGAAGATACAATGCATTTTTAGAAGAAGCCTTTTGAATCCACTCTGTATAAAACCAATGAAAGGGGTGTTCGGGATTACAATTAAACCAAAATTTTGAACCCGTAACCGAGCAACGAGCCAACGCCTGTTCCACAAACGAACGTGGCATCAACGCAACTTCATCCAGCATAAGCCCTGAAAGTGTAATACCTTGAATCAGCGAAGCACTTCCTTCATCCTTACCGCCAAACAAGTAAAAGCGGTTATGGATGTTTTTATAAGTAATCTCAATATAGTTTTTGGATAGCTTTTCTTCACAATGAAAGCTAAGCGAATGCAGTACTTCGATAAGGGGACGAATTACGTTACGTCGCAGTGATGTAACGGTTTTACCGCATATTGCAAAATCTTGATTGTGAAAACGAGAAAATGCCCATGAAACAAATGAGATAGACATACAAAGTGTTTTTCCGCTTCGAACTGCTCCGTCTGCTATGACAGCATCATATGAGCGATTCTTACTTTCGCTGCACCACCAAGTAAGTAGCATAAGTTGTTTTTTACTAAAAGGCTTAATTTTCATTCGTCAACCTCGTCTTTGTTCAAACTTTTTGCACCGAGCTCAAGTGCTTTATAAAATTCGTTCACTTCTTGTGCATCCGTTTGAAGCTGCATTAATTCCGTTAACTGTTCAAAAGCCTTAAATCGGTCAAAAAACTTAATCTCAATTGCATTTTCTTTTGGGATTTTAATTTCTGCAACATGAAATAAGTCTAGCTGTTCGATTTGGCCTTGCAATGCCTCTTTGTTTTCAAAGATCAACTTAATGGCATCATTGGTGTTGGCGAATGCCAGCCGAGTAAGCCCTGCAATTACGCTTTGTTTGAGCTCTCATGTTTTTTGCTGTTGGCTTAGCTTTTTAATATGAGATACAATCTCTTTTCGTTGCAGCAGCTTATCGCCTTGTCGTTCTGCATTATGTTTGGAGTATCCGGCCTTTAATGCCGCCTCTTTTACGTTTTGCAGCTTTGCGTAATAATAGCAAAACATCTGTTCTTTTAAGTCTAGTTTCGTTATCATCTATAAAACCCCTTTCACTAATAGCCTATATAAACAAAAAAGTTGCACGAAAACGTGCAACCAAGGAAAAAATAAATAGAGAATTTTTTATTTTCAACCGTAAATATTACTTGTTTTTGTAATAATTATAACCATTTTGTTGCCAGTAAAGTGTTGACAATTTCAATAGGGTTATATAATATGGATATAAAGTTGTATGGAGCATGAAAGCGAAGAGGAGACAAACAAACTATGGTGGAATGTGAAAAAACTAAACTACAAAATATAAATTTCAAAGTAATAGGAACAATAGCGACAGTTATGTTAATAACGATTGCTTGTGCTGGAATAATATTTCTGCTATTTAATCATAACTTTTACGGAGGTATTGACCTCGACCGATTCAGAGATTTAACTGAAATACCGAATTTGCATCATAAATCATTTTTACCCATTATTTTAGTTGCATTTATAAATCTAGTACTGATATATATGTTTTGGGTTTTAATGCGAAAAAATGGCAATATGATTTGCAAAGGTATTGTATATAGGGGCTTAGTTGTATTGTTGTGTAAGTTTGTTGCAATTACTGCAGTATTTTATGGTGGATGGTATTTGTTTGTCGTTACACAGGTTAATGGAAATTTAATAGAGCAGGTTCATTACATGAATACAATGTTTCAGATTGGTGAACTAATATTATTGATAACCTATATACCTTTATTGGTTGTTTTATTCTATAGAAAAAAATCTACATAACTCACCCAAGAGCCGACGTCGTGTCGGCTTTTTATTTTGTTTCCATTTTGTCACCAGTAAATACTTGACATTTTTGATATATATATATAATATGGGTATTAAGAGAAGTTGGTTTGGAGTCCTCTTAATAATCATTCGTCTGAAACATTGGATACGAATACGTATCGGTAAAAGTAAGGAGAATTATTATGAAAAAGGTTAACAAAAGGATTTCGGCTTTAGTCAGTTTAATGTTAGTGGTAACAATGTTATTTGGAACGAGTAGCGTGTGGGCGAAAGGCAATAATAACATTACCACACTTGAGGGATTACGTGAATATTTGGTTCAATTATATCCTTCGCAAGAGAATGTCGATATAATCGATAAATACGTAAATATATTTTCCAATGATAGTATGTTTTTAAAAGAATACAGTGAATCTCCTAATACAGCCTTAGAAAATGTTAAATCAGTAATAATGGATGAATTGTCACCTCAAATAATGCCAAGTTGGTATGAGGGAGGTATATACGGTACTAATACACCGTTGATACAACAAAGCACATCGTATTATTGTGGTGTAGCTTCAGCATTACAAGTAATATCTTCATATGGGGAAGAAGGAGGAATTGCTGGATCATCTTATGATGACAAACAAGTAAATTTAGCAAAAGATATGGGCGGGGTCGGAACTAATGGAGCAATTGTATATCAAGTGCGGAATGCCATTAACTTATATGTTGGATATCGTGAAACTTATAAAGACTTGGACTGTACTAATATTGAAATTGACAGTTTGGAGTTAAAAATTATTCAGTCATTAAGAGTAGACGCTCCTGTCATTCTGCATTCAATACCTAAATATCTGACATCATACTATCCGTCATCTGCAGATACAGGTCACTATATTGTTGTAAAAGCATATAATCCTAATACACATATGGTGTTACTATCAGATTGCAACTACAATAATCAGTATTATGGAGAATTCCTTGTTCCATTGCAGCAAGTATATAATAGTGTTCACAGTGAAAGAGGTAGGCATATTATTTATGGGGGATAAATTAAAATGAGAAAATATATTTTATTTTACGTAATGATATTATTAATGGGTATATTTACAGCTTGCTCAAGTTCTATATCAAAAAACAAAATAGATATTAGTGAAAGTGAATCATGTAATTCAAGCTCACAAAAACTAAATAGTTCGTCTGAACAAGGCTCATCAAAGATTATGAAAGAAAAATATGAAGACTTAAGCCTGACAATGAAAGTAGATAGTGAATCAGATACAGTTAGCCTTGGTGCCTTGCAAGCGATTTACGGACGCGTTAAGGGTATAAGTATGATAAGACCAAAAGGCTTTCAATTCGAAAACATTAAAGAAGTTCCATTTGAAAAGCTAAATTGGTATTTTCGCAGTGCTGCATATGAATATCCATTTTACGAGAAAATTTTAGAGGAAAATGTTCGACTTCAAGCAGGACCCCTTTATTTAAACTATGAGCAAGTGATGATGATTATAAAAAATGAATTTGAAGTAGAGGATTTTCCTTTTTCAGTCGCAAATAAAGAGAATCTAAAAGTTGATATTTCTCCAGGTCCGGAGGCAAATTGCAAATTTATAAAAACGATTATCAAAGGTGAATCTGTAGTTGTTCAATCGGATGTAAATGACATGATTAATGATGACGACCCTAGTCATTTTGTAAAAATGGAATATACTTTTAAGTTGCGTGAAGATGACACTATCATCCCGATTAGTGGAAGGAGAATTTGAATTAAATAGTTGTTCAGCAGCCAAGCTAAGTATAGGCATAGCTTGGCTGCTTTATTCGCCCCATTTCCCCCATATATAATGAAGCGTAATCGAAAACAAGACTTCTCCACAAATTTCCTTTCATAAAACGGTTGACAAAAGGGAATAGCTATGATAATATAGACAAGCTGTCTTTTGAGAAGGCAGTCAACAACTGAAAAGCTACTGGATTCAAGGTAAGACATTGGAGTTCTAGAAACATGGGGAACATGACAACGAGGAGCAAAGATAACCGAGAAAAAAGAAGAAAAAAGATGTTGACAAAAAGCTTCGCATATGATAGAATATAAAAGTTGTCAAAACGACCTACTAAAACGGAAACGAGTTAGAAAAACCTCGAAAATCAAGTAAAAAAATGCTTGACAAAAGAGAGCGGTTGTGATAAGATAATAAAGCTGCTCGAAAGAGTAGACACAACGAGCGAAAGCCGTTAAACACTGAAAAAACTTTAAAAAATAAAGAAAAAAAGTGCTTGACAAAAACGCTTGAGTGTGATAAAATAATTAAGCGTCAAACGACGGAAACGTTGTGAGACAAGCTGCTGAAAACAGCAGAGTGGATCTTGAAAATTAAACAATGTAAATTTAAAATGAATTAATCATACCCGATAAATTCAAAAAAACAGGAAAATACGACAGTAAGTAATGAACCAGATTATAAAGCTTGATTAAAAGCGTATAATACAATTTTAATTAAGAGTTTGATCCTGGCTCAGGACGAACGCTGGCGGCGCGCCTAACACATGCAAGTCGAACGAAGTATGAGGGAGCTTGCTCCCGAATACTTAGTGGCGGACGGGTGAGTAACGCGTGAGTAACCTGCCTTTCAGAGGGGGATAACAACCGGAAACGGTTGCTAATACCGCATAATATATTGAAACCGCATGGTTTTAATATCAAAGGAGCAATCCGCTGAAAGATGGACTCGCGTCCAATTAGCTAGTTGGTGAGGTAATGGCTCACCAAGGCGACGATTGGTAGCCGGACTGAGAGGTTGAACGGCCACATTGGGACTGAGACACGGCCCAGACTCCTACGGGAGGCAGCAGTGGGGAATATTGCACAATGGGGGAAACCCTGATGCAGCGACGCCGCGTGAGGGAAGAAGGTTTTCGGATTGTAAACCTCTGTCCTTGGTGAAGATAATGACGGTAACCAAGGAGGAAGCCACGGCTAACTACGTGCCAGCAGCCGCGGTAATACGTAGGTGGCAAGCGTTGTCCGGAATTACTGGGTGTAAAGGGAGCGTAGGCGGGGGTGCAAGTTGAATGTTAAATCTATGGGCTCAACCCATATTCGCGTTCAAAACTGCATTTCTTGAGTGAAGTAGAGGTAGGCGGAATTCCTAGTGTAGCGGTGAAATGCGTAAATATTAGGAGGAACACCAGTGGCGAAGGCGGCCTACTGGGCTTTAACTGACGCTGAGGCTCGAAAGCGTGGGTAGCAAACAGGATTAGATACCCTGGTAGTCCACGCTGTAAACGATGATTACTAGGTGTGGGGGGACTGACCCCTTCCGTGCCGCAGTTAACACAATAAGTAATCCACCTGGGGAGTACGACCGCAAGGTTGAAACTCAAAGGAATTGACGGGGGCCCGCACAAGCAGTGGAGTATGTGGTTTAATTCGAAGCAACGCGAAGAACCTTACCAGGTCTTGACATCCTAAGACCACTTAAGAGATTAAGTTTTCCCTTCGGGGACTTAGTGACAGGTGGTGCATGGTTGTCGTCAGCTCGTGTCGTGAGATGTTGGGTTAAGTCCCGCAACGAGCGCAACCCTTATTTTTAGTTGCTACATTCAGTTGAGCACTCTAGAGAGACTGCCGTTGACAAAACGGAGGAAGGTGGGGATGACGTCAAATCATCATGCCCCTTATGACCTGGGCTACACACGTACTACAATGGCTATTAACAAAGGGAAGCGAAGCCGCGAGGTGGAGCAAATCCCCAAAAATAGTCTCAGTTCGGATTGTAGGCTGAAACTCGCCTATATGAAGTCGGAATTGCTAGTAATCGTAGATCAGCATGCTACGGTGAATACGTTCCCGGGCCTTGTACACACCGCCCGTCACACCATGAGAGTTGGCAACACCCGAAGTCGATAGTCTAACCGCAAGGAGGACGTCGCCGAAGGTGGGGTTAATGATTGGGGTGAAGTCGTAACAAGGTAGCCGTATCGGAAGGTGCGGCTGGATCACCTCCTTTCTATGGAGTCAGACGTTACAGTAATGTAATGGATTGAGTGTGAGCATAAACACACAAAGAAAAAAGATGCACGATAAATTTCTTACAAGTCGTCCTGATTTACATTGTTTAATTTTGAGGATCCACTATTAAGAGAAATCTAAATAGTATCTTCAAAAAATGGGAATAGCGGTAAAGAACCAAATCCTGAAGCGCATAGCAAAAGTAAATTTGCAAACAAATTAACTTTGAATATGTGGGGGTGTAGCTCAGCTGGGAGAGCACCTGCCTTGCACGCAGGGGGTCAGGAGTTCGATCCTCCTCATCTCCACCAGTAATCGAAAGATTACAACTAAGGGATAAGGAAGAAACCGAACAAACCAGAGCCGAGATTCTAATAAGACGGGCTAATAGCTCAGCTGGTTAGAGCACACGACTGATAATCGTGAGGTCGGTGGTTCGAGTCCACTTTAGCCCACCAGTAATTCAACATTCAAGAATCTTAGATTTGCGAAACGAGAATTACAAAAATAGCAGAAACTGAGACGCGATATTGCGTTCGCAGGCACTGCGATGGTATCTTGAAAACTGAACAATGAAAGTAAGAATGCGAAATAAATTAAAATATTTTATGCGACTAATAAAGTGAAGAACTAATTAGGGTAAAAAATACTACAAATAATATTTTTGCGTTGTGAACTTAGAATAATCATTATGAATTTAATTATATAATTCGAGGTTAAGCTACAAAGGGCGCAGGGCGGATGCCTTGGCATTAGGAGCCGATGAAGGACGTGGCAAGCTACGAAAAGTTACGGGGAGTCGCAAGCAGACATTGATCCGTAAATATCCGAATGGAGCAATCCACGTGAGGTAATGCTCACGTATCATATACTGAATACATAGGTATATGAGGGGAACCACCTGAACTGAAACATCTAAGTAGGGTGAGGAAGAGAAATCAAAAGAGATTCCGCAAGTAGTGGCGAGCGAACGCGGAACAGGCCAAACCTAAGGTAGAAATACCGTAGGGGTTGCGGACTGCATTTAGCATTGACGAAGTTTAGTTGAAGTGTATGGGAAGGCACACCAAAGAAAGTGAGAGTCTTGTAAACGAAAAACAGAGTCAGCGAGCAGTATCCAGAGTACCGCGGGACACGAGAAATCCCGTGGGAAGCCGGGGGGACCACCCTCCAAGCCTAAACACTACCTAATGACCGATAGCGAAGAGTACTGTGAAGGAAAGGTGAAAAGCACCCCGGGAGGGGAGTGAAATAGAACCTGAAACCCTGTGCCTACAAGCACATAGAGCCCGTCAACGGGTGATATGGTACCTATTGTAGAATGGTCCGGCGAGTTATATTATGCAGCAAGGTTAAGCACTTAAGGTGTGGAGCCGCAGGGAAGCCGAGTCTGAATAGGGCGAAATAGTTGCATGATATAGACCCGAAACCGAGTGACCTATCCATGTCCAGGCTGAAGTGGGAGTAAAATCTCATGGAGGGCCGAACCGACCTCCGTTGAAAAGGCGGCGGATGAGGTGTGGATAGCGGAGAAATTCCAATCGAACTCGGATATAGCTGGTTCTCCTCGAAATAGCTTTAGGGCTAGCGTTATGTTAGATTACCGGAGGTAAAGCACTGAATGGGCTAGGGGCCGAGAGGTTACCGAACCCTATCAAACTCTGAATGCCGGATAATTGATGCATAGCAGTCAGACTGTGTGAGATAAGTTTCATAGTCAAAAGGGAAAGAGCCCAGACCCACAGCTAAGGTCCCAAATTACATTTAAGTGGAAAAGGATGTGGAACTGCTAAAACAACCAGGATGTTGGCTTAGAAGCAGCCATTCATTCAAAGAGTGCGTAATAGCTCACTGGTCGAGTGGTTCTGCGCCGAAAATTTAACGGGGCTAAAATGTAAACCGAAGCTTGGGATTTGTCGTAAGACAAGTGGTAGAGGAGCGTCGTATAAGGGGAGAAGTCGCAGCGAAAGCGGCGGTGGACTTTATACGAGTGAGAATGCCGGAATGAGTAGCGAGAATTATGTGAGAATCATAATGGCCGAAAGCCTAAGGTTTTAGGAGGAAGGTTCGTCCGCTCCTAGTAAGCCGGGAGCTAAGGTGAGGCCGAGAGGCGTAGCCGATGCACATACGGTTGAAATTCCGTAGCCTCCAAAAGATTTAAACAAAGGGACACTTTCAAAGCGCTTGAGCCGGGCGATGGTAGACCCGGTCGTAAGGGACCGAAAATTAGTAGGGAAGCAAGCGTAGAGGAAGGCGAGAAAAGCTTTGTGTATATCTTCGGAGCCCGTACCGCAAACCGACACAGGTAGGTAGGAAGAAAATTCTAAGGCCAACGGGAGAAGGGTTGTTAAGGAACTCGGCAAGTTGACCCCGTAACTTAGGGAGAAGGGGTGCTCTTGGAAACAAGAGCCGCAGAGAATAGGCCCAGGCGACTGTTTAGCAAAAACACAGGTCTCTGCTAAATCGAAAGATGACGTATAGGGGCTGACACCTGCCCGGTGCCGGAAGGTTAAGAGGAGGAGTGAGAGCTCTGAATTGAAGCCCCGGTAAACGGCGGCCGTAACTATAACGGTCCTAAGGTAGCGAAATTCCTTGTCAGGTAAGTTCTGACCCGCACGAATGGTGTAACGATCTGGGCACTGTCTCAACAACCCGCCCGGCGAAATTGTAGTACCGGTGAAGATGCCGGTTACCCGCGACTAGACGGAAAGACCCCATGGAGCTTTACTGTAGCTTAATATTGGATTTCGGTATATGATGTATAGGATAGGTGGGAGACTAGGAAACCAAGGCGTCAGCTTTGGCGGAGTCACTGTTGGAATACCACTCTTCATGTGCTGAAATTCTAACCTGCGCCCGTGAATCCGGGTGGGGGACATTGTTAGGTGGGCAGTTTGACTGGGGCGGTCGCCTCCAAAAGAGTAACGGAGGCGCTCAAAGGTTCGCTCAGCACGGACGGAAACCGTGCTTTTGAGTGTAAACGCATAAGCGAGCCTAACTGCGAGAATGACGGTTCGAGCAGTAACGAAAGTTGGAGTTAGTGATCCGGCGGTATGTGAGTGGAAATGCCGTCGCTCAACGGATAAAAGCTACCCTGGGGATAACAGGCTGATCTCCCCCAAGAGTCCACATCGACGGGGAGGTTTGGCACCTCGATGTCGGCTCATCGCATCCTGGGGCTGTATTCGGTCCCAAGGGTTTGGCTGTTCGCCAATTAAAGCGGTACGCGAGCTGGGTTCAGAACGTCGTGAGACAGTTCGGTCCCTATCTGTCGTGGGCGTAGGATATTTGAAAGGAGCTGTCCCTAGTACGAGAGGACCGGGATGGACGCACCTCTGGTGCACCAGTTGTCAGGCCTACTGGCACAGCTGGGCAGCTATGTGCGGAACGGATAAACGCTGAAGGCATCTAAGCGTGAAGCCGCCCTTAAGATAAGATATCCCACTGAGTTAATCAGGTAAGACCCCTTGTAGACTACGAGGTTGATAGGCTCAAAGTGTAAGTGCAGTGATGTATTTAGCTAGCGAGTACTAATCGGTCGAGGGCTTAACCTCAAATCATGATGGTTTAAGTTCATGAAAATCTTACAATCATTGTTTAGTTTTGAAGATATCAAATTCTTCAATAGACGGTGCTGATAGCGATGAGGATCCACCTGTTCCCATACCGAACACAGAAGTTAAGCTCATCTACGTCGAAAATACTTGGCTGGCGACGGCCTGGGAAGATAGATAAGTGCCGTCACAATAATGAATAGTGATTAGCAGCTTTGCCTGCTGATCGCTGTTTATTACTTTAAAAGTAAACTGTTGAAGCTGTGCTCAGATGCACCAATAGCTCAGCTGGTAGAGCAACTGACTCTTAATCAGTAGGTCCAGGGTTCGAGCCCCTGTTGGTGTACCAAACTTGTTTTGTTGTTCTATTTTAACTTCAGAATACATATATATTTTTTAAAACACATTCCTCTTTAGCTCAGTTGGTAGAGCATGCGGCTGTTAACCGCAGGGTCGTTGGTTCGAGTCCAACAAGGGGAGCCACTAAAACAATCCACTAAATTCACTCAAATAGAGTGGATTTAGTGCATTGCTCTATATAATTTAGTTTCAAGACATAATAATTATTGGAGCTTCCTTGCACCAAACGATTTCCACGTTGTGTACAGTATGATATTAAACTGCTTTATATGCAGTATATCTTCTTTGGAGAGGTTCGCATCAATGCGTCCACTATCTCACGACAGGCTTTTTCACTCCCGGCTTCAAATATGACGGCGTTTAACCGTTTTCAGCTTCACAGATTCACAAAGTATTCACCAATAACCTACGGTCTGTTATTGTATAAGTTGAAACGAATATTTAAGTTGCCTCTTAAATATTTGTCTTGACTTATAACTACTTGTCAAGATACTCGGAATGCGATTTATTTTAAATGTCTTTTGGCATTTAAAAACAAAAAAATCAAGCTCCTAGATGCACTCAAACACTCTAGAAGCTTGACAAGTTGTATAAAACTGTGCTAAAATAAGCAACAGAAGTTTACTCTCATAAGTCTCTAAGATGATGATGCATCTTAAGGCGTAAGCACTGCGATTGTTTGCAGCATTCGTAGTGCTTTGGGAGTTTATTTAACTACCCTTTATGACATCCTACCATATTGTGGTCAGAATTGCAAGAGGGAAAACAATAAAATTTAACAGCACAGCATTTTGTTGTGCTGTTTTTTGCGTTTTATAGGCAATTACAAAGTAGCTCACCGATACATACTACTCGGCATCATGGCAGGAGTCCTGTCTCTGGCCACTTTCATGTCCATCAAGAGCGTTGCAACAGTAACAGCAGATTTCCCATATCGGTTACGAATACCATCAACAGCTCTATCAATTTTTTCTCCGTTGATGTGTTTTTTAGAGCTAAAAAAGAATCCGTATTGCTGAGGGCAGTCATCCGATACAAGGTTGATTGCCCTTATTGTTACTGCTCGGACATTGTAGTTCCAATTGTAGTTTTGTTTGAATAACTTAATTGCAGCTTGGGCTAGCTCTAAAAAGTTTTGCGTGTAACATGGCAGCGGAGCTTGAAACTGTTTTACATATAGGTTTTCATCTTTTACACTAATCTGAACACCACTTGCTGCAAGATGATTATCTCTTAATCGCTTTCCTACATCCTCAGCTAATTCTAAGAATATCTGCCATACCTCATCTTCATTTTCTAAGTCTGCATTACAAGTAATACCATGCCCTACACTTTTAATGGGTGCACGATAGTCGGTATGCATAACTCTAGAGACATCTAACCCGTTAGCAGCAATCCATAAGTCATATCCATTCTTGCCAAGTACAAATTTCAAGAACTCTGGATCAGATTGTGCTAAATCACCTAACGTATTGATACCATACTTCTTTAATTTCAAAGTGGTAGATCTACCTACAAATATCATTTCACAGGCAGGTAACCCCCATATCTTTTCTTTAAAAGAATCTTTCTCAATAACAGTAACAGCATCAGGCTTTTTCATATCACTACCAAGCTTAGCAAATATCTTGTTAAATGACACACCTACTGAGACTGTTAAACCTAATTCAGATTTAACAGTTTCTTTTATTTGATATGCAATATCGTACCCACTACCGAATAACATAGTACTTCCTGTTACATCAAGCCAACATTCATCTATTCCGTATGGCTCTATCATATCAGTATAGCGATAATATATTTCTCGTACTTTTCTAGAGTAATAAAGATATTCAGAATAGTGTGGTGGCACAATTGTCAAGTCTGGGCACTTCTGTTTAGCTTGCCATATTACTTCGCCTGTTTTAACTCCATAACTCTTTGCTAATTCATTCTTAGCTAATACAATACCATGCCTATCCTCTTGTGAGCCACAGACAGCAACAGCTTTCCCTTTTAGTTCAGGGTTTAGCATACACTCAATAGATGCATAACAGTTGTTAAGATCGGCGTGAAGAATAATTCTTTCCATTGGAACACTCCTTGACAAATTAAACGAACACAAGTATAATAATAACGAACACAAATTCATATTATAGTGTATTATGAATTATACACGAATATTCGTTCGTTGTCAATATAAAAGACGACTTATATTTCACAGCAAGGAGTCATAACAATAATGTTTTCAGAAAAACTAAAACAGTTAAGAAAGAGTGCTAAAATGTCACAACCCGAACTAGCAAAAGCATTGGGTGTGACTACTAGAACAGTACAATACTATGAAGCAGGAGAGCGTTATCCTCAAACTGCTCAAATAACAAATAAGATATGTGAGATATTCCAAGTATCTAATACATACTTAATGTCAGAACAAGATGAGTTTATTAAAGAAGCTACTGAGAAATACGGCACCAACGGCAAGAATAAAGCCAATGCAATCATAGCTGAAACTAGCGGTTTGTTCGCAGGTGGCGAGCTAGATGAAGAAGATAGAGACTTATTCTTCAAAGCAATCACAGATATCTATTTTCAATCAAAAGAGCGTGCTAAAAAATACGCAAGTAAATAAGATTACTTTTATAGGAAGAGGGTGAACGAGTGAGCCAATATATAACTGATATCGTAGATCAACTGATAAAGCAATATAAGACAAGAGATCCGTTTGAGTTAACTGAAGCATTGAATATATTCGTTGGATATCGTCCATTCAATAGTCTTAAAGGGTTCTATTGTGTGATGAATCGAGAACGTCATATCATCTTAAATGATAACTTATCAGAACAAGAACAGCGTCTCGTTATCGCTCATGAGTTAGGCCACGATAGGCTTCACCAAACCTTTGCTAAAGTATCTCCTATGAAAGATTTTCAGCTATACGATATGACTTCCAAACCTGAGTATCAAGCGAACTACTTCGCAGCAGAGCTACTCATTGATGATAACGATGTCATTAGCCTAGCGGAAGAAGGTATGGACTACAATAACATTGCACAACTCTTAGAAGTACCAAATGATTTACTTTCGTTTAAACTCCACTCGCTCAACCAGAAAGGTCACAAATTTAATATACCTAAGAATATATCCAGTAGATTTTTAGGAAAATAAATAAACTCACTCTCAAGTAACAGAGAGTGAGTTTTGCTATGTCCAATAATAGCTTGTAAGTACTAATATAATACAAAATGAACCTATAAATATGGAAATGTATATTGTATGCAAATGGATAATGTTGTATAATGGCGAAGAGGGTAATTTTATATACCCAACTTGAAGCGAAACTTAATAGTATAATATTGAATATTGTGATAAAAAGGGGTTAATGGAAATGAGTAGAACAATAGAGATTATCAAAGGTGAAGAATTTAAAATTAAACAAACTGAAGTTAATGCAAATGACTTCTTTTTCCCTGTATATGAACAAGCCAGGGATCGTTTGATAGAAATTGTAAACGCTTCCTTACCTCAAAACATCAGTTCTAATTCAAGTTCAAATGATAAAAAAGAAGATTTTTTAAATAATATTATTGCGTTTTGTGGAGAAAGAGGACAAGGTAAAAGTTCTGCCATGCAGACATTCTCAAAAGTTTTAAAGGAGTATTCAACAAACCTAACAAGTGAGAGTGTGAATAACCTATTTACTCCCGATAAGAAGCCAAATGCAAAATTCCATGTTTTAGATTCGATCGATCCTACTAGATTAGAATCACAAGATAATATTCTTAAAATTATTGTTTCTCGTATTTTTGCTGAGTTTAAAAAATATTGGAAAGCAGCTGAACGTGAAAAGTCATCCATTGCAGATAAAAATGAAATACTAACTCTATTTCAAAAGTGTTACAAACATATTATAACTATTAAAAATCCATCTCTGCCAAAGTGTGAAGACATATCATTCGAGGATTCTTTAGAGGATTTAGCAAGATTAGGAGATAGTTCTAACTTTAAAAAAGACCTTCAAAAACTAATAGAAACATTTTTTAAGATTTATTTTTCTGAAAATGGATATAAAAATTACATGCTTGTTATCCAAGTCGATGATACGGATTTAAATGTAAAAAAGGCGTATGAAATTGTTGAGGATATCCGAAAATACTTTATGATTCCGAATGTTATTATTTTGATGGCAACTAAAATTGACCAATTAACGAAAGCAGTCGAACAACAATATAGAGTTGATTTTAAAACACTAATTGATAATGATAGAATTCAAAAATATGAACTGCAACAAATGGCTTCGAAATATATTGATAAGTTAATCCCTGATGGCAGAAAAATTTACCTACCAGAAATTAGTGCTGTTGCAGATTCCTCTGAAGAACAGGTTGTTCTTAAATATCTTGATAGTAAGGAATCCAAAGTCAATCTATTAGGCGATAACCACGACATCAATTTTCAAGATACAATACTAAAATATATATACAAAAAAACTGGAGTTATTTTTGTAAGACCAGATCAAGGAGTACATCAAATTATTCCGAAAACAATGCGTGAGCTTGTTAACTTTCTGTCTATTCTAGGTAAAATGGAAGATATTAAAGATCAAACAAGTACAAAAGAATTCATTGGGACAGATGGTAATGTAACTACAGAAAATATAATTATTATTGATAAAGAAACAAGACTGAAAAACATATCAACTTTTGAAGAATTTTTAATAAACACGTGGGTAAGGAACAATGTAGATGATGGATACAATAAATTTATAGATAACGTAATTGCAACCCCGAACATTAATAAACATAGACAAGTTATTACAGATTTTTACGATGTAATTGAAAAATCAGATGTCTACTCATTAAAAAAATGTAGCAAAGAAAATGAGGATGGATATCAAAATTACTTATCTGGCATAGCACAAGAAAAGAAAAGTTATGTGAGAGACAATGCTTTGCTTTATTCAATTAGTGATGTCATTGATACATTGAAAAATATTGAATCCTATTATCCTATTGATAGCGTCAAAAAATATACTTTTGCTATTAAAACTATATACACAATCACTATGCATAAAATCATTTTATCTCTAATTAATAAAGATAACGACAAAGAAAATGAAAAGTATAGTTTAGTAGATGAGTTTATCGGCGGGGATATTTTTGGAAATAGCATTGCTGATAGCATGATACGTAAAGAAAATGGGGATAAATCAAGAACACATTTCGATAGGCTCAAAGATACGTATTATAGTTATTGTAGTACAAATGGGTTGAATAAGACAACACAACCATTTAAAGATTTTATTTACAAAGGATTTACTTCACCAGATTTTGATTACTATATTTATGATGAAAAAAACCGATTTTCACAAATTACGTTTAATGTATCAGTATATTTTATCAAGAAAATACGTAGTGACATTTCTTTTGGTCTATTTATTCTGAATATGGATGTTATCCAAGCAATCATTGATTATAAACAAAAATATAAAAGTCCAAAAGAAGCATCGTATTTCTCAGATCATATAAGTTACTTCTACGAAAAAACTTCTGAATGGATTTCTAAATATTTTAAATTAGAAAACTCTAATACATACAGTTTATTAGTTAATGCAAAAACAATCATAGAAGAAGCAGATACTCATATTGACAAATATAGTAGTTATTTTAATGCTTTGTTTGAATGCTCTAAAGATAAAACAGAAAGTATTAAAAAGCTGAATGATATTAAAAGGATTTTAAAAATACGTCGTAATTATACGTATGGAAGAAGATCAAATAACACTTTGGCGGATGATGTTAAATATTTTCTAGCACTAGTTAATGATATTGATGAAAAAATCTTTGAATATAATGATAATTGTATTCACATGTTAGAACAAGCTTTAACAGAGTTGAAGGAAAACGACTTTAACTCTATTAAAGCTATTAAAGACAAGGTAGTTGCTTGTATGGATGCATTTATACTTTCATTAAAAATGAAAGATACACCATCTAGTGATAATGACAACGGTGTAGAATAATGGAGATTCAAAGAAAATGTCTTGATACTATATTTCGTCGTCTCTCTGCTGAAACATTGTTTCAAAGCATATTAGATGAAAAGCATTATCTTAAAGGCTCCAATGATTTTGCCTATGACAATATTTCTTTTTCTGTATTTCAAAAAGGTGCACAAAAAGTGTTTTTCAACTATTCGGAAGACGAAATACATAACATTTATGAGAGTCTCAAGACCGAATTAAAGCTTTTTGGTATTGAAAATAAAAAATCTGTATTTAATCTACTTCCACATTATACAGAACAAGTATTAACTACAGATGACAAATTCCCTATCTGTAAATATAGTGAGGTTTTAAATTGGAGAGAACTTTCTAATAAGTTAGGTCAAGACCTATTTACAACTTCTTATTTAGCTTATCGTGATTTAAAGCATAAAGAATCTACCTATGTTTTTTCTTGGAGGCCTGTTATTAAAACAGATAACCATCGACTCCATAAGATTTTAGATAAAGGTATGGCGGAGAATCATTATCATTTAGGTGGATCCACTCAAATATTTCCGTTATCTTGGATTAGTGCAATGAATCATTATGAAGTAATCCAAAAGATGAGTAGCAGTTTTGAAGAAGTGTTAGATTCTGATGTCCTAAACCAAGCTGAACCTTCCAATCATTATTGGAGCGTTCAGCTTAAACGTGCTGCAATTATTCGAGCTCATTTATTTGGTGTAATCAACAATATGCATGACTTTAATAAAGATAACATACTTTCCATATTAGAAGATCCACTATTCTCAGATTATTCAAATCATATTTCTGCATTACGATTTTCTTGTGGATACAAAACAGAAGAAAACGGCTATATTCTAGATTACTGCTTAAAAAATTCGCTTGATGAAAATAATTTTAATACAAACCGTTCTTTAGCAGGTGAACGTTATTTCTTATACCATTGCTTTCGTAAAATATATTCAGGAGAATTTACTGCTACTCAAAACAATCTGTTCTACTTATATCTATTAATTAAGGCACAGTTTAGAAGTGAACTCGTACAAGTAAATGATCATGTTGGATTTAAAAACTTTAGTAACTATCAAGATAGAAAAGGCTTTTTTGTTGAAGGATTAAAATGCTACGAAGAAGAAGTATATAATCTAGCTTTAAATGCCACTTTTGAAGATCAGAGTATCCGTTTGCTAGAAGCTCGTATTATGCCAAAAACTTCACCGAAGCAAATAAAGAAATCTATTAAATACATTGAAAATTCACAACAAAAGACTTTGTTATCGAGTAATCTGAAAGCCTCAATTTTTGACACAATAGATCCTCTACTTACGGATAGTTTTGCAGAAATTAAGGAAGAACCATATTTTTATGTATTACATTTCCCTAAAAAAGCGTTCCGTTTAGATAAAGATAAAACAGTAGAGAAATGCCGTAATTATAATCTTCGTAGAGATAACAAAAAGAGAGCATTAGCGATTGGCCAAGCCCTTGCTGACGATTATAATTTGCGTAAACGAATAAAAGGTATTGATGGCTGCTCTAACGAAATTGGTTGCCGCCCAGAAGTTCTTGCTAATGAAATACGATATCTTAGTAATTATAACCCGATCTCTTCCTATTCTTACTTTAAAGATGACAAGGTCGGAATGAATCTTCGTATTACCTTTCATGCAGGGGAGGACTTTCTCGATTTAGTAGATGGATTGCGTGCTATAGACGAAACAATTCTTTTTTTAAACTTAAAACGAGGTGACCGATTAGGCCATGCGCTTGCTTTAGGAATTAATGTTTCTGATTATTATAAAATAAAGCATTATAAAGTTATTCTTACAAAACAAGATTTATTAGATAATGTCGTGTGGATTATTTATAAATCACAAGAACTAAACATTACATTAGAGCCTAACTTACGTAATAACTTATGTAGTGTATTTGAAGAACTCGCAAATGAAATATACGGTAGCTTTGCTAAAAAAGAAGGGATTCAGTTAACAACTTATACCTATTGGAATTCGTGGAAGCTTCGTGGAGACCACCCTGAACTTTATCGAGGCGGCAAATACGAAAAAACTGATTTCTTTGATTTTGATTATACCGTTTATTGTAGTAACCCAATGATTAGCGATACCATTCGGCAGAATAAAGATGCTGCTTTATTGTATTATGCTTATCATTATGATTATAAAGTGAAACAAGAAGGGTTAGAAAAATACATTTATAAAGTTGAAACAACATTTATCAAAACAGTTGCAGAAATCCAACATAAAATGCAGTTTGAGATTGAAAAGCAAGGTATTGCAATTGAATGTAATCCGACGTCAAACTACTTAATTGGAACATTTAAACGTTTTGATAAACATCCAATTTTACAATTCCATAATAGTTTACTTGAATATGAACCTGAAAAGCTACATAACTCACCACAGCTATGCGTTTCAATCAACACCGATGACCAAGGCGTTTTTGATACCTATTTAGAGAACGAATACGCTGTTATGGCATCCGCTCTTGAAAAGATGGAAGATGAAGATGGAAATAAGAAATATTCTTCTGACCAAATCTATAAATGGATAGATGATGTAAGAAAAATGGGATTTGAACAGTCGTTTCAATAGTAAAGTCCGTTTTAATGGTCTAATATAATGATATACTTAAAGCATGATTTCATATTACAATAGGGGGAAAACTATGCAAAATAGATACGTTGGGGATGTTGGCGATTTTGGAAAATATGCTCTGTTGCGATACATAGCACAAACAGGTCTACGACTAGGGGTGAACTGGTACTTAGCACCCGATGAAAACCATAATGCTGATGGTAAGCATATTACATATTTATCTAAGAGTAATTATAAAGAGCTTGATTCTGAACTTTATGATGTGTTAAATGAAATATTAAAAAAGGGTACTAGAAATGTAACAAGTATTGAAAATTCTAATTTGATACCCGACAATACAATATTCTATAACGCCATATTGGATGTCAGCAATGAAGCTGATCATATAAAAAGACGGACACAAAGAGCTACGTGGCATCAAACTGCACTTAGTTGTTTGTATGATTCAGATGTAATTTTTTTAGACCCCGACAACGGTTTAGAAGTGCAAAGCGTATCTTTAACGGGGCAAAAGGGAAACAAATATATAGGGTTAGATGAATTAAAAGATTACTATAAAAGTGGTAAAAGCATTATTTTCTATAACCATAGAGAACGTAAGCCAGAAGAAGAGTATTTGAATAAATTCAGAGCATTAAAAAAAGATGCAGTATATAAAAATTCAACTTGGATGGGACTTAAGTTTGTTCGTGGTACCATACGAGATTATATTTTTGTACTACAACCGCAACATGCAGAAATGATTAAATTACAGCTTGAAAAAATATTAAATTCAAGTTGGTCTCAGCATTTTTTCAAACTAGAAGTATAGAACATAAAATATTATTATGTCATTTGTCCTACTACTTCAACTATGATATAATAACCTCTATGGTACCCAAAATCAAAGATTTTGACCAGAACGAGAACATTGTATCACGGGAACCTGTTTTCACATATGTGAAAACAGACTTTTTATGATATAATAGAACAATAAAAAATAAAACTTAGGGAGTAGAATATGTTAACTGGCGAAGTACGTAATAAAATAGATAAAATATGGACTGATATGTGGGCAGGAGGTGTAACTAACCCACTAACTGTAATTGAACAGCTTACTTATTTGATGTTCATTCGTTCTTTAGATGAGAAAGAACAAGAAAATATTAGCGCAAAAGCTTATGATGAGACTGTTGAACTGATTTTTCAACAGACAGAAGCTGGACAAGCTATGCGTTGGAGTAAATTCAAAAATCTTGATGCTAGAGAGATTTACGATATTATTGGAACAAAGGTATTTCCTTTTATTAAGAACATGAACGGTAAAAATAGATCTGCATTTTCACGTTATATGAAAGATGCAATGTTCCTAATCCCAACCCCACAAGTTTTGCAAAAGATTGTTACTGGTCTTGATGAGCTATATGAGCACGATTTAACTGGCCTTGATATGAAGGGCGATCTATACGAGTATATGCTTGGTAAACTTGCGTCTGCTGGCCAAAACGGTCAATTTAGAACACCAAAGCATATTCGTGAGATGATGGTTGAGTTGGTTGACCTTACTCCAGATGATAAGATTTGTGACCCTGCTTGTGGTACTGCGGGCTTTTTGATTTCCTCTGCTGAGCATATTCGAACACAATACGAAGCACAAATGACAGCTGCACAATGGGAGCATTTCGCTAGCGATATGTTCTCAGGCTTTGATACCGACCGCACAATGCTTCGTATTTCGGCAATGAACTTAATGCTTCATTCTATAACTAACCCTACCATTGATTATAAAGACAGCGTTTCCAAATCAAACGAAACCAAAGAGGCATACAGCGTTATATTAGCAAACCCACCGTTTACTGGCACTGTAGATGCGGAAAGTATACATGATAATTTAAAAGCTGTGTGTGATACCAAAAAGACTGAGCTTTTATTCATTGCACTTTTTTTGCGCATGCTTAAAATGGGTGGACGTTGTGCTTGTATCGTTCCGGATGGTGTTTTATTCGGTACAACCAAAGCGCACAAATCGTTACGCCAAGAATTAGTTGAAAACCATAGACTACAAGCCGTAATTTCTATGCCGAGCGGTGTATTTAAGCCATATGCAGGGGTTTCTACTGCGGTATTAGTTTTCACAAAAACTGGAGCAGGCGGAACGGACAAAGTTTGGTTTTATGATATGAAAGCAGACGGATTCAGCTTAGACGATAAGCGTTCTCCAATTGAACAAAATGATATTCCTGATATTCTTACACGGTTTCATAACTTAGAAGCAGAGAAAGACAGAACGAAAACAGAGCAATCTTTCTTTGTGGATAAAAAAGAGATTGTAGAGAACGGATATGATTTATCGATTAACCGATATAAAGAAGTAATCTATGATAGAGTGACTTATGATGCACCAGAAGTAATTATGACACGTTTAGACGAGCTAAGCATTGATATTGCTTCCAAAATGGAGGAGTTAAGGAGTTTGTTGTAATGGCTAGACCGAAGAAATCAAAAACTGCATTAGAGATTGATTATGATAAACTAGCACAAGCAATTATAAAAGCGCAACAAAAGGCAAACACACAAGAAATAAAAGCAACAATTGTTCAAGCAATAGAGGAAGTAGAACAACGCAAAGAGGACAAAACAAGAGAAATAGAAAGAATTGAAGAAGATAATAAAAAAGAATTTGATAAGAATTATCCGTTTATTATTGTGCGATTTATAAAACGAATATCGATTAAAGTGAAATCAAAAAAATCTGATGGTTCATTTACCTCAACATGGATGGCGGCACTGCTTTCTTTCTTTTTCTTTTCAATCGCTATCATTTCAGCAATGCTTTTTATATATGCTTTGTATCTCGTCTATCTTTATGTTACAGGTATTAGCTGGACAATAACATCTATTCTACCAAATTCACTTGGTGTCTTTACTTTTATTGTGCTTCTTTTTTTTCTTTATGTCTTTGGAATATTTTCATATTGTACAGCAAAAGAGGTTGAAAACGAACGAGATAAAAACTATTTGTCTGCGGTCTTTTCTGGCATGATGGGATTCGTAGCAATTATTATTTCAATTATCGCGATAACGAAAGGATAAAATAAATGAGCAAATGGCAAATGGTTAGGTTGGGAGATATATGTAAAATTACCTCTGGAGGCACACCATCAAAAGCACATCCCGAGTACTATGAAAATGGTACTATTCCGTGGATTAAAACTGGCGATCTAAAAAATAAATATGTCAGTTATAATGTTGATAAAATAACTGAATCAGGTTTAAAAAACAGTTCCGCAAAAATGTTTCCTGAGGGCACACTACTTATTGCAATGTATGGAGCGACTATTGGTGCATGCTCTATACTATCTTTTGATGCGTGCACGAATCAAGCTTGTGCAGCATTTTTATCAATTAAGAATCTAGATGTTTCATTTTTATATTATTACTTACGGAGTCAAAAAGAAAATTTCATAAAATTGGGAGTCGGTGGTGCCCAACCCAATATATCTGCGACTATTTTAAAAGACTATACAATTCCCCTCCCGCCAATCGAAGTACAACAAAAGATTGCTAAAACATTAGATGCTGCAAGCGAATTGTTAGCAATGCGAAAACAACAGCTCCAAGAACTAGACAACCTGATTCAATCCACCTTTTATGATATGTTCGGGGATCCCGTAACGAATGAAAAAGGCTGGGAGGTTGGCACTATCAGAGATATTGTTTCTGAAGTTAAGTATGGTACAAGTAAGGCTGCAACAGAATTTGGACAATACAAATACCTTAGAATGAACAATATCACATATAGTGGATCTATGGATTATACAAATTTAAAGTATATTAATTTAGAAGAAAAAGAAGCAAAAAAATATCTTGTTGTCAAAGGAGATGTATTATTCAATCGAACGAATAGTAAAGAATTGGTTGGTAAGACAGCAGTATTTAAAGAAGATGAACCGATGGTAATTGCTGGATATCTAATTAAAATAAAGGTGAACGATAGAGCAAACAGTGAATTTTTGTCGGGGATTTTAAATTCTAAATATGGGAAAAACACTTTAACAGGGATGTGCAAAGCAATTATTGGACAAGCAAATATAAATGCTCAAGAACTTCAAAATATTAAAATTACACTCCCACCCCTTTCTCTACAAAACAAATTTGCTGAAATTGTAACGAAAATAGAAGAACAAAAAGAACTTGTACAAAAAGCAATTGATGAATCACAGTACTTATTTGATAGTTTGATGAGCGAATATTTTGAGTGAGATCTCTTTACACTCTCAGTCCAACAATAACACAAAGCGTTACTGTTGGACAGCTCCCCCAAGGGGGAGCCTATAAAAAGCCTCTCCTTTAGGAGAGGTGTCGACCTTAGTCGACGGAGAGGTTGACTAGTACCTACGACAACATGAAAAACAACTTATGTATGAGGTGAAAGTTATGATTGACTGGTTAAATGATAATCAAGGTTTTATAATGTGTCTACTCACATTAGTTTATGTCGTTGCAACTATTGTAATTGTACATTATAACAGAAAATCTATAAAAGAAATGAAAACCACAAGAGAAGCTGAAAGTAGACCATATGTTTTTGCTTATCTTCATAAAGACCCTAGAGATTTGAATTTCTATTTACATCTTAAAAACTATGGGAAAAGTGGTGCTAAAATAAATTCGTTAACGATCACTCCTTCACTTCAATTATGCGAAAATAAAAACTTATCAGAATATACTCAAAATATAATTCTAGCACCGAGTCAAAAACTATATTTTATTTTACTTGAGAAATCTGAAGAGACACAAAAATCCGATTATCATGTCTGCCTCAACTACTCACCTATCCATGATTCAAGTAAGAAATATCAAGAAGATTATGACCTTATAATCCAATATGCAGATTTAATGGGGTATACTGAACCTCAAAATTCTAAACTAAGTCCAGAAGGTAACGCTTTGAGAAACATAGCGTCAAATTTAGATTCTATAAGAAACAAGCTATAATCAATAAAACTTACATGAGGTGACAGAATGACTGCAAATTTTGATTTCTTAAAAGGAAAAGAAGAATATAGCTTATTCTCCCCAGCGGCAATGGAAGCAGAACATATTTTTGCAACGTCTCCCGCTATGGCTGCGGTTGCTTGCAGAAAAGCGTTGGAGCTTGCTGTGAAGTGGGTGTATTCTGCGGACAACACGATTGTTATGCCTTATAAAGATAATTTGCAAGCGTTGATTCATGAACCAAGTTTCCGTTTTGCACTTGATTCGAAAACTTGGGGTAAGCTCCCGTATATTATTAAGCTTGGAAACCTAGCTGTACATACCGAAAAAACAATCAGCAAAAGCGATGCTATGTTATCGCTTGCTGGCTTATTTGAATTTATAGAGTGGATTGACTATTGTTATGGACAAGCTTATCAAGAGCGCCAATTTGATGAAACGCTTATCCCATTAGAACAAGTAAAAGTTGATGAACAAAAGTTTCAAGAAAGCAAACAGTTTTTAGCCGAAAAAGAATCTCAAATCAAAGAACTGCTTGTAAAAATCGAGCAAATGAGCGGTCAATATACAGCTCAAAAAGACCAACATCAGCAAGAGCGTACGTTTACTGCGGATGATATTTCGGAATATGAAACAAGGAAAAAGTATATTGATGTTGACTTAAAACTACTTGGTTGGACATTCGGCGAAGAGATCAAAGAAGAAGTTGAAGTCAAGGGTATGCCAAATAGTCAAGAATTAGGCTATGTGGATTATGTGCTATATGGCAACGATAAGCTACCTCTTGCAATTGTTGAAGCAAAACGCACTTCCAAAGATCCCAAAGTTGGACTACATCAAGCAAAACTATATGCCGACTGTTTAGAAAATCAAACAGGTAGACGTCCAATCATTTTTGCGACCAATGGATTCGAAACCTACATATGGGATGATATGAATTCCCCACAACGAAAAGTAAGTAGCATTTTCTCAAAATCTGATTTAGAAAAACTAGTCAACCGAAGAACAGGACGCAAAAATCTAAACAGCATTGAAATTCAAGATAATATAACAGACCGATACTATCAAAAAGAAGCAATTCGTGCAGTATGCCATAACATAGAAACAGGACATAGAAAGTCGCTCTTAGTAATGGCAACAGGTACCGGTAAAACAAGAACAGCATCTAGCTTAACCGATGTATTATCAAGAGCTGGATATATTACAAATATTCTATTTCTAGCTGATCGAACTGCTTTAGTAACCCAAGCGAAGGACGATTTTAAGAACTATCTGCCTGATATGTCATTGTGTAATTTATTAACTAATAAAGATGATAAAAACGCTAGAATAGTATTTTCAACTTATCCAACCATGTTAAATGCGATTGATACTGCTAAAACAGAAGAAGGAAAGTGCTTGTTTACCCCTGCCCATTTTGATTTGATTATTATTGATGAAGCACATAGAAGTATCTTTAAAAAATACCGTGCTATCTTTGAATATTTTGATTCGTATTTAGTAGGATTAACTGCAACCCCTAAGACAGAAGTGGATCGTAATACCTATGACTTCTTTGAAATGGAAAGCGGTGTACCTACCTATGCCTATGATTACGATACAGCAGTTTATAAAGATAAAGTTCTTGTACCATATCACAATATCGAAGTCAAGACTAAGTTTCTAGATGAAGGAATTACATATGATGATCTATCTGACGAAGATAAAAAGCGTTATGAAGAAGACTTTACTGATGAAGATGGCAACATGCCCGAATATGTTGCTCCACCTGAAATAAACCAGTTTATTTTTAATCAAGATACTGTGGATTATGTGTTAGAGTACTTGATGGAGAAAGGTCATAAAGTGGCTGGTGGGGATCGAATTGGTAAGACAATTATCTTTGCAGCAAACAAGCGTCATGCAGATTTTATTGTAGAACGTTTTAATAAGCTATATCCACAATACCATGGAGAATATGCAAAGCGTATTGTGTGTGATGATAGCTATGCCCAAACTCTTATTACCGATTTCAAAATGCCAGATAAGGCACCACATATTGCTGTATCTGTTGATATGCTAGATACTGGTATTGATGTGCCTGAAATAGTGAATTTGGTGTTCTTTAAAAAAGTGCGTTCGAAAACAAAGTTCTGGCAGATGATTGGCCGTGGCACACGTTTATGTAAAGACTTATTTGGGCCAGATCAACATAAACAAAATTTCTATATTTTCGATTACCTTAGCAACTTTGAATTTTTTCGTCAAAACCCGCAAGGTATAGACTCTTCTGAAGGTAAAAGCTTGACTGAGATGCTGTTTGAAAAGAAAATCAAGCTCATCTTCCATCTACAACAATCAGCGTTTATTGAAGAGAAGTACCAAACTTTCCGTACTGGCTTGATTGATGATGTAGTAACTCAAATCAATGCACTAAATCCAGAACAATTCACAGTACGCATGAATCGTGAATATGTAGAGCAATATAGCACTAAAGAAGCATTTACATGCTTGTCAGAGATGGATAAAACCAATCTAATTTCTTATATTGCACCACTGGTATATTTAGATGAGACCGATGAGTATGCAAAACGATTCGATAATTTAATGTATGGGCTAATGATATCCCAAATTGAAGGATTGCCGCAGTTTGCAAAGGGAAAGCATCAATTAGTAAATATCGGAGTTAACTTGTCTAAAAAGATGACTATTCCGCAAGTAAAGCAACAAATTGAAATAATCAATACTATTCAAGCAGATGAGTTTTGGAAAAATACTGATATATTAAGCTTTGAATTGGTTCGAACCGCATTACGTGAACTAATAAAATTTATTATTGAAACAGATACGAAGCAAACCGTTTATACAAATTTATCCGATATCATAGTAGATATCAAAGAAGGGCAACCGATTGCTGCTCCTGATACATTCGAAGACTATAAACTAAAGGTAAATCGATATGTTGAACACCATAAAGACCATGTTGCTATCTTTAAGTTGAGAAATAACATCCCATTGACCGAGCTCGATTATGAGGATCTAGAAGGCGTTTTAACTGGCGAACTTGGATCAAAGAATGATTATAAGCGTGAATTTGGTGATACACCATTTGGGTTACTTATACGTAAGATTGCAAAACTCGAACGAGATGCAGCAATGAATGTGTTTTCTGAGTTTATCAATGATCAATCCTTAAACCAAAATCAAATTGTTTTTGTAAGAAAAGTAATCGACTATGTAGTAGAAAATGGTTATATCGAAAATATATCTGAATTAAGAAAGCCACCATTTGATAAACCCCAAAGTCTATTCACTTTGTTTGATCAAAACAAACAAAAGCGCATTATGGAATTAGTTGATGAAGTAAAAACAAATGCAGTGAAGATTGTGTAGGCCAATAGGAGGAATTTATCTTGTCTAGACAAACCTGTCCACGTTGTGGTTCCCGTAATACTGCAATTATTATATGGGGAGAACCAGTCTTTAGTAAAGAACTTGAGCAACAACTTAATAACAATGAGGTTGTTCTTGGCGGATGCTGTATTACCGAAGTGGATCCAACGCATCATTGCAACCAATGTAAAAAAGATTTTGGAGTTCCAACAACAATACTTGAAATGAAAACAAATGAAATCAATTTTAATGTTGGAGGATTCTTTAATGGATATAGCTCATTGTCTGGGATAAAAGATTTAGAAGTAGCTACTTTGACATATATGCCACCTTTTCATAAGAATGAAGAGGAAAAATTAAAGCTGAACATAACAGGAGAAGAGTGGAGCACTTTTGTTCATGATATCTATAGTTGTTATGTTGCAGACTGGGAAAATAGATACGATAACGAATTAATATTAGATGGTGTCCAATGGAGTTTAGATATAAAATATTTTGATGGAAACTCACTCAAAATTTACGGTTCAAATATGTTTTCCCCATATTGGGATAAACTTATGGTAGTCTATAAGAAGTATTTAAAAAAATACTTTCATATTCAAGCATAGTGTTATAGAAAGTATTAAACAATATATCACTATTTGGGTTAGAGATTCAACACGAAACGTTTATGTTGAAGTAAGTTAAATTGTAAGATTTTTAGTTTATTTTGATAGGAGAAATGATGGCTAATTTTAAAGATATTCGTACACTGGAATTCTATAAGAATAAAAATACATTTACAGGAAGTGCTAACGATTTCAATTATAGAATTTCTACTGACAGTGAAAATTTTAAAGTTGAGATTTGGAAAGGTTACTTATGTTATAATAAAAGTGAAATATTGAATCAAGAAGTATTTCCTTTAACAGAAGATGGATTTAAGCAAATACCATTATGGTTACAAGAACAAAATTAGAAATACTGACCTACATAACACAAAACTCCCTAGTTAAAAACTAGGGAGTAAAATATTTATAAAAGGTCTTGCAAACAAAACCATAATATGGTACAATCTAAATACGGGTAAGAAAATAAACCCCTATAGCACTACGATTGCGGGAACAACCGCAGTGCTTACGCCTAGAAGATGCTACAACATCTTGAAGACTTATAGGAGAAAACTTCTGTGTGTAATTCTAACACAGTGGTATAAAACTGTCAAGCTTTCAGTGTGTTTGAGCTCATCTGAAGGCTTGATTTCTTTTGTTTTAGAATGTCTTTTAGGCATTTTAAATATAAACCGTACCTTGACAAACAATAAGCCAAGACCAATATTTAAGCTCGACCTTAAATATTCGTGTCAACTTACTACTAAGGAATGACTAACCTTATAAAGCTTATTCATAGTGTCTATGAGTACATTGAGCATGTGTGAGCGGTGATGAGCGGTTCAAGCACCTACATATAATACGCTTGCGACAAATATTGTATGTAATAACTGATCGGTAATCAGTGAAGTTGCGATGACAAGCATATGTATAATGATACTCCTGCTGCGTAGTTGCGTCAGCTACCTAAGAAAGGTAGATACCTCTTATAGTCTGTAATAGATATAGGGGGATATGTGTGTTATAACCAATAACAACTTATAGGCACGTTAAATAAATATATAACAATGCACTAAACCCACGTATTTTTAAGTGGATTTAGTGGATTATTATGTAATGGTGCCGGTGACCGGGGTCGAACCGGTACGGTATCGCTACCACGGGATTTTGAGTCCCGCACGTCTGCCAATTCCATCACACCGGCATTACTTAAAGTATTATACATGATGTTTCTAAAAAAAGCAATAGAAAAATGAATATTTATTGAAAAAATAATAGAAATAGAACGTGTTGTCTGAATTGAAATTGCCTAGATTAACTGATTCGTTAATTTATGTAATTTTGTATGCATACTTAATATGATTAAGCTTTCAAAGCAAATTTATAGATGTTTCGCTTATGGATCATTCGATTATTATATTAATTTTCCTAATCACTGATTAAATAGTGAAAATTATCATAAATATTGAATGGAATATGAATACTAATGCGATTACATATAGATTATACAACCAATATAACAAATATAAGCATATCGTGGACAGCTAATGAATAATATTAGATAGAAAATCATAAAAGGAGCGGAAGCAACTATGGAATTAAAGTTAACACACGAGTCAATCTGTATAAATGAGGTTGTTTTTGATGGAGTTTTAGAGCAACCAATTGAACTCGACTACTTATTACCTGATTATTGCCAAAGCATATTCAAAGTGTTGAAATGTAAAATTACTCCTAAAATCACATCACAAAGAATTATGAATGGCAAATTGCTAATTGATGGAGTTGCATACATAAAAATCATTTATGTAAGTGAGGAATGCTACCGTGTGAAATCAATTATGCAAAAACAAGTTTTTTCTAAATCAATGGATTTGAAAGATGCATTCGATAACGGTACAGTTAACGTTTATTGTAAATGTGATTATGTAAATTGCAGAGTTGTAAATCAGCATCGCTTGGATATTCGTGGTGCAGTCAGCATGAAAGCTATCATTATTTGCCCGAAAAAAATCGATATTTTAAGTAAGGCAGAAGGAATGGGCGTTCAAATTGATAATAAGAAAGTCACTGCATTGGGCGAAAAGTTGGCAGCTAATAAAGAGTTTTCTATTAAAGAGGAAATGGAACTCGGATATGGAAAACCTGGTATAGTAAATATCCTAGATAATACTGCAAATGCTGTACTTTCAGATTACAAGCTGATCCAAAACAAAGTAATTTTAAAAGGTGAAATTTTATTACATCTTTTATATAGCTCTGAAAATGAAGATAAACCGGAAATAATGGATTACAATATTCCAATTAGCCAGATTGTCGATGTAGCCGGTATCAACGATGAATATAAATGTGTTATCTCGTTTGATGTAACAAACGTTGATATTAACTTAAAGTCAAGCGGAGAAAATGCAAGTACAAGTTTTGATGCCGAATTTGTTGTTCGTGCTAATTTAGAGGCAAATAAAAACGAAGAAATGAAATTGATCAATGATATTTATTCAACAGATTTTAATGTACAAACAAATGCAAGCAACATAAAAGTAGCTCAACTAATATGCGTTGTAAATGAAATTGCTGTTTGTAAAAATGCTGTGAAAATATCAAAGAATGAGGTAAATTGCATCTACGATATTGTTTGTGATTTTACCAATGAAAGTGCAAAATTTAATGATGGATTCCTTGAAGTTTGCGGCAACTTAAACATATCAATTTTAGCTATGGATAGCGAAAATATGCCGATAATGATTGATAAAACAGTTCCTTGCGAAATGAAGTTAGAATGCAAATGTGGTGGTCCAGACGTTATGTTCGTTCCAAATGTCACAATTTCATCTGTTTCTTATAATCTAACTGCAGCAGATGAAATTGAAGTAAGAGTAGAACTTAAGATATGCGGTAATGTATATAAATATACTTTTTACGATGTGGTAAGTTCAATTGCAATTGATGAAAACAATAAAAAAGAGATAAAGGATGATGCGGTATTACGTTTATACTTTGCGTCCAGCGGAGAGATGATTTGGGATATTGCTAAGAAGTTTAATACATCAGTTGATGCTGTTATGTTAGAGAATAACCTTAACGATGATGTATTACATAGCAACGGGATGCTGCTAATTCCGATAATTCACTAATTACAAATGAACTACGACATAGGAGGAAAGTTTTTATGGATAAATCTAATATCTACGCAGATATCGCAAAGCGAACAGATGGCGATATTTATGTTGGTATAGTGGGGCCTGTAAGAACAGGTAAATCTACATTTATTAAAAAATTTATGGAAACCCTAGTTATACCAAATATCGAAAGTGAATTTCGTAAAGAAAGAGCAATCGACGAGCTGCCGCAGTCTGCCGCAGGCAAAACTATCATGACTACAGAGCCAAAGTTTATCCCAGAAGAAGCAGTGAAAATCAATCTCGATGGAAATGCTCAAATGAATGTTCGGATGATCGATTGTGTAGGTTATATCGTTCCAAGTTCACTTGGGTATTTTGAAAATGAAATGCCAAGAATGGTTATGACTCCTTGGTTTGAAAGCGCAGTACCATTTAATATGGCCGCTGAGGTTGGTACGCAAAAAGTCATCAATGAGCATTCTACAGTTGGCATAGTTGTGACAACCGATGGCAGTATTACTGATATTCCTCGTGATGAATATGAAGAAGCTGAAAGACGAGTTATTGATGAATTAAAAGATATCAATAAACCATTCATTGTTGTTTTAAACTGTGTTAATCCGCAAGGCGAGCGAGCAAAAGAGTTAGCAAAGCAAATGAATATGGCTTATAATGTTCCTATAATGCCTTTGAATTGCTTAGAATTAGATAATAATGATATTAAAGGTATTATGCAAGAGTTACTGTTTGAATTCCCAGTAAAAGAAATCGCAGTAAAAATGCCGAAATGGATTAATTCACTTGAAAAAGAACATTGGCTCAAAACAAGCGTTTTTGATGCAATTAAGCAAAGTGCCTCTCAAGTTAATACCATTCATGATGTAAACAATATAACAAATAGAATTAATGAAAACGAATTTGTAAATAATACAAGGGTTGAAGATATCAACTTAGGTACGGGATGCGCAACACTTGATATTATGCTGAATAATGATTTGTTCTATAAGATTCTAGGCGAAGTAACGGGTATTGAAATTACAGGTGAAGCAGACTTAATGCCATGTATGATTGAAATGTCTCAAATAAAGAATAAATATAATAAGATTAAAGGTGCATTAGAGCAAGTTGAGGCAACAGGCTATGGAATTGTTATGCCGACTCTGGACGAATTGAGGTTAGAAGATCCAGAAATTGTGAAACAAGGTGGCAAGTATGGCGTAAAATTACGTGCGAGTGCTCCATCTATCCATATGATGAAAGCCGAAATCAATACAGAGGTTTCTCCAATTGTAGGAAGTGAACGTCAATCTGAAGAGCTTGTTATGTATCTATTAAAGGAGTTTGAGGAAAATCCAAAGAACATTTGGAACTCTAACATTTTCGGTACGACACTACATTCACTTGTAAATGAAGGGCTACATAACAAATTATATCGTATGCCTGCTGATGCAAGATTAAAATTGCAAGAAACAATTGAAAGAATTATTAACGAAGGTTGTGGTGGACTCATCTGCATCATACTTTAATTCCAAAAAAAGCTTGTAGCATTATCGCTACAAGCTTTTTTTATATTGACTTTCATGCCATTAACTAAATAAATTGAAGGATGAGCTATTTCGTTTTATATTCCATTGGACTTATTCCACATTGGCGTTTAAAAGCTTTAGAAAAGACACTTTGGTCATTGTAACCACATGAAACAGCAATTTCATATATAGTTAAATCAGTGGTTTTTAATAGCTCTTTTGCTTTGCTGATTCTAAATTGAAGTAAAAATTCTTTGGGAGTAACACCTAAAGAATTTTTAAATATATTAGAAAAATAACTTCTGTTTAAAGATAGGTATTCAGCAATATCACTCACGCCAATACTTTCATGATAATTGTGCCTTATATATTGTACGGATTGTTCAACATATAGATTATCATGGTTTACATGCTTGTCGGTAATGGATAGTTGCTGTGCAATATTTGATAAGCACTGATACATTAACCCTTGCAGTTTTAAATCTTGTGAAAAATCAACTTGTTTACATCGAATAATTTCCATAATGCAGTATGTTATCTCGTTTATATTTTCGACTGAGGCAACGGGCTTATCTTTGCTGATTCCACACCGCTCTAAACATGCTTGTGCATCCTCACCGTTTATTGAAATCCAAATATATTCCCAAGGATAATTGATATCCGCTTGATAAAAAACTAAATCATTTGGTGTAATAAGAAACAAGTCGTTCTTTTTGAGCTTATATTCCTTTGAATTTGTTATATATCTACCTTCTCCGTTTATTACTACATGTATGATATAGCTTGAATGAAATCCTGGCCCATAGGAATGCAGCGGAGAACATTTTTGGTGCCCGCAAAAAAGCATTCTTATTTTAGATAAGAACATACTATCCAGTTTTAAAATCAATTCATCATTCATAAAGCAACCTCTTAAAAAGCCAATATTTGTCTATTATATTCTATTTGACAATAACATGCAATCTATACATGAAAGCTGGAAAGTCCGTTTTCTTCATACCAATCATATTTTTCAATATTACCGTTGATAACCCATGTAGATGGACAAACAGTATCCATCCAATCCAAAGGTTTGATACTATCAGATTGTTTGGAATTGATTTGGAATAGTTCTATTAGTTTTGGGCGTTGCTTTTCTGATAAACATTGCAGCTTTGCAGAAACAAACATAGGAGTACCGCTTCTTCCGATTAAATCAGCCCATTGACTATTATATCTCCAAGGTACGCTATCGGTAATTCCTATACAATCAGCATCAATGTCAAAAAATGTTTTATGTTGTGGTAATCGAAAAGCCAAAGTGTTAATTCCGTATTTTCTTGTTCTTTCCCAACAAATACCGCTTACATCGTCTCCGATACGCTGTATATGCATTAACCCTGCACCTAAATGACCAATACAATTACAACCTAAAATATAAGCATGACCATCAGTAGCGTCTAAAATTGTTTCATACAAATTGATTATAATTTCTGCAGTTGTTTTGCTTTTGTCTGCAAACTCCCAATCGCTTTCAGGCGCGCTAGGATTCATTTGAAATCCCCAGCAATTAAATAAATCATTAGTTGAAAAATCGTGCTTAATTAGTTCATATCCCCAATCTACTAATAAACGAATTGTTTGTTTAATATAGTCGAGTACAGCTGGAACAGAAGGATCTAAAACATCGTAATTCTTCTTTAAACGCCATGAACTAGGAAGCTCTTGATCAGATGTGTGTAAAAGTCTTACCCATATTCCCGGTTTGCAATTTTTCTTTTTTATAGCTTGAGCTAACTTCTTCATATCAGGAAATTTTGAATTTCCTGAATGCCAAGGTCCACCATTGTATTCATTTAATTTATGAGCGATTTGCCATCCATCATCAATAACCATAAACGGTCTGTTATCAATATTTTCACCAACTATTTTACAAAGCTCATCCGTATCTTCAAGGACTTGTTGTTCAGAAATATCGCCATAGCTACTATACCAGTTATTAAATCCATAAACCGGTTCTTTAGGTAAAATCGGATCTGTACACATTACCTTACAGAAATTTTGTGTAGCAATGAATGGATCGGTATGTTCATATACTTCATTTACAATAGAACATATTTTCAATGTGCGATTACCTAAAACTACACCGTTTCCACCATTGCGGACATCCAACCATAAAGTGATTCCGTTAGTGTCGACTTGCCAAAAGCAAAGTGAAGATGGACGAACCTTTACTCCGTAACCTATGGTTGTAGTTGCATTATTCATTAAGAAATACCAAGGCATAGCTCTATCCGGAACAAGTCCTCTCCATTCTAAATCGCCGTAGCTTCGCTCCAATGCGTCGCCTAAAAACCTACAATCATTTGGAATACTGATATTCCATCTCAATCGAATGTTTTTTAATGGTGTCTGTTTTGCTTCGACATACACGTCTAATCCTGAATTAGAATCCATACTGAAATAAACCCTAATATCATCTATATGGGCTGTGTTCTCTTGCTTTTTTAATTCATGTAAATTTTGTTGAGTCTCAACAATAATTTTATCAGGCATTCGAAGAATGCGTTCGTACATGGATAATCCCCCTTATTTTAACTCAGTTAGTTTTTAAATTAGTAAAATTTGCTGATATTAAATCAGCTAAATGTTAGCCTCATTATATCATTTCAGTTTATTTTGTTGAATAGGTTAATGTTATTTTTCTTTGTTTATTTGTTATATAATTTCATTTGTTAATAGTAAATAATCATAGTATTATATCATGCTTGAATTCCAGAAAACCAGTATTATGAAATCACTATACTCGTAAATGACTAATATATAATATTATGTTCATATGGCTGTTTGTTTTTTCACAATAGGGAAAGCGTAGTAGAAAGTTTCAAGCTGATTGTATTTTATGTTGTGGTCATTTATTTGTAATGACATCATTTCATCAATATAACCATAAAATGTATTCTATTTTAGTTATCTTTATTATCAGTTTCGTAGTTAACGTAAACTTATATTGTACAAGATGAGTGCTTTTTATTTGGTTTCTAAGGTATTTAGATCAAACAATAATATATTGTTCACAAAAAAGTAATATATTTTAGTAAAATTCTCACTGTTATGCACATAGTAAAATCTAGCTATTTATGTTATTATATTAATAAAATATGAACATATTAGAGGTGCATAAATGTTTCGGAAGTATTTCAATGACATGAGAAATGAATTTCAAGGCTATAATGCTAAGAAATTCTCTAAAGATTTAATGGCAGGTTTAACCGTAACTGCTGTTGCTTTACCATTAGCGCTTGCATTTGGTGTTAGTAGTGGTGCAGATGCTGCGGCTGGCTTAATTACTGCAATTATTGCCGGTTTAGTAATTGGTTTATTGTCAGGCGGTTCGTATCAAATATCCGGGCCAACAGGTGCGATGACTGCAATACTGATTGCAGTAGTAATGAAATTCGGTATGCAGGGGGTTTTTCTGGCCGGTTTGTTATCAGGAGTAATATTACTCATTGCAGGTGTATTGAAAATCGGTAAATTAGTATCTTTTATTCCATCAGCAGTCATTACGGGCTTCACTTCAGGTATTGCCATTATTATAGCTTTAGGTCAAATTGATAATTTCTTCGGAGTTACTTCAAAGGGCGAGAATGCGATTCAAAAAGTGGCATCCTACTTTAAAAACGGCTTCGATATGAATATATGGGCAGTAGTAATTGCTGTCGGAGTTGTTCTTGTAATGGCGTTTTTCCCTAAAAAGTGGAACGCAAAATTTCCATCCTCTTTGGTTGCAATCATTTTAGTGGTTATTGTTAATTCTATTTTCAATTTACCTGTTGCCGTAGTAGGCGATATTCCAAAGACGCTATTTTTGGAAAACAGACTTAATATATTTAATATTTCATATGAACAAATTAGCGGCTTAATTGTACCAGCAATAAGTATTGCAGCTTTAGGTATGATTGAAAGTTTGCTTTGTGGTGCAAGCGCAGGAAGAATGAAAAATGAAAAATTAGATGCGGATAGGGAACTTGTTGCCCAAGGTATCGGAAATATATTATTGCCTTTCTTTGGCGGTGTGCCAGCAACTGCCGCAATCGCAAGAACGAGTGTTGCAATTAAATCAGGACAAGAAACAAGACTAACAAGCATTATCCATTCAATCGGTTTGCTGGCTTCCATGTTCTTATTGGGAGGAGTAATGTCTAAAATTCCATTAAGTGCGTTAGCGGGAATTCTTATGGTAACTGCATATCGTATGAATGAGTGGAAATCAATTGGATATATCTTTAAAAATAAATTCAAATCATCTATTGCACAATTCTTAGTAACAATGGTCGCAACTGTGGTATTTGATTTAACAATCGCAATTTTACTAGGCGTTTTGATTTCCGTTTTGTTATTTGTTGTTCGTATTGCAAATGTACAAATTGAAACAACAGAAGTAGATTATGACAAATTAGATATCGCAGATGCGAATCAAAAATTAAAACTACATAAAATGAAAGTTACTTATATAACAGGCCCACTTTTCTTCGGCTCTGTAGAACGTTTGGAAAATGAAATTGTAAACGTAGTGGATTGTAATACGATTATTCTTTCTATGCGTGGTGTACCAATGATTGATGCAGGCGCAGCACATATGTTCTTAGAAACAATCGAACAATTACAACAAGAAAATATTACAGTTTTATTTAGTGGGTTGAATGATGTTCCAAAAGAAGTGCTGGATCGTGCTGGCGTTGTTGATTTAGTAGGCGAAGAAAACTTTTATTGGGATGCAAAACAAGCAATTGAAAGCAGGCTATAAACAAGCAAGGCCGTCGCTAAATTAGTGACGGCTATATTTCTTTCCTTTTGGCATAATATAATAGCTTATTGCAATAATAAGCTATATCACATTGTTATGCTTGATTTGGAGGAAATGATATATGGAGTATTTTGCGGATGCGTTTGAAGTTGCTTTAAGATCCATACTTTCTGTCGTTTATTTGTTTTTTATAACAAGACTGATGGGAAGAAAACAAATATCACAGCTATCATTTTTCGATTATGTAATCGGCATTTCGGTTGGCTCTATTGCTGCAGAAATGGCAACAGCAATAGATGCTCCTTATTTGCATGGCTTTTTAAGTATGGGTTTGTACGCAGTTATTGCAACAATTATTTCAATTGCTACGAATAAGAGTATCAAGTTACGGCGCTTTTTTAATGGAAGAGCTTATATGCTGATTGAAAATGGCAAAATACACGAAAAAAATTTAGCAAAAGTAAAATATGATGTAAACGACTTATTATCTGCGGCGAGGTATGCGGGCTATTTTAATATTGCCGATATTGAATATGCAATTATGGAATACAGCGGTAAGATAAGCTTTATGCCCAAAGCAAATAAAAAGAATGTAACCTTAGAGGATTTGAATATAACGGGGCAAAAAGAATGTTTGGTTGCGAATGTTATTATTGATGGTAAGATTATGACACGAAATTTAAAAATGACAGGATTGGATGATATATGGTTAAAAAAACAATTGGAACATCAAAAAGTTGATAAAATAGAAGATATTATTTTAGCAACTGTGGATTGTAATCATGAATTAGTTGTTTATAACAAAACACATCAATTACATCAGGAAACATTTATAGATTAGTATCACTTGCATTTGAATCGATTTTAGAGTATAATTTCTACAATTAGAAAAAGGAGATTAGTAGATGAATATTTGGCATGATATTAACCCAAACCGAATTAAACCAACTGAATTTGAAGTAGTAATTGAAATTCAAAAAGGAAGCAAAGCAAAATATGAGCTTGACAAAGAAACAGGAAGATTGAAATTAGACCGTGTTTTACACACTTCAACTCACTATCCAGCAAACTATGGATTTATTCCATTGACATATGGTGATGACTATGACCCTCTTGACGTTTTAGTTCTTTGCTCTGAAGAGATTATTCCGTTAACGTTAGTAAAATGTTATCCTATTGGTGTAATTACAATGATTGATAACGGAAGAAATGATGAAAAAATCATTGCGATTCCATGTGGAGATCCAGGCTATAACTCTTATACGGACATTAACCAATTGCCTGCTCACATTTTTAATGAGATGTCCCATTTCTTTAGTGTATATAAAGCACTTGAAAATAAAGAAACAGCGGTAAACGAGGTAGAAGGCGTAGATGTAGCAATTAACATTATTGATAAATCAATGAAACATTATCAAAACACATTTATGAATATAAAGAAATAAAATAAAGCAGATAGCACGTAATGTGTTATCTGCTTTGCTATTGTATTTTATGGAAAATAATAGTATCATAAGATTATAACATGAGAATAAATTATTATTAGGAGTGTGATTTGGTTGAAAAAAGCAATCGGCATTTTACTCTTTTTATTAATCGCCTTAACAATATCTTCGTGTGGCAATGAAAAAATAGAAAGTACAAATGAAAACAGATCCGACAATAATACAAATAGTTCACAAACTATATTTAATATGCCAGTGCAAAAAGTTACATTCCCAGTAAGCCAAAAAGGTAAAACGGAATTTAATACCGCAATATATGAAATTGATCCATTCACACTTGCAATTGCTTTACCTGAAGAATGGAGTATAAAAGAAGCTGAAATTCCAAAAGAAGGGGAAGTCAATGTTCATTTTCTCGCAAATGGCGTTTTTTCAATTGTGGATATTTTGAATGATGTAAATGAATGTGTGGGTTGCATAGGATATAATACTTATGACACAAATCAGAGTTCCGAGGATAACCCAATAACAATATACAATCAAATCGCTTTGGGAAACGGCTATCATTTTGATGCGAAAGATTCGTATCAACTAATTACCACAACAGAAACCTCGCGTACAGCCATAACAAATGTATTGTATTCGCCGGCTTTTATGGAAGGGTTAGGTTTTGAAAGGAAAGAGAAAACAAATAAAGGTATTTTGTCATATAATAAGAATCTATCCGTTTATATAGCTTGCGAACTGGATAAAGGTAAAATAACGGATGAAGAATTCAGTGCTATTGCCAAAAGCATTGTATTTTCAAAAGCAAAAAAGTAGCGTACAAAAAGGGTATCAACGTTTATCGTTGATACCCTAATATTATTTTATAAATACTTTTCAATAAAGTTATCGTAGTAACGAATTACCGGAGCAGTATCTGCTCTTAATGCATCAATACCATTAGTAAATTGCTTGTTTTTATAGTGCTTGATTGCTAGTTGCTCTTCTTGTGATAACGTAACATCTACTTTTTTATCAGCCATTAACATTAAGTACTCTTTTGTTCCATTAAAATCGCCACAGCTGGTAGTAATCCGAACAGTAAATCCACCTGTTAAGCTTTCAGGAATAGTAAAAGCAATACTTCCAACCTTTTGAGAAACATCTTCTGTTGCTGTTCCGCTAAATTCAGCAGATGAAAGAGTGTTATTGTTTTGGTTAACGATTTCATATTTGATTTTATAGTCAGCAGTTCTTTTATCATTGATGATGAAAAGTTCTGCGTTAAACGCTTCTCCTGCTTTATAAAACAGCTTATCGTATTTCAAGCTTGTTAAAACGCTTAAATATGCATCACGCATTACATAATAAGCAAGTTTTTTCTCGCCATAATAGTCTAATACATTGGAACATTGAATGTTAGGCCAAGGCTCATTGAATTGCCAAGTCATTTCACCAACGTTTTTCCATTGTCTTCTGCGGTTAGCCTCTAAAGAGTAACGAAGTGATTCAGCTTGAATAAATTGATTTATCTTAATATAATCTTGAAAAGGAATGTGATGAAGATCCCCAAATAATAATCGTTCTCTCATGCTGTAGCTATCCCAACCACCGCTATGATGACGCCATACTCGATTTTCAGCAGAAGTACATAGCTTTAGATCTTCAGGAGCGAGAAAACGTTTTAAGGTATCATAGTTGCTGATGCCACCACAACCAAATTCGCCATGTAGAATACTGTCTGAATTATTATAAAACTCATAATGGTCATATGCACCAACATAGCCCCAAGGTCCATGTACATCATGGTTATTCCCAATATCACCGACTTTTAGCAAAGCGTTTGGTCCGGATGCTGATGACGGTAACATCATTACATCAGGTGATAGTGCATCTATAGTGCCTTTGAGCATAGCAAGAGTAGAATCCTCAAAAGTTGCAGGGTGCCCCTCGTGGTCTTCTGTGCCTAAATAACGTGAATCGGTTAATTCGTTTCCACCACTCCATAACGTTAAAGAAACATGATTCCGTTTCAGTTTAACGTTGTGAACAGCAGCTTTATGCAATAAATCTAAGAAATGTTTGTCTTGGGATGGAACATCATCACATCCTGAGCTTGACATTGTGAATTCTTGCATAATCATAATGCCCAATTCATCACATAAAGAATAAAAGGCTTCACTTTCGATATGCCCGCCGCCCCAAATGCGGAAGAAGTTAATATTACATTCTTTTGCAGCCGTTAATTTCATTTTTAACGTATCATACGAGATACTGCCTAATGTGGAAGATAGGGGAACGATATTGGTACCTTTTAAATAAATCTTTTTGCCGTTGATTACAACATTGTATGGTAAAGCATCTTCTCTGCCATCAGCGTGTTGATATTGTAAGGTGCGGAATCCCACTTTATGTGTCACTTCATCAGAAAGTAGTTCGTTAAAGTATAGTGATGCAGTAAAGTCATATAACTTTTGTTCACCATATCCGTTAGGCCACCATAATTCAGGTTCGAAACCTATTTCATTTAATGAGATAGTACAATTGTATTTGTTGAAACCTTTTACGATTTTCATTTTTGAACCGGTAAATCCGGTGCATGGACCGTCTGTGCGTGGAATATTAAATGAAACGCCTACATTAATTTCACCATCTGCATATCCATCAATATCTAGGTCAATCTCCATATTCCAACCATTTTTGGTTCGAATCGGTCTGAAAAAACTGTGAGCAATAGAGGCAATTGAATGCTTGCTGATTACTACTTCATCATAAATGCCAAGGTTTACGATTCTAGCGGCAAAGTCCCATTTATAATTATAACGTGCCTTTAAGTATTTGGTTTTGGAAGTGTATCCTGGTTGTGCATCAGCAAAAGGTGCGTGTTCTAAAATGCAAACAAGAATATTTTCTTCGTTTACCTTAACATATTCATTAATAATTGCTTCAAAAGGAATATACATTCCTTCATGATAACCTAGTTTTTTGCCATTTAAATAGATTTGGGCTGAGTAATCAATTCCTTTAAAGGTTAGCTTTAGAATGTCATTCATATCGTCTTGCTTTACTTGAAAGGTGGTTTTATAAATCCACCAACGATTTGCAACCCATTCACAATTTAGGCTGTTTGTACCGAAAAATGGATCTTCAATATAATGGGCAGCTTGCAAGTCGTCATAAATACTTCCGGGAACAGAAGCAGGGAACCATTCTGTTAAACTAGAAAGTTCAGCTCCTTCTTGCATATGTTTTGAAAAGTCTGCTTGATAGGGCAATGTGCCTAAGACTTTCCAATCGTTTAATTGAATTGTATTCATCTCAATATCTCCTCTGATTTATGCTTTTTATATATGTTTATTAGTACTTCGTATTATATAATAGTTGTTTGAAAATGTATATCTGTTAATGTACATAAAGATTTATTTTTATTTAAGCAAATATGCACAAAACCTCTTTTAGTTTGATGAAATGGCTACTACTTTTTTATTTGCGACGATTTTTATTTAATTTATTGTTCTTGGCTTTCTTTTTCTTTTGCACAGAATAGCCGAAGCTGCCAAGCTTTCTTCCCAGCTCATAGTATTCGCCATGCGCAAAAGCAGCAATTGAGGCTTTATCTAAACGCAGTCTTCCGCTTTCATCAATATACTCTTCTGCAACATTAACAGCAACGATTTCTGCTAAAAACATATGATGAGATCCAAGCGGAATGATTTCTTTAACTTTGCATTCAAGGTTGAGAGGGCTTTCATCAATACAAGGACAAGATAGTTGACTTACCGGTGCTTTGGTTAATTTCATTTCCTCAAATTTATTCAGGTTTGCGCCGGAGCGTACACCACAAAAATCAGCTGCACGAACAAGATTGCTTGTGGTTAGGTTAATAACAAACTCACCCGAATTTTTAATGATGTCATAGGAATATCGTTCGGGACGAACAGAAATATATGTCATTGGCGGAATTGTGTTTACAATGCCTGTCCAAGCAATTGTTATGATATTAGATTCTTCCATTGTGCCGCATGTAACCATTGCAGGGGGTATAGGTGCAATTAGTGTACTCGGCTTCCATGTTTGTTTTTGCATAATTATTGTAATCCTTTTCTTGCTTCTCATTTTTTAAAACAGTATAGCACATTTTTATAAAAAACTCTATATGGAAAACCCTGAAAATATTTCAAATATGGCTTTTTTTCATAAATGAATTGTGATATAATAATGCTAACCAATTCTGAGATCATTTTTTAATCGCATTGTTGCTAAATATCATTATGTATTTTACGGGTATTTAGAATCGTATTATCTTATTTACTATATTATCAGGAGGGCATTATGGAAAGTAGAATTGTTGAAGTGGCACAAAGAATAAAAACCCTAAGAGAAATTCTAGACATTTCAGTTGAAGAAATGGCTGCTTGTTTAGATGTTTCAAATGAAGAATATCTATCTTATGAAAACGGAGATAATGATTTTTCTTTTACTTTTTTACATAAGTGTGCGCAAAAATTCAACGTAGATATTGTTGAATTATTGACGGGTGAAAACCCACGTTTGTCCTTCTTTACGGTAACCAGAAAAGATCATGGACTAAATATAAATCGAAGAATGGGTTTTCATTATCAACACATGGCACATAACTTTAAAGGTAAAATGGCGGAGCCTTTTATTGTCGAAGCACCTTATAGCGAGGAAGCACAAAATCAACAGATTGAGCTTTCAACACATGAAGGTCAAGAATTTGACTTAGTGTTAGAAGGTTCATTAAAAGTAAGAATGGAAAATCATATTCTTATCTTAAACGAAGGCGACGCAATTATGTATGATTCAGGACATGGACATGGTATGATTGCAACAAACGGACAGCCTTGTAAATTTTTAGCGGTTGTAATTAAGAAATAGACATTCCACAATACAGAGAAAAACGAAAAAGTGGAGTAGTTGGAGGTGTCTGATATACAAGAAGCCTTAACAAAGTTAATGGGTGAAAAAGTAAAGTCTTTTTCCAAACCACAATTGCTGTTAGCGATAACGGTGGCATCTATTTTTACCCATTTTATTATTACTTGTGCAGTTTTGCTGGGTGTAACAATATATGCATTGGCAAACAGCAATATACGAAAGATGATGTTTCATGCAAAAGGGCTCATTTGGCTGGGGCTATTTTCAATATTGATAATTGTTGTTCCAAGCTTATATGGTAGATGGGTTAGCGCTTTAATTGGAATTGCAGTCATTATTGTAATATTGTTTTACTTATTTGCACAAAGTATCATAACCGATGAATTGTATCACTATACTATTGATATAGCTTGCTTTATGAGTTTAATTTGCTTTATCGTAGCGTTAGGGCAAAAGTTGTTTTATGGATTTTCATTTCGTTCAACGGCGGGACTTTTAAACGCAAACTATTATGGAACAATTATTGAATTTGTAGTCTTATTATGTGTATATCGTATCATTATTGGTACCAAAATGCCTAATGCTTATATTGGGGTAATATTGATAAATATTCTTGGCCTATTTTTATGTGATTGCCAATCCTCTTGGCTTTCTATAATAGCCGGCGTATTCATATTAATTTGTTTTAATAAATACAAGAAATATGCACTTCTATTTTTAGCAATCGCATCTATTTTTGTTTGTATCGGTATTTTCGTTCCGGGAATATTGCCAAGATGGGATCGAATGCCGCAAACGTTCTCTACCAGAATGAACATTTGGAGGACTGCAATTCAAGGAATTAAAGCACATCCATTGTTTGGCCAAGGTACACTTACCTATATGTTTATTAACAAACTCTATAAAGGCTATGATACTTATCATGCACACAGCCTGTATTTAGATCCGTTATTAAGCTATGGAATTGTTGGTGTTGGGCTATTGATTACATATTTATGTAACTATTTTAAAGCATTATCATATCAAGTAAATAAAATTCGTTCATTGGTGTTTGCTTTTGTTGCTGCGGTTTGTGTTCATGGAATTACAGACATATCAATTTTATGGGTGCAAACGGGATTGCTGCTTTTATTTATTGCAAGCGGATGCTTTATTGAAAAAAAGAATAATAAAGATGAAATAATAGTTGACATGAAACCAAATTAGTGATATACTGTTTTAGAAAACAAAGAAGAACAGAACACGTTCTCACCTAATGGCAAATAAGTCATCTGGGTCAATATCGCTGATACGTTTAACGTATAATTATGCATATTGAAAGCGTGGACTGTTGTCTGCGCTTTTTTATTTGTTTTCCATTCAATTCAATTGCAACGTATGTTGCGTAATGTACATGGAGGTGCTTTACTATTAGCAAAAATAATGAATTGCTCATGAACGAAGAAATTCGTGACAAGGAAATCCGCGTTGTTGGAAATGACGGTAGTCAGCTTGGTATTATGTCTGCAAAAGAGGCGTTAAAACTAGCCGCTGAACAAAGTCTTGACCTCGTAAAAATTGCTCCACAAGCGACTCCACCCGTATGTCGTATTATGGACTACGGAAAATATCGCTACGAGCAAGCAAAACGTGAAAAAGAAGCTAGAAAGAACCAAAAAATCGTTGATGTAAAAGAAGTTAGAATGTCTTTGAATATCGATATACACGATTTTAATACCAAGGTTAATCAAGCAAAAAAATTCCTAAACGGTGGGGATAAAGTCAAAGTTTCTGTACGTTTTAGAGGTAGAGAAATGGCTCACACTGAAATGGGAAACGGTTTACTTGAGCGATTTAAAGAGGCTTGCGTCGAAGAAGGTACAGTTGAAAAAAGCCCTAAGATGGAAGGCCGCAGTTTGGCTATGTTTATTGCATCAAAAACTAATAAGTAAAAAACGCGTTAGTAAAAATTTACAAGGAGGCTTTACATTATGCCTAAAATTAAAACACACAGTGGTTCTAAAAAACGTTTTAGCTTAACTAAAAACGGTAAAGTAAAACGTGCTCATGCAAACAAATCACACATTCTAAATAAGAAAACAACAAAACGTAAAAGAGCACTTCGCAAGGGTGCTTACGCTGACGTTACAAATGCACCAGCAATCAAGAAGTTAATCCCTTACAAATAATAAGATACAAACGGAGGTATAGATTATGGCTCGTATTAAAGGAGCAATGGCTACTCGCAAGAGAAGAAATAAAACATTAAAATTAGCTAAAGGTTACTGGGGCGGAAAAAGCAAGCTTTTCAAAACAGCTAAAGAAGCTGTAATGAAATCTGGTCAATATGCTTACATTGGCCGTAGACAAAAGAAACGTGACTTCAGAAAACTTTGGATTACAAGAATTTCTGCTGGTTGTAAAATGAATGGTATGAACTATTCAACATTTATGAATGGCTTAAATAAAGCTGGCATTACATTAAACCGTAAAATGCTATCTGAAATTGCAATTAACGATGCTGCTGCATTCACAGCTCTATGTGAAACAGCTAAATCTGCTTTAGCAAAATAGTAAAATTAACGCCCGCGTCGCTTTGACTCGGGCGTGTTTTCGTATAACATGTGAAGAAATTTTGGTTGATTTTCCAATGAAATCATGATAAATTAGAGTGCAACCGATATACAATATATAAGTGAGGTGATATTTTTGGAACAAATAACATCAAAAGAGAATCGATGGGTAAAAGAATATGTGAAATTGAGTCATTCAAAATCTTATCGAGAAGAAAAAAGGCTATTTACAGTAGAAAGTGTAAAGTTAATTCAAGAAGCATTTGAAAACGGCATAAAGCTTGAAATGGTTTTTGTAACTAAGTCTTGTTATGAGAAAAAATCACAAGAGTTAGAAAAACTTTTTCAAACGACAAATTGTTATATGATTTCTTCTGATATTGAGAAAAAAATATCACAAACTATGTCGCCACAAGGTATTTTTGCAATTTGTTCTATGCTTGACAAAACGTTCTCAGTTGATACAATATATCATAAGGGTAAATATGTCATGTTGGTTGATTTACAAGATTCCGGCAACGTTGGTACGATTATTCGTACAGCTGAAGCAGTAGGAATGGATGGTATTATCTTAACTCGTTCTACTTGCGACTATTTCAATCCTAAAGTAATTCGTGGAAGCATGGGTTCTGTGTTTCGTATGCCAATATTAGTAATAGATGATGTAAATGGCTTTTTAGATAATTTAAAAGAGAATAACGTAAAGACATATGCCAGCGTTTTGGATGAAACAGCTCAAGACTTATTACAATCAGAGTTTGCGTCTTCATCTGTTTTGTTAATCGGAAATGAGGGGAATGGTCTTTCAGAGGATGTAATTGCAAATTGTACAAATCCAATTACAATTAAAATGAGGGGAAAAGCTGAGTCTTTAAATGCTAGCATGGCAGCGTGTATTTTGATGTGGGAAATGATGAAATAGCGATGCCATACTGCTGAAAAAATGCATTGTATGGAGGCTTTTTGATGGACGAAAAATTATATTGGGTATGGTTATCCTTGATTTTCAACTATGGAAATGATAAGCCAAATGAAATTCTCATGCGATATGAATCTCCGGAAGACTTTTATCACTTAACAACAGAACAAATGCTGGAACTTGGCTTTTTATCAGAAAAAGATGTGAAAGCAATCAAAGGCGTTAGTCTGCTTCGAGCAGAAAAAGTGATAAAAGATTGCAAAAAGCATCAAATAGAAATTGTAACAATCGGTGATAATCTATATCCCGAGCGTTTGAAATTGATTTACGGACCGCCAATTGTATTATATGTGCAAGGCGATATTTTGGGAATTGATGAAAACGTAGCAATTACGATTGTGGGTACTCGTAAATCCTCAGAATATACAAGCTATGCTACGCAATATTTATCCTATCATTTAGCACAAGCAGGTGCTATTATAGTAAGTGGATGTGCAGTTGGTATTGATACTGATGCACATATTGGCGCTTTACGTGCAAATGCAAGAACAATTGCAGTATTAGGCTGCGGATTAGATATTAACTACCCAGCCGAAAACAAAGAATTAAAAGAACAAATTCTTAAAAAAGGCGCTTTAATAAGTGAATTACCCCCAGGGGAAGCAGCTACGGGTAAAATATTCCCGATTCGCAATCGTATTTTAGCTGGCTTAAGCCTAGGCGTTTTAGTAACCCATGCTCCAGAACGCAGTGGCTCGCTTATTACAGTGGAACACGCTATCGAACAAGGAAAAGATGTGTTCTGTTTGCCACCATATAGCATATTTGATCCACAATATGCGGGCGTTATTAAATATTTAAGAGATGGAGCAACCCCTGTTTTTTCTGTAAAAGATATTTTAATTGAATATTACAGCACATATGCACACAAATTAGATGTTGACAAAATAATTGGCGATTATATCTTAGAAAAAAGACTAGAAGGCCGCCCTGCTAAAATAAGAGTTCCAAAGCAAAGCGAGGAACAACCAATTCCAAAATTAGATAAGCAAGAACAAGAAAAAATATTAGAAGAATATAAGCATGCAAATGGCGAAATTATAATGTCATTAGATGAAAAGCAAATTTTAGTATATAATAAATTAACATTAGAGCCGAAATTTATTGATGAGCTATCTTCAGAATGTAATCTGGATGTAGGAACAATTCTTTCTGTTCTAACTGAGTTTGAAATCATGGGCATTGTTTCTTCCTACTCGGGAAGAAGATATGCACTCGCACAATAATTTGAAAAATTACGATTCTCGTTACCGTATTTTATTTAAAATGCAATTTTGTAGCGAAGAAAATTCAATAGAACAATAACGGTACGGAGGTTAACAAATGGCAAAAAACCTTGTAATAGTGGAGTCACCTGCAAAGGCGAAAACCATTAAAAAATATTTAGGAAAAGATTATGAAGTCATTGCTTCTATGGGGCATGTTCGTGATTTACCGAAATCCAAATTAGGAATCGATGTTGATAATAATTTTGAGCCTAAGTATATTAACATAAGAAAGCAATCTGAAACAATTAAAAAGCTAAAAGCAAGTGCAAAGGGTAAAGCTAAGATCTATTTAGCAACTGACCCTGACCGTGAAGGAGAAGCAATTTCTTGGCATTTAGCTCATTTATTAAAAGTAGATCTTGACCAAAAAAACAGAGTTACTTTTAATGAGATTACCAAAACAGGTGTAAAATCTGGAATGAAAGCACCTCGAAAAATTGATTTAAGCTTAGTAGATTCTCAACAAGCAAGACGAATTCTAGATCGTATTGTGGGTTATAAATTAAGCCCGTTTCTTTGGAAAAAAGTAAGAAGTGGACTTTCTGCAGGACGTGTGCAATCCGTAACGGTTCGCTTGATTGTGGATAGAGAAGAAGAGATTAACAACTTCAAAGAAGAAGAATATTGGTCAATCGAAGCGGAGCTTTTAACTGATTCATCCAAAAAACCGTTTGTTGCTCGTTTTTATGGCAAAGATGGCAAAAAGGTTGATATTCATACTGAATCCCAAACAAATGAAATTTTAGCTGTAATTAAAAATGCTGATTTTGTAGTACAGTCTGTTAAAAAAGGTGTGCGTAAGAAATCGCCTGCACCACCATTTACAACTTCAACAATGCAACAAGAAGCATCAAGAAAGCTTGGCTTCCAAGCTAGAAGAACAATGAAAGCTGCACAAGAGCTTTATGAAGGTATTGACGTAGAAAATATCGGTGCAGTTGGTTTGATTACTTATATGAGAACCGACTCCTTACGAATTTCCGATGAAGCAAGAACTGCTGCATATGAATATATTGAAAATCAATATGGCAAAGAATATATTCCGTCAACTCCTAGAATTTATAAATCCAAGAATAATGCACAAGATGCCCATGAAGCAATTCGCCCATCTTTACCTGAAATAACACCATTAATGGCAAAATCCAGCTTGACAAGTGACCAATATAAATTATATAAGCTGATTTGGGAACGTTTCATTGCAAGTCAGATGGCAGGTGCACTATTTGATACGGTTTCTGCACAAATTGATGCAAACAGCTATACCTTTAAAGCATCGGGTTTTACTGTAAAATTTGATGGTTTTACTAAGTTATATGTAGAAGGTAAAGATGACGAATCTCAAGAAGAAGGAATCTTGCCTGAATTAAATGAAAAAGAAATATTAACTCTAAACAGTATCAATGGCAATCAACATTTCACTCAGCCACCACCACGTTACACAGAGGCATCTTTAATTAAGGTGCTTGAAGAAAATGGTATTGGCCGTCCAAGTACTTACGCACCAACTATTACTACAATTCTTTCTCGTAATTATGTTGAGCGTGATGGAAAGCAATTGAAACCTACTGAACTGGGCTTTGTTACAACTAAACTAATGAAAGAACAGTTTAATCATATCGTAGATGTTGACTTTACTGCAAATATGGAAAAAGATTTAGACGTTGTAGAAGAAGGAAAAACAGAATGGCAAACAATCATTCGAAATTTCTATACTGACTTTGAAAAAGATTTAGAAAAAGCAGAAGTGAATACAGAAGGGCAATCTTTCAAAGTAGCGGATGAAGAAACCGATGTTATTTGCGAAAATTGCGGACGTAACATGGTTATCAAAATGGGTAGATTCGGTAAGTTTTTAGCTTGCCCAGGTTATCCAGAATGTAAAAACACCAAGAAAATTGTTAATGAGACTCATGGATTTTGTCCAAAATGTGGCGGTAAAATTTTAGAGAAAAAATCGAAAAAAGGCAAAAAGTTTTACGGCTGCGAAAAATATCCTGAATGCTCTTTCTTATCATGGGATGCTCCTACGAGTGAATTATGTCCAAAATGCGGAAAAACTTTATTAAAGAAAGCCGGAAAAACCGGAAAACTATATTGCTCAAACGAAGAATGTGATTTTGAGAAAGGTCTAAAGGAATAATGAAAGTTAGCGTTATCGGTGCAGGACTTGCAGGTTGTGAAGCTGCATTCCAATTGGCAAATCAAGGAATACAAGTTGATTTATATGAAATGAAGCCTCAAAAATATACTGCCGCTCATACCTATCAAGGTTTTGCGGAACTTGTATGTTCTAACTCTTTAAAAGCTGCAAGACTTGATAGTGCTGCCGGACTATTAAAAGCAGAAATGCGAGAACTAGGCTCATTGGTTTTAGAAGCTGCCGAACAATGCGCTGTAGCAGCCGGCGGTGCCTTAGCGGTTGATAGGGAGAAATTTTCCGATTATATTACAAATAAAATTAAGACTCATGAAAATATAAATGTTATTAGCGGTGAAGTAACAACCATTCCACAAGGGTACGTGGTTATTGCTTCAGGCCCATTAACATCAGATCAATTAGCAGATACCATTATGGAAATGCTCGATAGCAATCGATTAAGCTTTTTTGATGCAGCGGCTCCAATTGTTACTGCTGAAAGTATTGATATGTCAATTGCGTTTGCACAATCTCGTTATGGTAAAGGCGATGATGACTATATTAACTGTCCAATGAATAAAGAAGAGTATGAATTGTTTTATACAGAGTTAATACAAGCAGAATCTGCGCCATTAAAAGAAATTGACAAGCGTGATTTTAAAGTATATGAAGGTTGTATGCCAATCGAAGTTATGGCAAAAAGGGGAGCCGATACGATCCGTTTTGGCCCATTGAAACCTGTTGGACTTCGTGATCCCAGAACAGATCATCGCCCTTGGGCAGTTGTTCAATTAAGAAAAGAAAATCAAGATTCAACGATGTATAATCTTGTTGGTTTTCAAACCAACCTTAAGTTTGGTGAACAAAAACGTGTATTTTCATTAATACCGGGTTTACAAAATGCCGAGTTTGTGCGTTATGGTGTAATGCATCGTAATACCTTTATTGATAGTCCACGTTTGTTGGACAACCATTTTTGTCTAAAAAAAGATAATCGAATTTTCTTCGCAGGTCAGATTACAGGTGTAGAGGGATATACCGAGTCTGCTGCTAGTGGAATTTATGTTGGCTATAATTTAGCAAGAATTATAAATGGAAAAGAGCCAATCACATTGCCCAAAGAAACAATGCTAGGCTCATTGAGCCATTATATCAGTGATGAAACCGTTGTTAATTTTCAACCAATGGGAAGCAATATGGGAATTCTCCCTTCTTTGGAAACTACAATTCGTGATAAAAAACTCCGTTATGAAACTTTAGCAAAACGAGCAATCGAAGCGCTAAAGCAAACAATCAATCAGTAGTTGTTAAAATAACATATAAAGACAAAGGAAATGAGGTTAAAATCATGAGAATTATTGTAGATGGATTTGGTGGAGACAATGCACCACTCGCAACATTGCAAGGTTGCGAACTAGCAATAAATGAATATGGAGTCGATATTACGATTACCGGTGACGAAAATGAGCTGAAAAAAGTTGCCAAGCAAAATAATATTGATATCTCAAAAATGGAAGTGGTACATACAACCTCTGTCATTCCTGTTTGTGCAGACCCAACAACCATTATGAGTGATTATAAAGATAGTTCAATGGCAGTTGCTTTTCAATTATTAGCAAAAGGCGAAGGAGATGCAGTTGTATGCGCTGGAAGCACTGGCGCAATCGTTGTAGGTGCATCTTTAATTGTAAAACGTATTAAAGGTATTAAACGTGCCGCATTAGCTCCAATTATGCCATCTGATACAGGATGCTATATTTTAATGGATGTTGGTGCAAACATTGAATGTCGTCCTGAGATGCTTTTACATTTTGGTGTTATGGGCTCTATTTATATGGAAAAAATCATGAATATACAAAAGCCAAGGGTAGCTTTAGTCAATATCGGAGCAGAAGAAACAAAGGGCAGAGAATTAGAACTTGGGGCTTACCAATTGTTTTCTGAGAGCAAAGTTTTAAATTTTACAGGAAATATTGAGCCTCGCTATATTCCGCTAGGTGATGCTGATGTTGTTATAACGGACGGATTCACCGGAAATGTTATCTTAAAGCTAACGGAAGGCTTAGGAAAAATGTTTGCTGGTAATATTAAAAATATGTTTGGTGGATTCAGCGGTAAATTAGCAGGTGCTATGGTTTTACCAAAAATTAAAGCGTTCAAAAACAAAATGGATTATACCGAATATGGTGGAGCTCCATTATTAGGAACTGCAAAACCGGTAATAAAAGCACACGGAAGTTCTAATGCAAAAGCATTTAAAAACGCAATACGTCAAGCAAGAGATTTTGTTGAAAAAGGCGTTATTGATGAAATCTCTACTTCAATTGCAAAAATAAAGGAACAAGATACAAAAAACGAAGCATAAAGCTGAATAACGAGGAGTAGACAAGTGGAAAATCTTGAAGTCCTATTAGGATATCAATATAAAAATAACTCACTTTTAAAAGTAGCACTCACACATTCTTCTTTCGCAAATGAAGGAAAAAAAGGCGGAAAAAACAACGAACGTTTAGAGTTTTTAGGAGATTCTGTTCTTTCAATTATTGTTGCAGAACATCTTTTTAACCATTATAAACATTTACCAGAAGGTGAACTTACAAAGTATCGTGCAGCATTGGTTTGCGAAAAAAGCTTGTATCAATTCGCTTTACAAATAAATTTAGGCGAATACTTATTGCTTGGCAAAGGAGAAGAGAATACAGGTGGCAGAACTCGACCATCTATCTTAGCTGATGCATTTGAAGCAATTATCGCAAGTATCTATTTGGATGGCGGATTAGAGCAAGCAAGAAAGTTTGTTTTGCGTTTTATACCCGAAACGATTGATACCAATAAAGTAAGTGTGCTAAGTGACTATAAAACGGCATTACAAGAAATTATACAAAAAAACAAAGAAGAAAAAATAGAGTATGTTTTAATTAAAGAGCTAGGACCTGATCACAATAAATTATTTGTGGTAGAGGTTCATCTGAATTCAAACGTAATTGGTGTTGGAAAAGGAAGAAGCAAAAAACAAGCAGAACAATTTGCTGCAAAAGAAGCTTTGGAGCTTATGGGCTATGAAACATAAAAACATTGCAATATTTATTCCACACGTTGGTTGTAAGAACGATTGTAGTTTTTGCAATCAACGCACTATTTCCGGAACGATTCAGCCACCAACGAAAGATGAAGTACGAGATATTCTTTTAAAAGCTTCGAACGATATTCAAGAAAAATCCAGTGCAGAAATCGCTTTTTTTGGTGGGAGCTTTACTGCGATTCCAAAAAAGTATATGCAGGATTTACTTTCTGTTGCAAATGAGTTCATTGGCAATGGAAAGTTTTCCGGTATTCGAATTTCCACAAGGCCTGATTGTATTTCCCAAGAAATATTGGAGTTATTAAAACAATATAATGTAACCGCAATAGAGCTTGGTGCGCAAAGTATGGATGATACTGTTTTACAAGCGAACGACAGAGGCCATACTGCACAGGATGTAATAGAAGCTTCAAAGCTGATTCAGCAAAATCATTTTGAGTTAGGCTTACAAATGATGGTCGGGCTATATCAAGATTCAAGAGCATCAGTAATAAAAACCGCAAAAGAAATTGTTAAAATTTATCCCGATACTGTTCGTATTTATCCAACTGTGATTTTAAAAGGAACAAAGCTTGCCTATTTATATCAATCTGGAGAATACTGCCCAATGCCGTTACAAGAAGCAGTTTCTATTTGTGCTGAGCTTCTTGAACTTTTCGATAACAATGATATTAAAGTAATTAAATTGGGCTTACATGCTTCTGCTGATGTTGAACGAGATATGACAGGTGGAATATATCATCCTGCGTTTCGGGAACTTTGTGAGAACGAGATGTTTTATAAAAAAGCATTAAAACTAATAAAAGATAGCAATCAAACGAATGTTATCATTGAAGTACATGGAAAAAACCTATCGAAAATGATAGGACAAAAAAAGAGCAATCTGCTGAAACTCAAAGAGCTTGGAATTCAAGCAAGAGTCTTAGAAAACAACAACTTGACAAAGAATCAAATTATCATAAAAAAGGATGTGCAACCTTGCTATTAAAGTATTTGGATATTCAGGGATTCAAATCATTTCCCGATAAAACAAGAATTACTTTCGACAAAGGATTAACTGCGGTAGTCGGACCAAATGGAAGTGGAAAAAGCAATATTAGTGATGCTGTACGTTGGGTAATGGGTGAACAATCAACCAAAACGCTGCGTGGTGCAAAAATGGAAGATGTTATTTTTGCAGGAACGAAAACAAGAAAATCGCAAGGCTTTTGTGAAGTTTCTTTAACTGTGGATAACCATAATCGTGAATTTGCGATTGACAGTGATGAAGTAACCATTACAAGAAAATATTATCGTTCCGGTGAAAGCGAATATTTAATCAATAAAAGTAATGTTCGATTAAAAGATATTAACGAGATTTTTATGGATACCGGTCTTGGTAAAGACGGATATTCATTAGTTGGACAAGGTAAAATAGCAGAAATTGTGCAATCCAAAAGCAAAGAAAGACGAGAAATATTTGAAGAAGCTGCGGGTATTTCAAAATTCCGTTATCGTAAAAATGAAGCAGAGCGAAATTTATCGAATGCAGAGGATAACCTTGTTCGTTTAAGAGATATTTTAAGCGAATTAGAAGGAAGAATTGAGCCGCTAAAAGAGCAATCTGAAAAAGCAAAGAAGTTTTTAGATTTATCGAATCACAAAAAAACCTTAGAGGTTTCTATTTGGAACGACATGATGGAGCGTTCTAATCAGTTGTTAAAAGACCAATCTGATAAAATTGTTATTTCTACAAATAAACGAGAAGAATTAGAAGAACAAATTAAAGAAATTGAAGATAAAATTCAATCTACATTTCAAGAAATGCAACAATGTATGATTGATATTGAAAATAAACGTCATCAAAAGGATGAATTAGAGGTTGTTATTTCACAGCTTACTTCTCAAATTGCTGTTTGTCAAAATGATATTCACCATAACGAACAAAACGCTGCTCGTATTGATAGTGAAATTGAAAATTTTGAAATTGCAATGCAAAATGTGAATAATGAGATTAACGATAAAGAAGATCAAATTGTTGCAATTAATAAACAGATTGCTGATTTAGAGCAAGAAATTGAAAGCAAACAAGAAGAATTGTTACATCAATCCGACGAGAATGAAAACTTAAATAAAAAGCAGCATGAACTTTCTAATGAAGTAAATAAGCTATTATTAGAGCAATCTCAAATGAAGATGACAATTGCACAGCTGTCAATGAATTCTTCAGAATTGACTGCTAGTGTTGAGTCGAATGAAACAGAGCTTAAAACAAGAAAACAAGAACTGGAAAGTTACATAAAAGAGCAAGCATCTGCTAACGAGTTTATGCACGATTTGAATGATAGACTTGAGAGCCTGTCTAATACTATAAGCGGCCATAAAATCAAGTTGGAAAACCGCAGTATGAAACTGAATGCTGTAAAACAAGAATGTGAGAAATCAGATTTAGCTATCAAAGAAAAGCAACAAAAAGTGAAGCTTTTAGAGAGTTTGGAACATAACCTAGAGGGTTTTGCTTATAGTGTTAAAGAAATTCTCAAGCGATCTAAAAATGGCATATTACATGGCGTTTTGGGAACAGTATCGCAAATTATTGATGTTAAATCCGAATATTCCGTAGCAATTGAAACTGCTTTAAGCTCATCTATGCAAAATATCGTTGTAGAAAATGAATCCCATGCGAAAGCCGCAATTCGAATGTTACAGCAGCAAAACCTAGGCCGTGCAACATTCCTACCTATAACGTCTGTTAGCGGATCAACCTTAAATGTTGACAACTTGGAGCAATATGCAGGATTTGTTGATTTAGCGTCTAATTTAATTTCTTATGATAGTAAATATAAAAATATCATTGAATCATTATTAGGCAGAGTAGTTATCGTAGATGATATTGATACCGCTGTTTTAATTGCACAAAAAAATGGTTATAAGTTTCGCATCGTGACTTTAGATGGTCAAGTTGTAAATGCAGGTGGTTCATTATCCGGTGGTTCTCGTAATAAAAGTCAAGGATTCTTGAGCCGTAAGAATGAAATACAAGAATTAACGAATGAAATTCGCATTTTACAAGAAAAGCATCAAGAACATATGAAGCTTATGCATACGTTACAAGCTGAAGTGGGACAAATTGAAGCAGAATATCATGCAATTACAAGTGAAATGCAAACGGTAAATGAGGATAAAATTCGAATTGAATCTGAGCTGAAACGTTTAGGTTTAATGATGAACCAAATTGAAGCGTTGAGCAAGCAAATGGAAACCGAATTAAAGCTGAAACAAGAGAAGCTACAGCAAAATAAGGTTGAATCCAATCAATGTCAACAAAACTTAACAGCTATTGAATCAAAAGTAATTGAAATAAGCTCTGTTTTAAATACGATTCAAGCATCTTCTCAAGGTTCAACTGAACATCAAACTCATTTAGCAGATGAATTATCACAAATGAAAATTCAATCAGTTGAGTTGAAAAAAGATATTGAAGCTATTTTGTTGTCAATTGAAGAATTAAAAAAACATAATCAAGCGACGAATTCATCAACAGCTAAATTACAAGAAGATAAAAATATTTTGTTAAGCAAAAATGATGATATTCAATTGCAAATTGAAAATTATAAAGTGGATATTGAGCATAATAAATCTAATATCACATTATTAAATGAAGAAATATCTGCTGTAACTTTAAAACGCCAACAACTTGAAGGAAGTACAACAACTTTGCGTAAAGAGGAACGTAGCTTTTCTGAACAAAAAGAAAAAATGGCTTCTGAAATTGTACGTTTAGAAGAACGTCATCTTGCAATGCAACGTGAATATGATGAAATTATTTCTAAGCTTTGGGAAGAATATGAGTTAACAAGAAGTGAAGCACAAAGTATTGCAATAAAGCTAGAAAATATTCCAAAAGCCACAACAGAATTGAATTCTGTTAAATCGAAAATACGTTCTTTAGGAACAGTTAATGTTGCTGCTATTGAAGAGTACAAAGAAGTAAGCGAGCGTTATGAGTTTCTAAATAGTCAAGTAAAAGATGCAGAAAAGTCACGAAATGAGTTAATTCGTTTAATTGGCGAGCTGACACAAAAAATGCAAGATATCTTTGGCGAAAATTTTAAAAAGATTAATTATCAATTCCAACGTATATTTGTTGAGTTATTTGGCGGTGGTAAAGCGGAATTAAAATTAACCGAGCCGGACAATTTGTTAGAATCAGGAATTGAAATTTTTGTTGAACCACCGGGAAAGATTATCAAAAACTTAGCTTCTTTATCAGGTGGAGAGCAATCTTTCGTTGCGATTGCGATTTATTTTGCAATTCTAAAAGTAAGGCCAGCTCCATTTTGTATTTTGGATGAGATTGAAGCGGCGTTAGATGATGTAAACGTAGTAAAATATGCAAATTATCTTAACCAAATGACTGATAAAACGCAATTTATTATGATTACTCACCGTCGTGGTTCTATGGAAGCCGCTGATATTTTATATGGTGTTACAATGCAAGAAGAAGGAGTTTCAAAATTATTGCAACTCAATGTTACAGATATAGAAAACAATAAAATCTTAAACGGGGTGAATTAATGGGATTTTTTGATAAGATTAAGAATGGGCTGAAAAAAACGAAGGATTCGTTAGTAAAACAAGTAGAAGGAGTTATCAACTCTTTTACAAAAATTGACGAAGAGTTTTTTGAAGAACTGGAAGAAACACTAATCACTTGCGATATTGGTGTACAAACTTCAGTAAAAATTTGTGATTTGCTTCGTAAAAAGATTAAAGAAACAGGCGAAAACAATCCAGCTAATATCAAACAAATGCTAAAAGATATCATTATCGAAATGCTAAGTGGTAGCGATGAACTGAATATCAATACAAAACCATCTGTTATTTTGGTCATTGGCGTAAACGGTGTTGGAAAAACAACAACTATAGGAAAACTTTCAGCTAATTTAAAATCACAAGGCAAAAAAGTTATTTTAGGTGCGGCAGATACATTCCGTGCGGCAGCTATTGACCAATTAGAAGTATGGGCAGAGCGTGCAGGCGTTGACTTAATTAAGCATACCGAGGGCTCCGATCCTGCGGCGGTAGTATATGATACTATTACAGCAGGAAAAGCGAGAAACTGCGATGTTATTATTTGCGATACAGCAGGAAGACTCCATAATAAAAAGAATTTGATGGACGAGCTTGCAAAAATCTCTCGTATTATCGAAAGAGAAGCAGAAGGATGCGACAAAGAAATACTTTTGGTTCTTGATGCAACTACAGGTCAAAACGGCGTAAATCAAGCAAAGCAATTTAAAGAAGCTGCAGGTATTACAGGTATTGTTTTAACAAAATTAGATGGTACTGCTAAAGGCGGAATTGTTATTGCAATTAAAGATGAGTTGAACTTACCGGTAAAATATATCGGTGTTGGTGAGCAAATTGATGATTTACAACCATTTGTGGCAACTGAATTTGTTAACGCATTGTTTGATTAACATAATCAAATAGAAAGGAATGGTTGGTGGTTTGAAATTTATCATTGCAACTAAGAATGCGCATAAAGTAAAAGAATTTGCACGTATTTTAAACCCTCTTGGGATTGAAACAATATCGCAAGTGGAAGCCGGAATAAACGTTGACGTTGAAGAAAATGCAGACACCTTTGAAGGAAATGCAAGGCTGAAAGCAAAAGCGATTTTTGAACAATGCGGTTTACCAACAATAGCCGATGATTCCGGATTGGAAGTATTTGCATTAAATAAAGCCCCAGGCGTCTATTCAGCACGTTTTGGCGGAGAAGCTTGCAAAACCGATAAAGACCGTTATGAAAAGCTGTTAAATGATATGAAAGATATCGGGGAAGGTCAAAGAGATGCACAATTTGTTTGCTGTATCTATCTTGTGTTATCCGATAATCAAGAGTACAGTTTTATAGGAACTTGTAAAGGTACGATAGGCTTTCAAGCTGTCGGAGAAAATGGATTTGGATATGATCCCATTTTCATGGTAGGAGATAAAAGCTTTAGTCAGTTAAGTGACACAGAAAAAGATACCATTAGTCATCGTGGCAATGCATTAAAACAATTAGAAACGAAATTAAAAGAAATGAAATAGAGGGTAGTTTGTTTATATCAAACTAGAGTTACACCTTTTTGCTGCTTAACATTCAATTCAATTTGTTATGAACAGTCAAAACCTTCTGGTTACAATGCGAAAGGAAGATTTAATAAATGATTACAACGAAACAAAGAGCAACACTAAGAGGTCACGCAAATAAACTAGAGGTTATTTTACACATAGGAAAAAGTGGAGTTACACCAACTGTAATCGTACAAGCAAAAGATGCACTCGTTGCTCGTGAGATGATTAAAGGTAAAGTACAAGATAATGCTATGCTGTCTGCTCAAGAAGTAGCAAATGAATTAGCAGAATCAACAGGTGCCGAGATTGTGCAAGTAATTGGATCTAAATTTGTATTATATAAAAAGAATCCAAAGAACCCAGTTTATGAAATTTAAGCTATGAAAAAAATTGCGATTTTTGGTGGAACATTCAATCCTGTGCATAACGGACATCTTCATTTATGTAATGAGATGCAACTAAGGTTCCACTTTGACAAAATATTGTTAATACCAACCAATATTCCTCCTCATAAAAAATGTATGAATCTTGCTTCAAATGAAGAGCGATATACAATGCTTCAGCTTGCTACCAATGGGAATCCTTTGTATGAAATAAGCGACATTGAGTTTCGCTTAAAAGGCAAAAGCTATACCTATAATACCATTCAAGCATTAAAGAAAGACTATCATGATTGTGAATTCTATTTACTCATTGGATCCGATATGTTAAAAATATTCGACCAATGGTACCGTTATCAAGATATTTTAAAAGAAGTTACTGTCATAGTCGGAGCAAGAGAACAAAGTGAATATCAAGAGCTCATAAAGATGAAAAAAGACAAATTTCAAGAAACGGATAAACTTCAAATTATTGATATTTCCGTTTTGCCCAAATCATCAACAGAAATCAGAGAAGCAATCCAAAATAAGCTTGATTTGTCGAACAGCCTTTCACCTTCTGTGCTTGCATATATACAATCCCATAACTTATACCAGTAGGTGACAACTATGAATATAGACACAATAACAGAACTAGTAAAATCCAAGCTATCGGAAAAGCGATTTTTTCACACTTTAGCAGTTGTAAAATTCTCTAAAGAGCTTGCTGAGCATTATCACGTAAATATCGATAATGCGATTTTAGCGGCGACTTTACACGATATTACAAAAGAGGAAAAAACCATAATTCAGTTGCAAAATGTTAAAAAATCTGATATAATATTGGATACTGTATTTTACGAAAATGAGAACCTGCATCATGGAATAACAGCATTTCTTTTTGCTAAAAATGAACTCCAGATTCAAAATGAAGATGTATTAAATGCAATCAGATATCACACAACAGGTAGAGAAAATATGTCGATGCTTGAAAAGATTATCTACGTTGCCGATGCTTGTTCTTACGATAGAACTTATGAAGATGCAGAAAATTTACGCAAATTAGCTTTGGAAGACATAGACGAATGTATTTTTAAAATTATTGAATTTACAGTGAGTTTGCAAATACAAAAACGTATGTTAATTGGTTTAGATACAATTCATTGTTATAATTCTTTACTTCTTAGTAGGGGGAAAAGGAATGGAAAAGGATGAAAAGCCAACTGAAAATTTAGAGCAAGATCATACAGAAAATGAAACGATAAAAAAAGAAAAAATTAAGAAGCCAAAGCAGCCTATGTCAACGAAGGATAAGATTTTAATATCTGTTTTCTCCGTAATCATAGGGTTATCTGTATTGAGTGTACTGGGAGTTTTTCTTTTAAATTCTAATTTCTTTTTAAATAAAGATGTAAACTCAGGTGATGACGGAAAGATTGACAATGACTTATTAACTCCAACAGATATTAAGTCTAAATGCGTTAATTTTTTAGTTTGCGGAATTGATTATGCAGAAGGTACAGGACGAGGAAAGCTTACTGACGTAGTTATGGTAGCAAGCTTTGATATAGAAGGCAAAAATATTGATGTTCTTCAAATCCCTCGTGATACTTTTATTGGTGACGATTATCCAACTGGAAAAATCAACGCTATATATGGGCAAAAGAATAATGGCGGTGTGGAAGGATTAGCACGAAGAATCAACAAGATGTTTGATTTAACGATTGATCACTATGCAACAATCAATATGGATAGCTTTAAGGTAATTGTAGATAAAATAGGCGGCGTTGAAGTCGATGTCCCACATTCTTTCGAACTTGAGGGCGTTACAATTAACAAAGGACTTCAAACTTTAGATGGTATTCATGCAGAACGATTTGTTCGTGAGCGAAAAAGCTATGCAGCAGGTGACTTAGAAAGAAACCGAATGCAACAAATTTTTTTAAAGGCATTGATTAACAAGCTGTTTGCTATGCCAAAAACTCAAGTTGTATCTTTGGCACCAACCTTAATGAAACAAGTTACAACCGACCTTACTTTAGCAGATATGATGGGTTATTATACAAAGCTAATGAGTGTTGATAAAAATAGTGCGATTCGCTTTCATTCATTACCGGTAACGGGTGGACATACACGCTCCGTTTTAATTCCAAAACGTCAAGAAACTGCCGATATTTTAAACGAACATTTTAGGCCTTATTCGCCTAAAGTTCCTGCAGAAAAGCTTGGTATTTATGAATTGGATTCCTCTTCACGCTCAATTACGAGTAACCAACAGAGCAGCAAAACGGTATCCAATCATACAAGTTCAAAGAATACTACCAGCCCAAGCAGTAAACCAATTAGTGTTAGCAGTAAAAATGACGATGGAATGAGTAACGAAAGTGACCCAATTACATCTGTTTCACCAAGCAGCAGTAATCCAAACGAAACTGATGTTGACGCACCGATAAATTCTTCAACTGATAGCAACTCTTCCGCAACGATAGAATAAATTGATAGGAGAAATTGAATGAATTCATTAGAACTAACAAAACATATAGTGAAAATTCTTGACGATAAAAAAGCAGACAAAATTGAAGCAATTAAAGTAAGAGACCTTACTATTATTAGTGATTATTTTGTAATTGCTTCTGCAAACAACTCAACTCATGTAAAAGCATTGGTAGATGAAGTTGAATTTAAACTAAAAGAGATTGGCAGAGCACCGGAACGTGTTGAGGGATATCAAAATGCGAACTGGATTGTATTAGATTATAACGATGTTATCGTTCATGTTTTTTATGAAGAAACAAGAAACTATTATAATCTTGAAAAGCTTTGGGCTGATGGCGAAAAATTAGATATAACGGAAATGTTAAAATAATTTCATGATACAAATGAAAAGGAGCATAAGACAGTGAATTACAATTTTAGCGAGATCGAAGCAAAATGGCAAAAAAAATGGGACGATACCAAAGCGTTTCGTGCTACCAACGACTATACTAAGCCAAAATACTATGCTTTAGTAGAGTTCCCATATCCATCCGGACAAGGCCTACACGTAGGACATCCACGTTCTTATACGGCACTTGATATTGTTGCACGTAAACGCAGATTACAAGGCTACAATGTTTTATATCCTATGGGTTGGGATGCGTTTGGTTTACCAACAGAAAACTTTGCAATGAAAAACCATATTCATCCAGAAATCGTAACAGAACAAAACGTTGCTCGCTTTAAATCACAATTAAAATCTCTTGGTCTTTCTTTCGATTGGGATAGAGAAATCAATACAACCGATCCTAAATATTATAAATGGACACAATGGATTTTCTTACAACTATTTAAACGTGGTTTAGCTTATAAGAGCGAGATGGCTGTAAACTGGTGTACTTCTTGTAAAGTTGTATTGGCAAATGAAGAAGTTGTAAACGGAACTTGTGAACGTTGTCAAGGTGAAGTTATTCGTAAGGTTAAGAGCCAATGGATGTTAAAAATTACGGAATATGCACAACGCCTAATTGATGACTTAGATGATGTTAATTATATTGATCGTGTAAAAACTTCTCAAAAGAACTGGATTGGTCGTTCAACAGGTGCAGAAGTAAAATTCATGACTTCTACTGGCGATGAACTTATGATTTATACAACAAGACCGGATACGTTATTTGGTGCAACCTATATGGTAATCTCACCGGAACACCCAATGATTGCAAAAAAAGAAGATGTTATTAAAAACATTGATGAAATAAAAGAATATCAAGTGAAGGCATCTAAAAAATCGGATTTTGAGCGTACGGAAGTAATTAAAGAGAAAACGGGCGTTCGCATAGATGGTATTACTGCAATCAACCCAGTAAACAATAAAGAAATTCCAATTTATATTTCCGACTATGTTTTAATGACATATGGTACAGGTGCTATCATGGCAGTTCCTGCACATGACACTCGTGACTATGAATTTGCGAAGGCATTTGATTTACCGATCATTGAAGTAGTTGCAGGCGGAGATATTGAAAAAGAAGCATTTACCGATTGCGATACTGGTGTTATGGTAAATTCGGGCTTTTTAAACGGATTAACAGTTGAACAAGCAAAAGTTAAAATCGTTGAATGGTTAGACGAACAAAAGCTTGGAACACCAAAAGTAAACTTTAAATTAAGAGACTGGGTTTTTTCTCGTCAACGATATTGGGGCGAGCCAATTCCAATTGTATATTGTGAAAAATGCGGCTATGTTCCAATATCTGAAAGTGAATTACCTTTAAAATTGCCTGATTTAGAATCATTTGAGCCAGCAGAGGATGGACAATCTCCATTATCTAAGTTAGATTCATGGGTAAATACAACTTGTCCGCATTGTGGTGGTGAAGCAAAACGTGAAACAGATACTATGCCTCAATGGGCAGGTTCATCTTGGTACTTTTTACGTTATTGTGATGTTGATAATATGGATGTATTGGCTGCAAGAGAAGCATTGGAATATTGGTTACCGGTTGACTGGTACAATGGTGGTATGGAGCATACAACCCTTCACTTATTGTATTCAAGATTTTGGCACAAATTCTTATACGATATCGGCGTAGTTAGCTGCAAAGAGCCATATGCAAAACGCACTAGCCATGGTATGATTTTGGGCGAAAATGGCGAGAAGATGAGTAAATCTCGTGGTAACGTTGTAAATCCTGATGATATTGTAAATGAATATGGTGCAGATACCATGCGTTTATATGAAATGTTCATTGGAGATTTTGAAAAATCTGCTCCATGGAGTCAAACTAGCATCAAAGGCTGTAAACGTTTCTTAGATCGAGTTTGGAATTTACAAGAGAACGTAGTAGAAGGCAACAGTTTCACTAAAGAGTTAGAAGCGCCATTCCATCGTACGATTAAAAAAGTAAGTGAAGATATTGAGAACTTAAAATTTAATACTGCAATTGCAAGTATGATGGCATTGTTAAATGATATCGCTGGTGTTGGCAAAATTAACAAAGCAGAGTATAAAGCATTGTTAATCATGTTAAATCCATTCGCTCCACATATTACGGAAGAAATTTATCAGCAATTAGGATTCAGCGGCGTTTTAAATGCAGAACATTGGGTAACATACGATGAAGAAAAATGCAAAGAATCAACTGTTGAAGTAGCTGTACAAATTAACGGCAAAGTAAAAGCAAAAGTGATGTTAGAAACCGATTGTGACAAAGATACTGCAATTTCTGTTGCGAAAACAGATGAAAAAGTTCTTGAAGTTATTTCAGGAAAAACAATCGTGAAAGAAATTTATGTACCAAATAAACTTGTAAATATTGTTGTTAAATAGTATTTTATAAGTGAGTATAACAAAAATTTCAGAAAAGCTTGACATCATATAGTTGTATATTGTATAATATAGCTGTTGTATTAAGTTGCAACGCGATATTATTTAAGCGTTGTTGCTCAAATAATATTAACCTCTGCCTTTTGGCAAAGGGAGGGAATAAAGTGTCAGAAGTTCGTGTAAAAGATAATGAGTCTTTAGATAGTGCCCTAAGAAGATTTAAAAGATCTTGTGCAAAATCTGGTGTACTTGCTGAAGTACGTAAAAGAGAACACTATGAAAAGCCTTCTGTAAAACGTAAGAAAAAATCAGAAGCTGCTCGTAAACGCAAGTTTAAATAGTTTCAGTGTTCCTAATACATAATGTTTTGCAACATTATGTAAACAAATTAACAAATGAAAGCGAGCAATATGCTCGCTTTTTCATTTGTAAAAAGAAATAGATATGTATGAATTACATTGAAATATAAACAATAAATAATATGAAAAATTTTAATTAGCCAACGGAAAGGAGTATTATATGTCTGTTTTTATTCCAAACCTCATTCTTCCTGATGTAACAAGTATCGATATTCCATTGCTTAACCAATATAATATTAAGGGAATTATACTAGATGTAGATAATACGCTAACAACACATGGAAGTCAAGAAATAAAAGCGCATATATCCGATTGGTTAGACGTAATGAAAGGCAACAATATTAAGCTAATTATCGTATCGAATAATACGTTTGAACGAATTGAACCGTTTGCAAATAATTTGAAACTCGACTTTGTTGCCATGGGATGTAAGCCTTTAACAAGTGGATTTACAAAAGCACAAAAAAAGCTTGGATTACCAAGAAATGAAATTGCTGTTGTGGGAGATCAAATATATACCGATATAGTAGGCGGCAATTTAAAAAGATTTTTTACAATTTTAGTGACACCGTTTGAGTTAGAAGACGGTAAATTTTTTAAATTGAAAAGAATGCTTGAATCAAGACATATTAAGCGTTACAATAAAAGGAAGAGTAAAGAAAATGCTTGCTAAATTTGGACCTGCAGGAAATTCCGATAGCTTTTTAGCAAAAGGATATAAAACCAATAAGGATATACCAAAGTATCTAAAAGAATTTGATTTAGATGCATATGAATATCAATGTGGCAGAGGGGTAAAGGTTAACCCTAAAGCTGCAAATGAATTTGGGATGTTAGCTTTAGAGCATAATATCGCTTTATCGCTTCATGCGCCATACTATATTTCGCTATCCAGTATAGAAAAAGAAAAACGTGATAACAGTATTCGTTATATCGTAGAATCTGCAACTGCCGCAAATGCAATGGGTGCCACTCGAATTGTTGTGCATTCGGGTTCTTGCGGGAAGTTATCAAGAGAACAAGCCTTAGACTATGCAAAGGATACCTTGCAAAGAGCACAATTAGAACTGGATGAGCTTGAATTAGGTCATATTCATATTTGTCCGGAAACAATGGGAAAAGTAAATCAACTTGGAGATTTATACGAGGTAATGCAATTATGCAAGGTGGATGAACGTATGATACCTTGCATTGATTTTGGTCATTTAAATGCAAGAACATTTGGCGGTATTGCAAATCAAGCTGATTATGCTAAGATTATTGATACAATTGAAGCTGAGCTTGGTTTTGACCGATTGAAAGTGTTTCATTCTCATTTTTCTAAAATTGAATACACCGATAAAGGCGGAGAAAAGCGCCATCTTACTTTTGAAGATACCATATATGGCCCTCAATTTGAGCCTTTAGCCGAATTGATAGCCAAGAAAGGGTTAGCTCCAACATTTATTTGTGAATCGGCAGGAACACAAGCGGAGGATTCTGCTTTTATGAAACAGATATATTTATCTCTATTGAAGGGAGAATGACATGAAAAAGCAAATCATTGTGATTCATGGACCGAATATTAACCTAACCGGAGAACGGGAAGCCTCGATATACGGGAAAGAGTCATTTGAAAGCATCAATCAACAGATTTTAGATTATTGTTCTAGCATCTCGGTTAATTGCGAAATCTATCAATCCAATATAGAAGGCGAAATTATCAATAAAATTCATGCAGCTAGAAAGCAATACGATGGTATTGTATTAAACGCAGGTGCTTATACACATTATAGCTACGCCATTCGTGATGCAATTGCGGCTGTGCATATTCCTTGTATTGAAGTCCATTTCTCCAATATCTTTGGTAGAGAAGATTTTAGAAGTAAATCCGTTATTGGCCCTGTATGTGCAGGCTGTATTGCCGGCTTTGGAAAGCATAGCTATATCTTGGCAATTGATGGGTTATTGCAAATATTATAACAGAAAAAAGAAAGTAGGGAATTGACATGAATCAATCTTTAGTCACTTTAATGAATGCACTACCGGAAGGTGCAGATGCGGCAATCATAACTTCAGCAGAAAACAGACGTTATTTTACGAACATGAAGTCATCTGCCGGTACATTAGTTGTTACTTCAAAAAAAGCATATTTCATTATTGACTTTCGTTACATTGAAAAAGCAAAAACTGTTATTACAGATTTTGATGTAATTTTACAAGACAATGATATTTTTGCTCAGATTGATGGTATACTAAAAGAGAACGAAGTAAAAACAGTTGCAATTGAAGCAGGCAGCATGACTGTTGGACAATTTCAAAAGTATTGCGATAAGCTACCAAGTTATCACTTCTTAAATACAAATGGCCTAAGCAATTTTATTTCTGATTTAAGATCCATTAAAAGTGAAGAGGAAATTGGATTTATCACGAAAGCACAAGAAATTACAGATAAAGCATTTCTTCATATTTTGGATTACATCAAACCAGGTATGACAGAAGTTGAAATTGCCTTAGAACTTGAATATACAATGAAAAAGTTAGGTGCAAGCAATCTTGCGTTTGACAGCATTGTAGTTTCTGGTACAAACAGCTCTCTACCTCATGGCGTACCATCTGTAAAAAAAGTAGAAAATGGCGATTTCATCACAATGGATTTTGGTGCAGCATATAACGGCTATTGCAGCGATATGACTCGAACAGTAGCATTAGGTAAAATATCCGATGAGCAAAAGAAAGTATACGATACTGTTTTAACCTCACAACTTATGGCTCTTGAAGCAATTTGTGCCGGTAAAAAGTATAGCGATATTGATAAAGTTGCTCGTGATTATATCTATTCTCAAGGTTATGAAGGCTGCTTTGGTCATGGCTTAGGTCATTCATTAGGTTTATTCATTCATGAAGAGCCTCGTTTCAGCTCATTATGTGATGAAATTACAAAAGAGAATACAAT